>JAJPXL010000120.1 GCA_021205455.1 Clostridiales bacterium
CTTGTCCCTCAATCAGGTGGTCTATCCCGTCAGAGACGATGTAACTTGATAACTGCTGAGACTGCCGCCTATGGCGGCTGGCGACGATTGCACGTTCCGCCCTCGCCCATGGCGGGCGGAACGTGCAATTTTATAGTCCAGTGGTGGATAACATCTGACTGTACGGCTGCGTTATTCCCTTCAACCCAGGATAGATTGCCTTTTTAAGTTGATGACATTGCCCTGAAGGGGTAGGGAGCGCAGCGGAACAGCCGCTTGACGGCGAAGCTGACTGAGGGGCTTCTTTGGTACCATTGACCGAAAACTTTATTTTCATACAAAGGGCAAAAAAAACAGTTGACAATCCGGAATACTGTGCTATAATAACGGTTGGACAATAAAGCAGGAACGGTTTCCGCCCTCCTCACCTTCCGTGCAGCGGCACGGTGGTTTACAAATGCGATCGCTCCACGGGATGCGTGGGGTCTGTCTGTTGTGTGTGTGCGGGTGCCGTTTCGGCATCCGTTTTATCATTCTTTGGAGGTGTCAGTATCAGCAGCATGGATTATAAGATCAATGAGGAAATTCACGAAAAGGAAGTCCGCCTGATTTCCGCAACTGGCCAGCAGATGGGCATTATGTCCTCCCGGGCCGCCTATGACGAAGCCCAGAAGGCCGGCATGGATCTTGTGATGATTTCCCCGAAGGCCACCCCTCCCGTCTGCAAGGTCATGGATTACGGCAAGTTCCGTTTTGAGCAGCAGAAGCGGGAGAAGGAAGCGAAAAAGAATCAGCACGTTGTGGAAATCAAGGAGATCCGTATGTCCCCCGGCATCGACGTGGGCGACTTCAATACGAAGCTGCGCAACGCCGCAAAGTTCCTGGCAGAGGGCAACCGGGTGAAGGTGACCGTCCGTTTCCGTGGCCGTGAGATGGCCCATACGGATATCGGCGAGAACCTCCTCCTGCGCTTTGCCGAGGAGAGCAGCGAGGTCGCGGTGATGGACAAAAAGCCGATTCTGGATGGCCGTCATATGTCTATGATGCTGTCACCGAGGCCCGCCAAGGACGCCGGCAAGAAGACTGCCGGGAAGAAGGATGCGCAAAAATAACCCAGGCCGGCATAGGCCGGGGGTTCGGCGCGACAATCAGCGCCGAAAGGCGAAAGGAGTTCTCAATTATGCCTAAGATGAAGACGCACAGCGGTGCGAAGAAGAGATTCAACCTGACTAAGAACGGCAAGGTGAAGCGTTCTCATGCCTACGCCAGCCATATCCTGACCAAGAAGAGCACCAAACGTAAGAGAGGCCTGCGCAGCGGCGCCTATGCGGACGTGACCAACAGCGCCACCATCCGCGAAATGATCCCTTACAAATAATCGAGCGACAGGAGGCTAACGACAATGGCAAGAGTAAAACGCGCAATGATGACGCGCAAAAGAAGGAATAAGGTTCTGAAGCTGGCCAAGGGCTATTGGGGCTCCAAGAGCAAGCATTACAAGATGGCCAACCAGGCCGTGATGAAGTCCGCCATGTACGCTTACACGGGCCGCCGCCTGAAGAAGCGTGACTTCCGCCGCCTGTGGATCACCCGCATCAGCGCCGCCTGCAAGCAGAACGGCATCAACTATTCCACCTTTATCCACGGCCTGAAGCAGGCCCAGGTGCAGATCGACCGGAAGATCCTGGCCGAGCTGGCCGTCAACGATAAGGCCGTCTTCTCCCAGCTGGTGACGCTGGCGAAGAGCAGCCTGTAACTGTAACGCGAAACCATGAGCCGCGCCCGTAGGGCGCGGCTCATGTTGCTTTCGGGGGGCGTTCCTTAGATATGGTTCTTTGAAGGAACTACCGTGTTTGCCTTCCGGGCGGGGCTGTTCTCCTTAGATATGGTTCTTCAAAGGAAATACCGTTTTTGCCCTTGCCAGGGCATGGCCTACTTTTCTCGCTCCGCCGAGAAAAGTAGCAAAAGAGGGCGGCTTAAGAGGGGGACCTGTGGCCCCCTCTTAAGAATCTCCCCGTATCAGGCAGCCGGCTTGCGCCTTGTCTCGTCTTTTTCGTGGTTTATCAGGCAACAGACGATGTAACTTGATACGCACCAAAGCTGCCGCCTATGGCGGCTGGATACGATTGCCACCCGTTCCGCTGGGGCGGAACGTGGCGGCAATTTTGTTGCCCTTTGGTTGCTGAAATCTTGCTGTGAGAATACGTCATTACTCCTAAATCCGAAAACATTGGTTCATTATTTGCTTTTCATCAGGAGCTAAAACCTTTCGGTACAGACAGATGTTATCCATCGTCGGATGATAGAATTGCCGCCCATCCCGCCGTAGGCGAGGGATGAGGCGACAATCGTCCCCAGCCGCCGGGGGCGGCAGTCTCACCAGTTATCAAGTCACATCGTCTCTAACGAGATAGACCACTTATAGAATAGACAACGCGAAGCCCAGCGGGATAAGAGGGGGTTTCTTAAGGGGGAGCGAGGCCCCGAAGCTCCCCCTTAAGCCGCTTTCTTTCCCCCATTTCTTGGCGGGACAAGAAATGGGGCCCGCCGGGAGGGCAAATACGGCAGTTCCTTCCAGGAACCATATCTAAGGAGAGCAGCCCCGCCGGGAGGGCAAAGCGGTAGTTCCTTCCAAGAACCATATCTAAGGAGCAAACGGGCAGCCTCACACTGTGCGCCCCTACTGTTTTGCAAAGAACAGCGGCCTCCTCCCAACAGAAAATCAGATGTTCCCAAAACGCCCGTCCAGCGGGGAGCGGCGGCAAAATTTTGCAGCGCTGTGAATACTTTCCTTCCTGACCGTCCATACTGCACACAGGGACAGCCCCTGTCCCGCCGCCGGGCCGACCCGACGGTACTTTCAACGGAGGTCATAAGAATGAACAAAAAGACTTTTTGGCAGAAGGCAGGCGCGTTTTTCAGCGGCAAGGGCTTCTACATGGTGCTGGTGCTGTGCATAGGCGCCATAGGAGTGTCCGGCTGGTATCTCTGGCAGACGATGCAGCTGGCCACAGACAGCATGGCTGAGGCCGCGTCCGGCTCAGTGACGGTGACGGTCGCCCAGGAGGAAGAGGACGCGCCTCCGGAGCAGGAGGAGCTGGCCCAGGAGGACAGCGCTGCCCAGGAGGAGACCCAGCCCTCCGACGCCGCAGAGGAGGAAATCACCGCTTCCGCCGTCTCTGACAGCGCAGCCACCCAGGACGAGGCAGAGCAGGACGCCGCGGAAGAATCCACCGCCACGGCCACGGAGACCGCCACAGCGGAGGAAACCGGCGAGGAAGACAGTTCTTCCAAAAATGAAGTTGTGGAAACAGCTGTGGAAACGGTGGATAACCTGCACCAAACAATGCAATATCCTGTTCCTGGCAGCGTGGTGGCCGCCTTCTCCTCGGACACGCTGACCTATAACGAAGCGCTGGAGGACTGGCGCACCCACAACGGCGTGGACCTGTCCGCCGAGGTGGGGGATGACGTGGTGGCGGCCTGGAGCGGGCAGGTGGTCAGCGTCCGGCAGGACGCGGTGCTGGGCACCACTGTGACCATTGACTGCGGCGACGGCTACACCACGGTGTACGGCAACCTGGAGGAGACCACCGCCGTCTCCGCCGGGGATCAGGTGTCCGCCGGCGACGTGATCGGCGCAGTGGGGGAGACCGCCGGCGGCGAGACCATCGGCGGGGACGGTTTCCTGCACTTTGCGGTGCTGCTGGACGGGGACTATGTGGACCCGATGGAGTTTCTGAGCTGACCTTTCTAAGCTGATTACGGGGCAGGAACCGCTGTGGCGGTTCCTGCCGGTTTTTATGGCTGTGACGCGGCCATAGAGTTTCGCTGCCCTTGGCGGCAACGTCCAGAGTTGGCAGGCCTGCTTGACAAGTGCCAATACAGGTGATAAAATTGCAATAAAGTGTCCTTTTATGGAACTGCTGGAAAGAAATCCCTGCAAACTGTCTGCTCCGTTTTGCCTGGCGAGACGGCGTATCCTGGTGCAGTATCCCTTTGTGTTCAGAAGGCGGGTGTGACGGATGGACAATTCCATATCCTTCAATGCGGTAACCATTGCGGAGTACACTGCTATTACGGCGTCCTGGGTGCTGCTCTGCCACGGGAGGAAGCTCCTGCAGGAAAGGAAGCCGCAGCCGCTGATCGAGCTTCTTGTAATCGTCCTGTTTCACATCCTGCTCTATTGGCTGCTGTACGGGGCGGTGCAGATCAGCCCCTATGGCGACTTCTGGATTCTGGTGGAATGCCTGCTGATGGGGTTCCTTTTGGGCATTTATTTGCTGGTCTGCTATCAGGCGAATCAGAAGGTCAGATTGATGGTGGGCAGCGCCATGTTCGCGGGGACCTGCTGCATCGTATCGATTGCCGGCCAGTGCAGCCTCCTGCTCAGCGCGTATATCGACGCAAGCGCGCTGGAAGGGGCCGTTCGCTGCGGCATCACGCTGACGCTGATTCCTCTGGCGTTTTTTCTGGACCGCTTTCAATTCTCCGAATTTCAGGCCGTACCGTCCAGCGGCATCGCGCTCCTTCTGGCCGGCAACCTGACGATACTGGCGCTGATTGTCTTAAACGCCCTGTGGTTTCAGGTCGATGTGCGCTTCACGATTTTTCTCACCGTCGCCCATTGCTGCGTCCTGCTGATGATATTGATGGCGATTTGGTCCATGTATACCATGTGCAAGGAGCAGGATGAGGTCATCACCCTGCAAACGGAGAAGCAGCGGCTCAGCCGGGAGCGGGAGCTGACCCAGATGACGGAGAGCACGCTGGACGATTTGCGCAGCATCCGCCACGACCTGAAAAATCAGTATGCCTATATGCGGATTCTGCTGGACGAGCACCGGGATGAGGACCTGCGCAGCTACTTTATCCAGGTGTCGGAGCAGCTTCCGGAGCAGCTCTCCTATGTGGACTGCGGCAATCGGGACATGAACAATATCCTGAACATGGAATTCTCCAAGGCCAGACGGGCGCATATCCCGGTGGAGCATCAGCTGGTGGTGCCTCCGGTGCTCCCCATCGGCACGGATGATTTGTGCGGCATTCTTGCCAACCTGATGGACAACGCCATTGAGGAATGTCAGCGTCTACAGGGAAAAGGCGTCGCAAAGGCCGGGATACAGCTGAAAATCTATCCCCAAAAGAGCTACCTTTACATCCTCTGCCGGAACGACACGGACAAGACGGTGCTGGAGCGGCAGGGGGATGGCCTGCGCACCACCAAGGGAAACACCGACCTGCACGGCTATGGCACCCGCATTGTGTCCCGGCTGGCCCGGAAGCACAACGGCGCTGCCGCCTTCACCCTGAAGGACGGGTGCTTTGTGGCGAAGGTCATGCTGGATATGGAGGCGAACGAACATGAAGCTGAACATCGCGCTGTGTGATGACGATCATGCGGCGCTGCCCATCATTGCCGGTGCGGTGGAGTCCGCCTTCCGCGCCCAGGGCCTGGAGCCGAAGCTCCACCGCTTCCACTCCGGCAGCGCGCTGCTGGACCAGATGGAGCGGGAGCAGTTTCAAATCGTGCTGCTGGACATCGATATGCCGGAGCTGGACGGAATCCAGGTGGGCAAAAGGATTCGGGAGCGGGACAAGGAGGTTCAAATCATCTACGTCTCTGAATGTGAGAGTCGGGTCTTTGAATCCTTCCAGGTGCAGCCCCTGGGCTTTGTCCGCAAGAGCAATTTCTTCAACGATATTTCCGCTGTGGTGCAGCTTTACCTGCAAACCTGCGCCAACAGGTCGAAAGCCGTGTATGTGGAGCTGCCCGCCGGGAACGCCCCGCTCATTCTGAGGTGCGACCAGATTCGGTACATCGAAGGCAGCCGCAATGAGCAGCTGGTCTATACGACGCAGCGCACGGAGCCGTATCGCATTAAGTCCACAATGAACCAGCTGGAGCTCCAGCTGAAATCCTATGGTTTTCTCCGCATCCACAAGGGCTATCTGGTGAATCACACCGCCATACAGCGCATCTCCTACACGCAGGTGATTCTGCTGGATGGCCTGGCCCTCCCCGTTGGGCGCAGCAAGCTGGAGGAGGTCAAGCAGGCCTACCTGGCGCTGCAGGAGGAGTGAACCTTACACAATATGATAGAGTCGCAAAAGCCGTTGTTCGTCCCGGGACGAACAACGGCTTTTTTTCGTACAGCGCAGTTAAAACGCAAAAAAACGTCGTTCTGCACGCAATATCGTTGAATGTCCTCAAGATGTTGTATTACAAAAGAGAAAATGTTATAAAACTTTACATAAACAGGGCACAGCAATACAGGCCGCCGCATATGCGGCGTTATCAGGGAACAAGAGGGAGGTGAATTTGGAGCTGGCTGTTTCGTGCCCACATTTAAGGAGGAAAGTATATGCTAAGTATTAACATGGACGACGTCTATACCGTCCTGAACTCATGCGCACCCTATCTGATTGCGTTTGCAATCGTATTGGTTGTGGCCATCGTTGCCATGGTCTTCTGCCGTAAAATGGAGAAGAAAAAGAAGAAGATCATCCGCGGCGAGGCCACCATCGCAATCATCGTCACGCTGTGCATTGTGGTCAACCTGATTCTGACCGGCCCCGTCTACACGATGGTCAACCTGGTCCTGGGCGACAACAACGGCACCATCAGTGAAGCATCCATCGAAAGCGCCACCGAGCTGAATGTGGAGCTGGCAGAGGAAGGCATTGTCCTGCTGAAAAACGAGGACAGCGCGCTGCCCCTGGAGTCCGGCACCAAGCTGAACGTGTTCGGCTGGTCCTCCACCAATCCGGTCTACGGCGGCACGGGCTCCGGCTCCATCTCCGCCAACTATGACACGGTGGACATTCTGGAGTCGCTGGAGGCCGCCGGATTTGAGCTGAACACCACCATCTCCGACTTCTACACCGAGTGGCGGACCGACCGTCCCGAAATCGGAATGTTTGAACAGGACTGGACGATTCCCGAACCCACCATGGAGGAATATGACGAGGCGGGGATCTTCGAGAGCGCAGAGGAGTTCTCCGACACCGCCGTGATCGTCCTCTCCCGCTGCGGCGGCGAGGGCGCCGACCTGCCCACCAGCTACACCGAGGACTGCACCACCCAGAGCGACGACACCGACGCCTCCAAGACCTACCTGGAGCCCTCCAACCGTGAGCTGGAGCTGATCGACCGGGTCGCCACCACCTTTGACAACGTCATCGTCATCATCAACTCCTCCAACATGATGGAGCTGGGCTGGGTGGACGACTATGACTCCATTCAATCCGTCATCCTCTGCCCCGGCGCAGGTCAGGAAGGCTTCACCGCCCTGGGCGAAATCCTGAACGGCACCGTCAACCCCTCCGGCAAGACGGCGGACACCATCGTCTATGACCTGACCACCACCCCCACGTTCAATAACTTTGGCAACTACGTCTACACCAACATGACCGAGTACACCGCCTCCAGCAGCAGCGGCGACTCCTCCCCCACCTTCGTCAACTATGTGGAAGGCATCTATGTGGGCTACAAGTTCTATGAGACGGCAGACGATGAGGGGCTGATCGATTACGATACCACGGTACAATATCCCTTCGGCTACGGCCTGAGCTACACCACCTTTACGCAGGAGATGGGGACCATGACGGTGGAGGACGGCGTCATCACCTTTGACGTGACCGTGACCAACACCGGCGACGTGGCCGGCAAGGACGTGGTCGAGGTCTACTACAACCCGCCCTATACCAACGGCGGCATCGAGAAGGCGTCCGCCAACCTGGTGGAATACGCCAAGACCGACGAGCTCCAGCCGGGCGACTCCCAGACCATCACCATCAGCTTTGACGTAGAGGACATGGTTTCTTTCGACACCTACGGCTATGGCTGCTATGTGCTGGAGGCCGGCGACTATGAGATCTCCATCAACTCTGACGCCCACACGGTGCTGGATTCCCAGACCTACACCGTGGACGAGACCATCGTGTACGATGAGGATAACCCCCGCTCCTCCGATTCCACCGCCGCAACGGTGCAGTTCTCTGACGCCGAGGGCGATGTGACCTACCTCTCCCGCGCCGACGGCTTTGCCAACTATGACGAGGCGACCGCCGCCCCCACCAACTATGAGCTGGATGAGGATTTGAAGGCGCAGTATATCAACAACAGCAACTATGACCCTGAGGATTACAATGACGACAGCGACGAAATGCCCACCACCGGCGCGGACAACGGCGTGGAGCTGGTGGACCTGGTGGGGCTGGACTATGACGACCCGCTGTGGGACGACCTGCTGGACGAGCTGACCGTCAGCGATATGAACACCCTGATTGCCAACGGCGGCTACTCCACCGCGGCCGTGGACAGCATCGGCAAGGTGCAGACCATCGACTGCGACGGCCCCGCCTCCATCAACAACAACTTTACCTCTGAAAGCTCCATCGGCTTCCCCGCCGCAGTGATGATCGCCTGCACCTGGAATAAGGACCTGGCCTATGACTTCGGCGAGAGCATTGGCACCATGGCGGATGAGATGGGCGTCTCCGGCTGGTATGCGCCGGCGGTCAACATCCACCGCTCCGCCTTTGCAGGCCGTAACTTCGAGTACTACTCTGAGGACTCGGTGCTGTCCGGCTACACCGCGGCTGCCGCAGCCCAGGGCGCGGAGTCCAAGGGCGTCTACTCCTATGTGAAGCACTTCGCCCTGAACGACCAGGAGACCAACCGTTACAACCAGCTCTTCACCTGGGCCAACGAGCAGTCCATCCGTGAGATCTATCTGAAGTCCTTCGAAATCACCATCAAGGACGGCGGCGCGGACGCGGTCATGTCCTCTTACAACTTCATCGGCACCACCCCCGCGCAGGCCGACTCCGCCCTGCTGAACACCGTCCTCCGGGATGAGTGGGGCTTCCAGGGCATGGTCGTCAGCGATATGTGGGGCGGCTTCGGCTACCAGGACGCCGACCGCATGATGCGCAACGGCACCGACCTGATGCTCCCCCCTTCGAGAGTGAGACGAACAATGTGGATGACCAGACCTCTGCCACCTCCGTACAGGCCATGCGCACCGCGTGCCACAACATCCTGTACACAACGGTGAACTCCCGCGCCTACTACGATGAGAATCTGAACCCCGGCACGGAAACCTGGATTAAGGTGATGATTGCCATCGATGTGCTGATTGGCCTGGCCATGGTTGCCTGGGAAGTCGTGCTGATTCGGAACTATCGCAAGAAGTCCTCTGAAGAGTAAGGGCGGCGACCCCTTTCCCGCGGACAATATCCACCTGTCAGGTCTGTTTTGCCTGAATGAGATGCTTCCCAAACCTCAAAACAGATGCTGATTGCTTCCTCCTTGGCCCCTGGCGGGTTTCCCGCCAGGGGTTTTGGTTTTTGCCGAGGTCAAAAATCCGGCCGTCATATATAGGAGTAGGTAGTGCCTTAAAGTTTCTGATAACGGAGGAGCCCCGAAGCTCCCCCTTAAGCTGCCCTCTTTTGTTACTTTTCTCGGCAGAGCGAGAAAAGTAAGCCATGCCCTGGCAAGGGCAAAGCCGTATTTCCTTCAAAAACATTGTCTAAGCAGCAACCACCCCGCCGGGAGGGCAAAACCGTATTTCCTTCAAAGAACCTTATCTAAGGAGAAAACGGGCGGGCGGCCAAGGGCCGCCCCTACTGTTTTTTTCGA
>JAJPXL010000127.1 GCA_021205455.1 Clostridiales bacterium
CCGCCTGTTCATATTCCTCCGCCTGGTAGTGCTTCACGGCCTCGTCATAGGCGTTCCGGGCCTCGGCCTCCTGGGCCTTCTTTTGCAGCTGGGGCAGCATGGCTTTGGCCTCCGCGTCCCCGGCGTCGGCCAGGGTCTGGGCGTAGCGCAGGGCATTCTCGTCGTCAGAGTCAGTGGGCTTCTGCTTCTTGCGGTAAAGGCGCAGATAGTCCTTCATAGCGCCCCGGTCATCCCAATCGGCAGCGAAGCTATAATGCCGAAGCGCAAAGAATTCATTCACGTCCGTTCCCCTGCCGTTCTCACACATCCAGCCCATGGCAGCCTGGGCGGCGGGATACTTCATGTTGCCCAGCCTCAACCGCCGGGTGGGGCAGATGGGCGAAAGCACCCGGTAGGCGGCCTCATAGTCCCCCGCCCGGTACAGGGCGAGGCCCCGCTCGTTCCGCTCGTCATTGGTCAGCTCGGACTCCGGCTTGTCCGCCGGGGCGGGCTGTTTGGCTTTGGCGGCGGCTTCGGCGGCGGCTTTGAGCTTCGGGAGCAGCGCCTGGGCCTGTTTGTACCCCTGCTGGGCGGCCTTTTCCATCCAGTAGAGCGTCTTGACATAGTCCTGGGGCAGCCCTTCACCGGTAGCATAGCAGGCCCCCAGGTTGTACTGGGCGGCTGCATGGCCCTGCCGGGCGGCCTTTTCGAACCATTGAGCAGCCTTGACCTTGTCCTCGGCCACACCCTCGCCGTTATCATAGCAGAGGCCCACATTAAATTGGGCGGCCGCACTACCCTGCCCGGCGGCCTGCTCGTACCAGTGGGCGGCCTTGGCCTTGTTCTCGGTCACACCCCGGCCATAGTCGTAGCAAACGGCCAGGTAGAACTGCGCCTCGCTGTGTCCTAGTCCGGCGGCCTGCTCCAGCAGAGGGAATGCCCGGACATAGTCCTTTTCCCGATAGGCCGCCAGACCCGCCCGGCAAAGCTCCTCCGGGGTGGGCGTTTTGGACGATGCCTCTACCTTGGCTTTCACCTCCGCTTCGGCGGCGGCTTTGGCTTCTGCTTCGGCCTTGGCTTTGGCTTCCGCGGCGGCTTTAGCTTCCGCGGCGGCTTTGGCTTCGGCCTCTGCCTTGGCTTTAGCCTCGGCGGCGGCCTTTGCTTCTGCGGCGGCTTTTGCCTCGGCGGCGGCTTTGGCTTCTGCTTCGGCCTTGGCTTTCGCCTCTGCCTCCGCTTTGGCTTTCGCTTCTGCTTCCACCTTGGCTTTGGCTTCGGCTTCGGCTTCGGCTTTGACTTTCGCCTCTGCTTCTGCGGCGGCGGCCCTGGCCTCGGCGGCGGCTTTGGCCTCCTCCGCTGCCTTGACCGTCTGGGCCATCTCGTTCAGCCGGGCCTGATATTCCGCCAGCAGCCGGGCCGTTTCGTCCGGCTGTTCTGTCTCGGTCTGCTTCGGTTCGGGTTCCGGCGGGGCGGTCTGCACCGGGGAGGCTTCCGTTTCCTCCGCGGCTTCGTTCTCTGCTTCGGCTGCCGCCTGCTCAACCCGGATGGCGGCGTTCAGCAGGGCCCGCAGGCCGTCCCGGTCCCCATCGTAGACGTAGATGATGACGCTGCTCCCGTCCTGATAGCGGACGATATGATCGTACTTGTTTCCCGGCACAGCCCGGATGCTTTTCAGCCCCTCCAGCGGGAGCCGGGTGGTGGCGCCCTCCTTCTTATGAAAAAGCGGGAAAACGTCGTTATAAATCGCCTCCGCCGTCAGCAGAAAACCGGCCTTGCCACCGCCAAAGACGGTGGTGTCATAGACGGCGAGCACGTCCTCCCGGCGCACGCCGGAGGCGTAGCTGCGCAGCGCGCCGGTTAGCACCTTCTCTTTCAACTCAGCGGCGGGCTTCATTTGCCAGCCCGCTTTGTTGGCGGCTTCGATTAGTTTGGCTGCCTGTTCCTTGGTCAACATAAAATTTCCTCCTGTGTCCTCTCGTCTGTGGTGCGATTCCTGCCGGATTTCGTATCTTTTTTATTATAACATCTTTGTGAGGAAAAATCATCAGTGTGAACTTTGAAAGTTTCGGTTTTTTGAAAAAAATTTGCTGACCGGAGGATTGTCGGCGTCGTTCCGGAACGGAAACCGGCTCTGCCTGCGCGGTGACGGACCCGTCCGGTTTGGCGGACGCCGCTTTTTTAGGGAAATTTGTTTTATCAATGCTACCGTTCCGGCCCCAAATATGCTATAATAGGGGTATGAAATCCAGACAATGGAGGCGTAAAGCGATGAGGCAGGAAACGTTCACCGATATGGAATACAGCTGCCGCAAGAAGAAAACCCGGCGGGGGGAATTCCTGGAGACCATGGACGAGATCATCCCCTGGGACGAGTGGATCGGCGTCATTGAGCCGTATTACCCAAAGGGCAGGCGCGGCCGTCCGCCCGTGGGCATCGAGAAGATGCTGCGGATGTACCTGCTGCAAATCTGGTTCAACCTGTCTGACCCGGCCACGGAGGACGCCATCTATGACAGCTATTCCATGCGCAAATTCGTCGGCATTGACTTTATGACAGAGTCGGTGCCCGACGAAACCACCCTGTGCAGGTTTCGCCATCGGATGGAGGAGAACGGCCTGAACAAGCTGTTTTTTGACGCGATCGATCGGGTCATGGTGGAAACCGGGCATATGATGAAGGGCGGCACAATCGTCGACGCCGCCATCGTCAATGTCCCCAGGGTCCCCAAAAATGCGGAGAAGGCGTGCCCGTCAAAGAAGGGGACCGCGTGGGCCGTCGGGCTGAAATGCCACATTGATGCAGAGGCGCTGCATGGAAAAGAAAAGGGGCTGTGAAATAGCCCTCTAAACGGAACGAAGGCTTCCGGCGCACAAACCGTGCGCCGGAAGCCCTTTCTGCTTTTTAACATATAAAAGTGTGCCGGTCAGCAGCGTTTTGCTGCTGACCGGCGGCGCGCTTCCTTCCCTGTGTTACTTTACGCAGGTGATGGAGAAGCTGGCAAAGTACAGTTCCAGGAACGATTCTATGGCTGCAAAAAACTTCTTCATGACAATAGCCTCCTTTGATGTAGGTTGCGGTTGAGGTCTTGTTTCTTTTGATGATTGTATTATAACGCCTTGACAGCGGCTTGTAAAATACATATAATAAACGCATCACAATACCTTTTGAGTATCGTACAGGGAGGGGTTTTATGGAGCTTCGACATATTCGGTATTTCCTGGCCGTGGCGGAGGAGATGAGCTTTACCAAGGCCGCGGAGAAGCTGTGCATTGCGCAGCCGCCGCTGAGCCGCCAAATCAGGGACCTGGAGGAGGAGCTGGGGGTGACGCTGTTCCTCCGCAAGCCCCACGCCCTTCAGCTGACCGACGAGGGGCAGGTGTTCCGGCAGTACGCCGTCCGGATGCTGGACCTGGTGCGGCGGTCCGAGGAGGATGTCAGGGAGATGCAGACCGGCCTCCACGGCGTCATCTACCTGGCCTCGGTGGAGGGGCACGCCCCCAAGCTGTTCTCCCAGTGGATTGCGGGCTTCCAAAAGGAAAACCCCCACGTCACCTATAACCTCTGGAACGGCAACTCCGACGACGTGCTCAACCGGCTGATGAAGGGGCTGTGCGAGCTGGCCATCATCATGGAGCCGCATAATGCGGAGGGCGTCTACTCCGTCCCCGTCTACAGGGAACCGTGGATCGCCATGATTCCGGACGCCTGCCCCCTGGCCAGGGAGCCGGGGGACACGGTGGATTTTCAGCGGGTCGTAGAGTACGACCTGATCATTCCCTCCCGGGAATCCCGGCTGCAGGAGATCGAGGGCTGGGCCGCCGCCCCGGGGAAGCAGCTGAAAATCCGGTGCCGGATGTCCCATATGCTCAACGCCTATGAGCTGACCCGGCAGAACGTGGGCATCACCCTCTACCCGGCCTCCGCCAACATCGGGACGGACTCCTCCGTGTGCATCAAGCGGCTGGTAAACCCGTCGGTGACCGCCTCCTACGTCCTCATCTGGGATAAAAGCCGCCAGCTCTCCCACGCGGCGGAGGAGTTTTTGAAGTTTATCCAGGCCCAGTACGCAGATGTGCCCTTTCCCTGATTTGTCCTCGTTGGCGTTCCTGCGCTGCGCCGCGCTCCGAACCGCAGCATTGACCGCGTGGGAACCGTGCCGATTTTTCCCGCAGCACAGTCGCCGTCCAGCGGGAGGCGCTGCGGGTCCGCCGCCGCCCCGCGGGAGCGGGCTGATTTTGAACAGAGTGTAAAGGTTTCCGTTTTGCCTTTCTTTTTCCGTTTTAACGCTGTATAATAGTTGCATTCAAGGCCCCAGGTTCGGGGCGGTGCCCACAGGGCACAGCACTGTTTTTGTCAGGAGGAAAGAACGCAAAATGAAACGAAAATCCATTGGAACATCCCTGCTGCTTCTCATGGTGGCGTTTGTTGCCGCACTCGCCGGCTGCGCCGCCGACCAAACGTCTGGCGAGACGGAGCTCTATTTCAACGGCCATGCAATCACGCTGACGGAGGACGGGGCCATTGACCTCGACCTGCTGAGCGTGGAGGATGGCATTACCGTCACCGCCTCCAGGGCGGGGACGGAAACGATCACGGTCAACGGCGCGGAGTTGGAGGATTCCGTGTTCCTCGACATCACCGCCATCACCCGCGAGGAGACCATTGAAATTGAGATCACCGGCGGCGACAGCGCCGGAACCTATACCGTCAATCTGATGCCCTCCACCTTTGGCGATTACACGACGGAGGGGGAGTCCCAGACCGCCGGCGACTTCTACCTCTCCACCTACGACGAGGAGGTCAACTACATCTTCAAGCTGGACAATTCCGGCAACCTGATTTTCTACAAGGAGACCGGGGACAACGCCCTGGACTTCCGCAAGGTGTATAACAGCGACGGGGAGGTGCGTTATACCTACCTGCAATACCTGGAAAACTCCTTCTGCGGCATCGCCGGCATCAATCCGGGCTGTGTGGTCGTGATGGACGAGGAATACAACGTCATCGACGAGCTGTACTATCAGACCGCCGACGGGGAGGAAAGCATGGTGGACCCCCACGGCTTCATTTACATTGACGACGGCCACTATATCCTGACCGCCTATGAGGACGTGGTAGTGGAGGACATTCCGGAGGACCTGGCGGCGGACGGCAACAGCGCCTATCTCGCTGTGCTGTATGTGCAGGAGGTTCAGGACGGCGAGGTGCTGTGGGAGTTCTGCAGCCAGGACTATGAGCAGTTCCTGTACGCCACGACAGAGGTGACCTGGTCGGAGTCCAACGATTCCTGCTATGACTATATGCACTTCAACTCCATGTACATCGACGAGGACGGCAACCTGCTCATTTCCTGCCGGAACATCAACTCCATCCTCAAGGTGAGCCGGGAGACGGGCGAGCTGATTTGGATTCTCGGCGGCTCGGAGGATGAGTTCGGCCTCACCGCAGACCAGCTCTTTTCCAAGCAGCACTCCATCATCGTGACGGAGGACGGGAGCTACATGATATTCAATAACGCGAATGACGAGGTGGCGGCCGGTACCGCCGACTCCTCGTCCGTGGTGCGCCTCCGCGTGGACGAGGACACCATGGAAGTCACCGAGTATGAGAAGGTGGAAACGGGCTTCTACTCCAACTACATGGGGGCCATTCGGGAGCTGGACGGCGACGCCGGCATCTATCTCTGGTCCGTTGGCGGAAGCTACACCGGTGAAATCCCCGACTATTCCATGGTGGAGTACAGCGAGACGGACGGGATTCTCTTTGCCTTCCGTTTCAACGAAGGCTATTGCAGGCTGTACTGCGCGAACAAGTGTGAGTGAACGGCTGCGCGCCGCGGCGGAGCCTGCGGTTTCCGCTGCGGCGCGCATCGGGCCGGACAGGCCGCGCCTGCGAAATTTAAGAAAATCTTAAGAAAATCGAATCATACGATTTTACAAATTTCTCCGTAAATAATCCAAATTGGAGGTTGACATCTCGGAGGTATTACAGTAAAATAGGATATGTGAATGAATCACGATAAGCATGGGGGCGAATCGGCCGCCCGGACGCCGCTCTCTAAGGGGATGACCTGCGCAGTAGTGCGCCTAAAACCGAAAGCCCTTCAAACCGCGGAGGTTTTCGGTGGGAACGGCACGAGGGCAGGCGGCCCCGAAGGGAGCGTGAGACAGTATGGCGGATGAAGCAGAGCGGGACCTCTGCAGTCAGGCGGGGCCCACGGAGCCGGAGGCGGTCCAGCCGCCCAGGCGTCGGCGGGGCCACCCGCCGAAGGACATCACCGGCCAGCGCTTCCGGATGCTCACCGCCCTCTATCCCACGGAGAAGCGGGACCGCAACAGCACCGTGGTCTGGCATTGCCGCTGCGACTGCGGCAGGGAAGTGGATGTCTCCTACGAGGATTTGGTGTACAGCCGCATGATTAGCTGCGGCTGCCGCAAGAGGGAAGCGGAGCAGAAGCTGAGCAGCTACCTCACCCACGTCGCGGGTACGTCCGTGGACCTGCTGAAAAGCGAAAAGCTGCGGGTGAACAACAAGACCGGCGTGCGGGGCGTGTACATGGTGCGGGGTCAGTATCGGGCCGAGATTCGGTTCCAGGGCCGAGGCTATCGCCTGGGCACCTTCAAGACCCTGCACGAGGCCGCCGCCGTCCGCAGACGGGCGGAGAACTGCCTTCACAAGGACTTCCTGGCCTATTACGAGCGGTGGAACGCCCTGGCCACCGCCTCCCCCGCCTGGGGCGAGGCCAACCCCATCACCGTTGAGGTGATTCCCAGGGGGCAGGGCGAATTTCAGCTGATACTGGAGCCAAGGCTGGAGAGGCACCTCTCCTACCGGCGGCCGGACAAGGAGCGCACATGGCGGACAAAGAACTTCGTAAAATGAGCCGCACTGAGCTGATTGAAATCATCTACGCCTTACAGCAGAACGAGCGAGCCCTCCGGGCGGAGAACGAGGACCTTCACCGCCGGTTGGACGATAAACTCCTGCGGATGGAACGCGCCGGTTCCATCGCGGAGGCCGCCCTGAGCCTGAACAACGTGTTCGAGGATGCGGAGCGCGCCGCCCAGCAGTACCTGGCCTCCATTCAGGCGGCCAACGGCACCGCGGAGGAGATTCTGGCCCAGGCCCAGCGCAAGGCGGACGAGCTGCTGGCCGCCGCCCAGCGCGGAGCGGAATGACCGCCCGCACCCCGCAGCGGCCCAGGCGGAACGCCACAGATAATTTGGAGGAACGGCGCATGAACCAGAAAATCCCAGAACCGGCCGGCATCCCCTCGGAGGAGGAGGTGGCCGCCGAGCGGGAGCGGCTGCAATATCAGCAGCGGTACCGGCAGACCCTCCGCACCACGGTGTATGCCCTGATTGTGGTGGCGGCGGTGGCGGTGCTGATTGCCACCATGTTCCTGCCGGTCTTACAGGTGTCCGGCACCAGCATGGAGCCCACCCTGGAGGACGGGGACGTGATCGTCCTGGTGAAGTCCGGCGACTTCGACACCGGCGACCTGGTGGGATTCTATTACCAGAACAAGCTGCTCTTAAAGCGGGTCATCGCCGGCCCGGGGGACATTGTGGACATCGACGAGGAAGGCAACGTCTACGTCAATGACGAGCTGCTGGACGAGCCATATGTCACCGAGAAGTCCCTTGGTGAGACGGATTTGACCTACCCCTATCAGGTGCCGGAAAGCCGCTACTTCGTCATGGGCGACAACCGCGCCACCTCCATTGACTCCCGCTCCAGCGCCATCGGCTGCGTTGAGGTGGACCAGATCGTGGGCAAGGTGATTCTGCGGATTTGGCCGCTGAATCAGCTCTCCCTGATTCATTAGCCGCGGCAGGCGCGCCCCGGGCGCGGGATACCGACATCAGCAAACCATATCAGGTGCCGGAAAACCGCTAATACGGCCCGTGCGTCGCGGCAGGGAGCCATACATTATTATAGTATACAGCTGCGGGAACGCCAGAGGCGATACCTGCGTCTTGTATAAAACCCTGAGACGGTGAAGGAGGAATGAAAAATTAATACCCCATTGGGGCCCCCGCCAAAGCCCAGCATAGCGGGTTTGGTGGGGAAAGGAGGAGCAGTGAAATGACTGAGCCCTGCCGCTTGCGGCGGGGCGAGGGATATGGAGCTTGCTCCGACGCGGGAGACCGTCCCCCGATGCCGTTTCAGGCAAGGCAAATACCCGTACCTATCCACCCACACCAACTCAAATTATGTATGTAAAGGAGTAAAAACATGAGCAAACTGAAAAAATTTGCCGGCATCCTGCTGGCACTGGTCATGTGCTTCGGCCTGACCTGCACTGCGTTCGCGGCTAACATCGTGGTCGAGAATACCACCACCGATAAGACTTACACCGCCTACAAGATTTTTGACGCCACCGCAAGTGGCAGCGCCGTTTCCTACACCATCGACTCCAGCAGCGTGTGGTATTCCACTGTTAACGCCGCCACTGACGTCTTTACCCTGACCCAGGCTGGCGAGGGCAGCACCACCTATTACGTCACTGTCAATGAAGATGTTGATGATGCTGATGTTATCGCTGTCTTCGCTTCTGTTCCTACTGGTGCCGTGGCCGCGGCTACTGGCACTGGTAACGGCGGTTCCCTGACTCTGAATGTGGGTGACGCTGGTTACTACTACATCACCACCACCACTGGCTCTGCCGTGACCATCACCACTACCACTAACACCATCACTGTGGTCGATAAGAACCAAGTCCCTGGCGGTGACCTGAACAAGACCGTTTCTGACACCAAAGCTCAGATTGGCGACAGCGTGACCTACACTATCACTTCTAACGTTCCCGCTTATAACGGCGAGACCAAGATTGAAAACTACACCTTCACCGATACTCTGTCTGATGGCCTGACTGCTCCCGTCGCTACTGGCGTGACCGTCACCATCAAGGACGCTTCCGGCAACACTGTGTCCGTTGATGAGGGTGTAATCTCTGTGACCGTTAAGGACAATGTTATCACCGTGTCCTATGACCCCACCAAGATTGACAACTATCCTGCTGACGCTACCATCGAAATCAAGTACACCGCCACCGTCAACACCGAAGCTGCTTATGCTAACGGCAATACCGTAAAGCAGACTTGGACTGAAAACTCCGACGGTAAGACTGTCACCGAGACAGTCTATACCTATGGCTTTAACCTCCAGAAGGTTGACGGCTCCGATGGCACTACCCAGCTGCCCGGCGCTAAGTTCAAGCTGTACACCTCTGCTACCGGCGGCGAAGCTATCACGTTCTCCTGTGCTGATGGCGTTTACACTGTTGACCCGGACGGCGATGTGACCGAGATTGAAGCTGGTTATGCCACTATTTTCGGCCTGGATGCTGATGTGACCTATTATCTGGAAGAGACTCAGGCTCCTGCCGGTTACAACGTCCTGAAGAACCGCGTGTCGGTTACTGTCTCCACCACTGGCACCAGCGAAACTGAGGGAACCGTGAACATTTCTCAGACCGAGAAGGTTGAAAACAACTCCGGCACCTCCCTGCCCACCACCGGCGGCATGGGTACCACCATCTTCTATGTGGTCGGCGGCGTGCTGGTCGTTGGCGCGGTCGTCCTGC
>JAJPXL010000155.1 GCA_021205455.1 Clostridiales bacterium
GAATCCATTGTCCTGCCGGAAAGCGTCCATGCCGTCGGCGGTGTGCAGTACGGCGGGGATAGAGGCCCGCAGGATGGTGGAGATGTACAGCACAGCCTGCTCCGGCTCCAGCTTGATTTCATTCTCAAGCCATTCCACCATCAGTCCGGCTGCGGCCTCCGCGTAAAAGTGACTCTGAAAGTGGAGAAACGCTTCGGATAGAGAAAGGTTCGCCTGTTCCGTAATCGCGTCAATGCTCCGCTGGAATATGTTCACAAAATCAGTGAAAAAGAAATTCTTCAGCTGGTCGCGGCCCGCATTGTGGCAGATGTTCCGTAAAATGGCTTCATTCCGCCACATATAGTCCATGACGAAGCGGATTGCCTTCTCGTAGTCCGTTAGCAAATCATACTGCCGAACCACTTCTATGGCCTCCTGCTCCAGCATCCACCGGAGCAAATCGTAAATATCCATAAAGTGATAGTAAAAGGTCTTCCGGTTCAGCCCGCAGACCGTCACCAGCTCGCTGACCGTGATTTTCGTCAGCGGCTTCTGCTGCAGCAGTCCCTTCAGCGCATCGGCAAAGAGCAGCTTCGTATGCTGCGATTTGTCCTCCTGTTTCATGCCATGCACCCCCTGTTATTATTATACATAGATTTTACATTCCCTGCAACAGGAAAGTGGGACAGCTGTCCGGGAGAGGGACAGGCATTTCTGAATGCGAACTTTACCCAAAGGGGGTGATTTGACCGTTTCTTTTTGCAGGCTATCTCCTTATAATGAAAGTAAGTGTAAGAAGGGGGGCAGTTTTATGCCTCAAATGCGATATCAATACCGGGTTCAGGTAAAAATGCCCACAGGGGTGCGGAAGGGCACCATGGAGCTGGAGCTGGGCGGGCCGAAACTGACCGGCAGCCTGACCATTTTGGGAAGGACGGAACCGGTGGAAGGCATTCTGAACCGAGACGGCTCCTGCACGCTCCGGGGCAGGCTACGGGCCATGACGAGGGAGGTCGTCTTTTCCGCCGTGGGCCGGGTGGACTGCCAGGGGCTTACCTTGACGGTGACCAGCGGCCGCAGTACATTCCAGGTGACGGGGACCGCCTGCCCCCAGACGGAGGAGGAAACGGGATGAGGGCCTTTTACCGGTGGGTTGTCAACAACCCCAAAAAAATCATGGCTGTCTTTGTGCTCGCCACCGTGATCTGCTTTTTCCTGATGGAAGGCGTGGGCGTCAACTACGACCTGTCAGAGTATCTGCCGGAGGGCACCGCCTCCACCATCTCCCTGGAGGTGATGGGAGACGAGTTCTCCGGCGGCATCCCCAACGCCCGGGTGATGGTGCCGGACGTGACCATTCCGGAGGCCCTGGATTATAAGGAGCAAATCGCCGCCTGCGAGGGTGTCCTCAGCGTGACTTGGCTGGACGACGCGGTGGACATCGTTCAGCCCATCGAGACGCTGGACGCCGACACGGTGGAGACCTACTACCAGGACGGCGCGGCCCTGTTCAGCGTTACCCTGGATGAGGATAACCTGGTGGCGGCGGTGAACGCCATCCGGGCGGTCATCGGGGAGGACGGAGCCATGACCGGCGACGCCGTCTCCACTGCCCTCTCCACCAGCAGCACGGAGAGCGAGGTCGCCATGATTACGGTGGTGGGCGTGGCTTTCGCTTTCCTCATCCTGATGCTGACCACCACCTCCTGGCTGGAGCCGTTGGTGGTGCTGCTGGGCCTGCTGGTGGCGGTGGTCATCAATATGGGGACGAACCTGATTTTTGGCGAGATCTCCTTCGCCTCCAACGCGGCGGGGCCGGTGCTGCAAATGGCCGTTTCCCTGGACTATTCCGTGTTCCTGATTCACCGGTTCGAGGAGTGCAAGCTGGAGCATCCGGACACGAAGGAGGCCATGGTGGAGGCCCTGTGCAAGTCCACCACATCTATCCTCTCCAGCGGGCTGACCACGGTGCTGGGCTTCCTGGCGCTGGTCTTTATGGAGTTCCAGCTGGGGCCGGACCTGGGGCTGGTGCTGGCGAAGGGGGTGGCTATCAGCCTGATTACGGTGTTCCTTTTCATGCCGGTATTCATCCTGGCCACCAGCAAGTGGCTGGACAAGGCTCGCCACCGCAGCTTTATGCCGGACTTTCACGGCTTTGCCCGGGTGGTCACCCGCATCATGATTCCCATGGTGGTGGTGTTCCTGGTGGTGATGGCCCCCAGCTTCCTGGCCGCCAACGCCAACTCCTACTCCTACTATTACGGTTCCTCCCACATCTTCGGCGAGGAAACCGAGTACGGCCAGGATACCGCTGCCATCGAGGCGGTGTTCGGCAAGAGCGACACCTATGTGCTGATGGTGCCCACCGGCGACCTGGCCACCCAGCGGGCGCTGAGCGATGCCCTTCACGACATTCCGGAGGTAAAGAGCATCCTGTCCTATGTGGACTCAGTGGGCCAGGAAATCCCGGAGGCCTACCTGGATGAGGACACCCTGGCCCAGCTGGTGTCGGACAACTACAGCCGCATGGTGTTGACGGTGGAGGCCGACTACGAGGGGGAGGATACCTTCGCCCTGGTGGAGACCATCCGGGAGACGGCCCAGAGCTACTACCCAGACAGCTACTACCTGGCCGGGGAGGGCGTGGTGACCTGCGACCTGAAAACCAGCATCACCGCCGACCTGCTACGGGTCAACCTGCTGGCCATTGTGGCCATCTTCCTGGTGCTGCTGCTGACCATGAAGTCCATCTCCCTGCCGGTGATTCTGGTGCTGACCATTGAGACGGCCATCTGGATCAACCAGGCGGTGCCCTACTTCACCGATTCCACGGTGTTCTACGTCTCCAACCTGATTATCAGCAGCATCCAGCTGGGGGCCACGGTGGACTACGCTATCCTCCTGACCGACCGCTACATGGAATACCGTCGGGAGATGGGGAAGAAGCGGGCCCTGCAGGAGGCCCTTTCGGCGGTGACGGTCTCCATGCTGACCTCCGGCATCGTGCTGGCGGTGATCGGCTTTATGATGGGAGCCGTCTCCAGCCACGGGATCATCTCCCAGCTGGGCACCCTCATCGGCCGGGGCAGCCTGCTGTCCCTGGGGCTGGTGCTGTTTGTCCTGCCAGGGCTGCTGTACCTGCTGGACGGCCTGATTGGCAAGACCACCATCAAAGCGCGGTTTGCGCCTGCGAAAAAGGAGGAAACCATATGAGGAAGATGCTGAAACGGGGCACAGCCCTGGCGCTGGCCGCAGCGCTGACGGTTGGGCTGACACTGCCCGCCGGGGCGGTGAGCGCGACCCCTTCCGAGAAGGAGGAGGTGGTCTACATCAACCTGGACGCGGTGGGCGCGGTGCAGGAGATTTATGTGGTCAACAGCTTCGGCAGCGGAGACATTTTGGACTACGGCGATTACGTCTCCATCAAGGCGCTGAACACCCTGGATGACATCACCCAGAACGGGGATGAAATCACCTTCACCACCACGGCGGAGAAGGTTTACTACCAGGGTGAGCTGACGGACAAGGAGATTCCCTGGAATTTTGACATCCGCTACTACCTGGACGGCACGGAATACGACCCGTCGGAGTTGGCCGGGCAGAGCGGCGCGCTGGAGATTCGGCTCTCCATCACGGAGAACGAGGCCTGCGAGGGCGGCTTCTTTGATGCCTATGCCCTCCAGGTGTCGCTGACGTTGGACACGGAAAACTGCACGAACATCAGCGCCCCGGACGCCACCGTCGCCAACGTGGGCAGCGAGAAGCAGCTGACCTTCACCGTCCTCCCCGGCAGCGGGCTGGATACCTCGGTGACGGCGGACGTGACCGACTTTGAGATGGAAGGCATTGCCATCAACGGCATCCGCCTGAACCTGAACATTGAAATCGACGACGAGGAACTGATGGAGCAGGTCACGGAGCTGATGGATGCGGCAGTCCAGCTGGATGACGGCGCAGGCGAGGTGGCGGACGGCGCTTCTGCGCTGGCAGAGGGCACCTCCGAGCTGGCAGACGGCGCTTCCGAGCTGCAGGACGGGGCCGCTGAGCTGGCGGACGGCGCCTCTGCGCTGGATACCGGCACCGACGAGCTGGCGGACGGCGCAGATGAGCTGACAGACGGCGCTTCCTCCCTGGCAGACGGCGCAGGCGAGGCAAAAGAGGGCGCAGCCGACTTGCAGGATGGCGCTTCCTCTCTGGCGGACGGCACTTCTGCGCTGGCGGAGGGCGCAGGCGAGGTGGTGGGCGGCGCTTCCTCCCTGGCAGACGGCGCGGCGGCGGTGGAAAGCGGGGCCTCCAGCCTGGTGGACGGCACCGCCGCCCTCCAAAGCGGCGCGGAGGAGCTGAACAGCGGCATCGCCGATTTGCAGGATGGGCTCGAACAGGTACAGGCCGGTTTGGCGGCGCTGGACAGCCAGTCGGACACGCTGACCTCCGGCTCCGCGGCGGTGCTGGCATCGCTGGAGCAGATTCAGGCGGGTCTCAGCGGCGTATCCGCCAGCGCGGAAACGCTGACCTCCCTGGTAACGGCCTCCGGCCAAATCAGCCAGTCCATCAGCGACCTGGCGGATGGGGCAGAGGCGCTCCAGTCCGCCGTGGGCTATGCGCAGTACAAGGCTGTCATGAAGGCCAACGGCCTGGACATTGACACGCTGACCCAGAGCAACGCCACAGCGATTTCCTCCTTGAACGAACAAATCGCTGCACTGCAAACCCAGCTGAATCAAATCTCCGGCGTGTCCGGCTACGAGGCTACGGCGGCGGAATTGGAAAGCACCATCGCCACCCTCCAGCAGGTGGTTACCCTCCTGACCGGCAGCAACGGCGCTATCAGCGGGATGGAAACCTATCTGGACACAGTGTCCGCCTCCGCTGCGGAGCTGGCCGAGGGCGCGGCGGCGCTGGAGACGGCCTATGGGGAGTTTGACACGGCCATCAGCACGCTGGTCTCCACCCTCAGCGGGACGATCGCCAGCCTGGCCCAGCTGGCCGACGGCGTCAACGAGCTGGTGACCCAGTACACTGCCCTGGATACGGGCATTCAGAGCTACACCGAGGGCGTGGCCCAGGTGGTGGCCGGGTACAGTCAGGTGATGGAGGGCGTCACCGCCCTGGCCCAGGGCAGCGCAACGCTGGTCAGCGGCACCGGCACGCTGTACGATGGGGCCAGCAGCCTGTATGACGGCTCTGTTGCCCTGAGCAGCGGCGCTGACGCACTGTCCTCCGGGGCCAACGAGGTGGCCGACGGGGCGGACAGCCTGAACGATGGAGCCAGCGCCCTCAGCGGCGGGGCGGACGCGCTGTATGCGGGCCTTACCTCCCTGTATCAGGGCAGCACGTCCCTGTACCAGGGGACGGAGGAGCTGCTGGAGGGCGTCGCCACCCTGCGGGATGGGGTCCGGCAGCTGACCGGCGGCGCATCCGACCTGGCGGACGGGGCCAGCAGCCTGTATGACGGCACCCTGACCCTGAGCGATGGGGCCGACAGCCTGTATGACGGCACAAGCGCTCTGTATGATGGCACCTCCACCCTGCGGGAGGAAACCTCTGATATGGACACCCAGGTCAGCGACACCATTGACACCATGCTGGAGGAGCTGAAGGGCGGCACGGCGGATACGGTTTCCTTCGTGTCAGAGAAGAACACCAATGTGGACGCTGTCCAGTTCGTCATCCAGACGGAGGGCATCTCCGTCCAGGAGGAGGCGGAAGCGGAGGAAGCGGAAGAGGAGATGCTGAACTTCTGGCAGAAGCTGCTGCGGCTGTTCGGCCTGTATTGAGTGTTTCGTTAGCCGATTTGCAATGTGCCGGTGCGGGCCGTTTGGCCCGCACCGGTTTTGCGTGCAGGTCATTGGCCGGAGGCCCGCTTCCCGCCCAGCAGAGTGATGCAGCCTGTGACGATCAAATAGACGCCAAAGCACTTGCGCAGGAGCCCCGTCGGAACGGCGGCGGCCAGCAGGGCACCGCCGATGGAGGCCACGCAGCCCCAGGCTCCGCCGGTCAGGGCCGCCGTCCGGTCGATGGCCCCATGCTTGCAGTGCAGCGGCAGGGAGGCCCCGGCGGTGGGCAGGAAGTACAGCAGGTTGATGCCCTGGGCGGTCTGCTGGGAGAATCCCGCCAAAAAGGTCAGATAAAGCAAAAGCAGCGTCCCCCCGCCGATGCCGAAGGCGGACAGCACGCCGGTGGCCAGCCCGGCCAGGAGGTTCAAAACAGGCATCGAATCCCCCCATAGATGGTCAGCAGGGCGAAGGCCCGCCGCAGCAGAGTGCCGCTGACCCGGCCATACCAGCGTCCCCCCAGCCAGCCGCCTACCGCGCCGCTGAGGAGGAAGGGGATGGCTGCGCCGAAGTCCAGCAGCCCCTTCCACCAGTACACGGCGCAGGATACGGCGCAGATGGGCAGAATCACCGCCACGGAAGTGGCGAACGCCTTCTTCTCCTCCAACCGGACCCACCCCAACAGCAGGGGCACCAGCACCATGCCGCCCCCTGCGCCGAAGAATCCGTTGGAGAACCCGGCCAGCGCCCCGCTGACCCCGCATTTCCATTTGACGGTTTTGTGAGACAAAGAAATCCCTCCCCATCCAGTATGGATGGGGAGGGAAATTTTATACCTTGTGGGAGGGGTCAGATCACCGTCAGCGTGGAGAGGAATGCGGTGGTGGAGACCTCATAGTTCTCCGAGACCTCGCTGTACCAGTCGCTGTAGCGATCGCTCTGGATGGAGGATTTCGCCGTGGTCTGCCAGTAATACAGCTCCTGATAGCTGTCGATATAGACCAGGTAGTAGCAGTTGTTCTCCGTGTCCTCCAAAATCTCGTAGGAGCCGACCTCCGGCGTGTCGCCGCCGAACAGCCACTCGTCGATCACATCCGTCATCTTGCCCTTGTAGACATTCTCGGTCAGGCCGCCGTTGGAGGCGGAGGAAGAGGAGGAGTTGGTGGTGGCCACGCTGGCGAAGGACTCGCCGTCGCCGCCCAGCTGGAGCCACAGGTCGCGGTAGACCGTGATGTTCTCCAGCGCGGTATCCATGTCATAGGTGGTCTCCGCATCTTCGTCCTCGTCCTCATCCTCGGACTCCACCTCTTCCGCCTCCAGCTCAATGTCGTAGAGGTTGACGCCGTAATAGTCGTCCCGGACGCGGCTGTTGAACTTCAGCACATAGTAGCCGGTGATTGTCTCCACTTCTTCCTCCTCGTCATCATCGGAGGTGGAGGTGGTGGAAACGGTGATGATGGTGGTGTCCCCCTCGGCGCGCTCAGAATCCGTCAGCCACTCGCCGAAGTCATAGGAGGAGAAGTAGGAGGGGGAGATGCCAGAGTAGGAGCTGAGGTCGTTCTCCGCCACCAGAGTGGCAACGGTGTCGTCATCATCGCTGGCAAAGGCGGCTTCCAACTCATCCGCCAGGTTGGTGGCGTCCTCCAGGGCCTGGGCGGTTTCCTCCTCGGTGGGGTCTACCGTGTTGCCCTCGTCGTCGGTGGTGCTGTCCGCCGTGGCGTCGATCAGATAGCACTCGTAGTCGTAGGTGTCAATGGTGTCAGCGTTCTCCTCGTAGTACTCCTCCAGGTCGTCCTCGGTGACCTCAAAGGAATCGGTGACATACTCGGCGTACTCAGAGGCGTAGACGGACTCCCGCACCAGGTTTTTATAAATCTTCTTGGTCATGAAGCGGCCATAGTAGGCCCGCAGGACGTAGGCTTCGCTGACGCCGTTCTCCGACGCCTCCTCTGCCAGCTCCTCCATGGCCTCTTCAATCTCCGCCTCTCCGTCCTCGGAGAGCTCATAACCGGCGGCCTCGCCCTCCTGCACCAGGATGCTGATGGAGGTCAGGCTCTCCTTGGCGGAATCCAGCAGGTAGTCATACCAGGTGCAGCCGGAGTAGGCCTCCTGCTCCTTCAGGGAGACGGAGGTGTCCAGGCCGTAGTAGCTGGCGTAGGAGTAAATGCTGTTATAAGTGGAGTTGAAGTAGTACCCCACCTCTACAGAGGAGTAGCTCTCATTGCCAACGGTGAGGGCGGGGGCGTGGGACTGGATGATGCCGGAATCCCAGGTCAAAAGCCCTGCCACCAGTACGGCAACGATTACGCCGATGGCAATGTAGACGCGCATTTTGCGCTTTTCCCGCTTCTTTTCTTCAGCGGCCCGGCGTTCCTTCCCGGACAGGCCGGCCAAAGCGTGGTCCAGCTGCTTCTGCTTCCGTTTACTCATTGCCTTTTCGTTTTTGCTAGTCTGTTCGCTCATTGTGTCAATTCCCTCCAAAACCGTATGCCGCAGTGGGCCACGGCACGCAATTACAAAAATAGCCCACAGGCATTATATACGATACTGCCCCAAAATTCAAGACAAATTCTCAAAAAGCGCGGCGATTTTCCAAAAAAACGCAAAAAACCTGCCATGCGCTTCGCGCATGGCAAGAAACCCCGCTTTGGCCGTGTGACTCCAGTTTAAACCTGCACGATTAGGGCAGGTGGGTCGCCGCCCCGCAGTTTTTACTGCTTCCAACTTCCAGACCATTCGAGATGGGCCGGGAGGCCTGCAATCCACTGCGAGAGGAAAGCGTCCCGTTTAAGAAATGTGGGTTTAAATGAGGAGCCATCACGCACCAAGCAGGGCGATGCGGTTCCGTGCAGCCTGAAACGGGGATTAGGATATGCGCGAAAGGGGGCTGTTATTCGTCCTCTTCTCCCTCATCCTCTTCAAACAGGTCCTCCATCAGCTTGTCATAGACGGCCTCCAGCTCCACCTCATCGGAGATGGTTTCCAGCTGATCCTCGCCGTCCACCGAAACCACACGGAGGATGATCAGGCCATAATCCTCATCGTCCTCCAGGGTGTCGGGGTCCACGCCCTCCGGCACGGTGGGGTAGAAGGCCATATAAACGCTACCGTTATACTCCAGGGTATCGACGTATTCCAATTCAATGTCGTTGCCCTCTTCATCGGTCAGGGTCATGAAGGTGCCGCTCAAATCTTCGGGCAGCCCTTCTTCCTCGGGCAGCATTGTCTGTTCATCGCTCATAAAAAGAACTCCATTCCGCGTTCTATCGGCCGGACAGCCTCCGCCCCAGGGGGAGGAACACCGTTCGCATCTGATGATATTGATACTATACCCCGAAACGGAGAAAATTGCAAGGGGAACGGCTGGGATTTTGCGTAAAATTTCTAAGGGCTGCTCCCGGGGGAGGAGCCCCGGTCGGCGGAGGGGTGGATTCTCCTTAGATATGGTTCTTTAAAGGAAATACCGTGGTTGCCCTTGCCAGGGCATGGCTTACTTTTCTCGCTCCGCCGAGAAAAGTAACAAAAGAGGGCGGCTCA
>JAJPXL010000125.1 GCA_021205455.1 Clostridiales bacterium
GCGACAATACCCTGTTGGCCACCGTGGCAGGCGGCTGGGCGGTGGGCTCCTTCGTCTTTACCCGGAAGAACCGCATCACTGCCGACCGGCAGGCCCTGCTCTGCGAGCTGCGCATCACCTACGCCGACGGCAGCCAGGAGATCGTCGGCACCGACGGCAGCTGGGAGGTCACGGAGTCCGGCCCCGTCCGCATGGCGGACATCTATGACGGCGAGACCTATGACGCCACAGTGGATTTGAACGCCGTCTCCTGGAACAAGGCCGCCCAGGAGACCCTGAAAATCCATCCCCAGCTGCTGGCGGACTACGGTGCGCCGGTGCGCGCCCATGAGGAGTTCCACCCCGTCTCCTGCAACGAGCTGCCCGGCGGCCTGCTGATTTACGACTTCGGCCAGAACTTCGCCGGTGTGGTGAAGCTGAAGCTCACCGGCAAGGCCGGTCAGGTGGTGACGGTGAAGCACGCCGAGATTCTGAACGCCGACGGCACCCTGAACGTGGCCTTCCTCCGCACCGCCAAGGCCACCGCCACCTACACCTGCAAGGACGGCGAGCAGACCTACAGCCCCCGGCAGACCTATATGGGCTTCCGTTATGTCAGCGTGGAGGGCATCGGCAAGGACCAGGTGGAGGTTTCCGCCCTGGCGCTGTACTCCGACCTGACCCCCAACGGCAGCTTCGCCTGCTCCAATGAGATGCTGAATCAGCTCCAGAGCAACATCCTGTGGGGCAGCAAGTCCAACCTGATGGACATCCCCACCGACTGCCCCCAGCGGGACGAGCGGATGGGCTGGACGGGCGACATCGCCGTGTTCGCCCCCACCGCCTGCTACAACTTTGATATGAGCCGCTTCCTGGAGAAGTGGCTGCTGGATGTGAAGTCCGAGCAACTGCCCTCCGGCGGCGTCCCCAACACGGTGCCTGCCCAGGGCTACGGCTTCCCGGCCACCATGCCCAAGATGGCGGTGGCCTGGTGGGACGACGCCTGCGTCCTGGTGCCCTGGGCGGAGTACCAAGCCCGGGGCGACGTGGAGCTGCTGCGCACCATGTACCCCTCCATGAAGAAGTATGTGAAGGCCAGCAAGTTCTGGTGCAGCTTCGGCTTCGGCAAGAACCGCTACATCTGGAACGTCCCCGGCGCCCTGGCCTTTGGCGACTGGATCGCCCCGGACGTGCCCCAGATGAGCCAGTGGCAGGGCCGCGTGAAGTGGACGGGCACCGCCTCCCTCCGGAACACCAGCAGCATTGTGGCCCAGGTGGCGGAGATTCTGGGCGAGAAGGAGGACGCCGCCTACTACCGCGACCTCAGCGACAAGACGGCGGACGCCTACTGCTCCATCCTCACCGACGGCAACGGCAAGCTGCTGGAGGAGTTCCAGACCGCCTACGTCCTGCCCATCTATCTGGATATGTTCCCGGACGAGGCGACTAAGCGGAAGGCCACTGACAACCTGGCCGCCCTGGTGGAGAAGAACGATTACTGCATCGGCACCGGCTTCCCCGGCACCCCCTACATCCTGTTCGCCCTGGCGGACAATGGCCGGGAGGACGTGGCCTATAAGATGCTGATGAACACGAAATGCCCCTCCTGGCTGTACGAGGTCAAGATGGGGGCCACCACCATCTGGGAGCGGTGGGACGGTCTGGACGAGAACGGCGAATGCCCCATCGGGGACGACGGCACCGACTCCATGATTTCCTACAACCACTACGCCAGCGGCGCGGTGGGGGCCTTCCTGTATCAGCGGGTGGCCGGCATCGAGCCCATCGAGGCGGGCTACAAGTCCTTCCGGGTGAAGCCCCTGGTGGGCGGCGGCCTGACCTGGGCGGAAGGCCGGGTGAACACCCCCTACGGCGAGATTTCCTCCCGCTGGACGGTGGAGGACGGTACGTTTACCGTCTCCGTCCAGGTGCCGGTGGGGACCAGCTGCCAGCTGACCCTCCCCGACGGCACCAGCTGCATCCTGGGCAGCGGCACATACAGCCGCAGCTGCACTCTGTAATTCGCCGCCTTCTCCGGAATGCGTGACGAGCGGCCCATGAAGAAAGGAAATGTAACATGAGCAATCAAACCGAAAAGGGCGGATTCTGGCGCTCCCCGCTGGCCAGCTCCGCCATCAAGTCCGCTGACGTAAAAATGCCGGAAATGCTGATGGGCTACCTGATCGGCCCCTTCGGCGCGCTGCTGTCCTCCGGCATCTTCACCAGCTTTCTGAACAAGTACTTCACCGACGTGTTGCTGCTGGACACCAGCTTCCTGTCCGCATTGCAGCTGGTATCCACCCTCCTGATCGTGGCGGCCAACCTGATCGTGGGCCAACTCATCGAGCGCACCAAATGCCTGGCGGGCAAGGCGCGGCCCTGGGTACTGCTGTCCGCCCTGACCCTGTCCATTGCCAGCCTGCTGATGTTCATCGTCCCCTTCCAGAGCGAGATGGCCAAAATGGTCTGGATCGCCATCGCCTACAACCTGTACTACGCGGTGGCCTACCCCATCTACAATACCGCCAACTCCACCCTGGTCCCCGTCTCCACCCGGAACAGCCAGCAGCGCAGCACCCTGGCTTCCTTCACCAACATCGCCGGTCTGGGCGTCATGGGCGTCGGCTCCATGATTTTCCCTATCCTGGTGTCCAACGTCATGGGCAACAGCCAGCGGATGTGGTTCCTGGTGATGCTGGCCATCGCCATCTTCTCCGGCCTGACCATCTACCTCCAGTACAAGTTCACCCGTGAGCGTGTCACCGAGGAGAGCATGACCTCCGGAAACGTCGAGCAGAACGCTGCGCCTCCCCTGGGCCAGCAGCTGAAGGCTGTCGCCAGTGAGAAGTGGTGGTGGATCACCATCCTGTTCTACATGGACTTCCAGTGGGCTGGCGCTATGAAGAACGGCTCCATGAGCTACTTCTGCCAGTGGGTCGTGGACGCCACCCCCCTGGGCGGAGACTGGGGCGTAGCCCAGACCCTGCTCAGCGTCATGGGCGCGATTCCCATGGCGGTGGCCGCCCTGTTTGTGGTGCCCCTGGCTAACAAGTTCGGCAAGCGCAACCTGTGCTTTGCCGGTATGGTGCTGGGCGTCGTGGGCGGCGTCATCGCCGGTCTGGGCGGCAGCAATATCGTGCCGGTGGCCATCGGCGTGGCGCTGAAGTGCCTGGGTTCCTCCCCGGCCTGCTATCTGATTCTGGCCATGCTGGCCGACGTCATCGACCATATCGAGTTCAAGAGCGGCATCCGAACGGACGGTTTGACTATGAGCATTTACAGCTCGCTGATGGTGGCCTCCACACCAATCATGAACGCCGTGTTTATGGCCATGCTGGGCTCCGGCTATGACGCCGCCGCCACAGCGCAGACCGCCGCCGTTCAGTCCACCATCACCGTCAGCTACATCTGGGTGGAGACGATTGCCTTCGCCGTGGACGCCCTCCTGGTGCTGTTCTTCACTGTGGAGAAGAACCTGCCTGCCGAGCAGGCCGCCATCGCGGAGCGGAAGAAGCAGGAGGAATAAACCGCCCCCGCAGGCCGCGCTTCGTCCGGCGGCATCCTGCTTCATCATTACAACGAGAAAAACGAGAAAATCGGCTTCCCCGAGGGAGGCAGCTTCGGAAACGAGGCTGCCTCCTTTGAGCGCTTCAGGAGGCGCAGCCGCGCAAAACGCCCTCCCCCGCACACACGGGGGAGGGCGTTCCTTACGCATACTCCAACACAAACTCCAGCGCCAGCCGCACCGCGCTGGCGCGAATCTCCTGCCGGGTCGCGCCCAGTGCCTCCGGCTCCGGGTGCCGCACCCAGCAGCGTGCCCCGTCGGACAGCCCCAGATAGAGGGTGCCCACCGGGTTCCCCCGCTCGTCCGGGTTCGGCCCGGCCACGCCGGTGACGGAGACGGCCAGGCTCGACCCCATCAGCCGGGCGGCCCCCAGGGCCATCTCCCCGGCGGTCTGGGGGGACACCGCGCCGTAGCGCTCCAGTGTCTCCGGGGAAACCCCCAGCACGCTGCCCTTTACCTCTGTCCAGTAGCTGACCACGCCCCCTTTGAACACCTGGGAGACGCCGCTGACCTCGGTCATGGCGGCGGCCACCAGCCCGCCGGTACAGCTCTCGGCGGTGGACAGGGTCTTGCCGTGGGCGAGAAGGCGTTCATATACCTGTTCCTGAATCGTCCGTCCCATAAGCACACCCCGTCAGATTCCGCCGGTGCGGACAGGCACGATGACCCGCTCGATTTGCTGGAAGGCTTCCTGACACAGCCCCTCAAAGTCGTAGCCCTGTTCGATTTCCCGCAGCTCCGCCACGGTGGGATGGGTGCGGGGGTGACGTGGGGTGAAGACGGTGCAGCAGTCCTCATAGGGCAGGATGGAGGTCTCAAAGGTGCCGATCTGCCGGGCGATGTGAATGATCTCCTCCTTGTCCATCCCCACCACAGGGCGGAAGACGGGGAGGGTCACGGCGTCCTCCGTGCAGCCCAGGGCCTCCATGGTCTGGCTGGCCACCTGGCCCAGGCTCTCCCCGGTGACCAGCGCCCCGGCCTGGATGCGCTGGGCCACCAGCTCAGAAATCCGCATCATAAACCGCCGCATGGCCAGGGTGAAGTACGGCTCCGGGCACTTCTCCCGCAGCATCTCCTGGATTTTGGTGAAGGGGACGATGTGGACGCACAGCTTCCCGGTGTAGGGGGTGATGAGGGAGGCCAGCTCCAGCACCTTGTCTTTGGCCTCGTTGGAGGTGTAGGGGTAGCTGAAGAAGTGAACGCAGTCCAGCCGCACCCCCCGCCGGGCCATCATGTAGCAGGCCACCGGCGAGTCGATGCCGCCGGACAGCAGGGCCACCGCCCGCCCGCTGCTGCCCACAGGGAGGCCGCCGGCCCCTTCCTCGCCTCCGGCGTAGACGTAACCGGCGTAGTCCCGCACCTCCAGGTGAACGGTCAGGTCGGGGTTGTGAACGTCCACCGGGGTCTCCGGGAACTGCTCCGCCAGACAGCCGCCCACATACTGGCTCAGCTGAATGGAGGTCATGGGGAAGGTCTTGTCGCTGCGCTTGGACTCCACCTTGAAGCTCTTCGCCTGCCGCAGGTCGTCCGACAGATACTCCAGCGCCGCCCGGACAAAATCCTCCGCCGTCTTTTCACAGCTGTGGGCGCGGACCACCACCGCCACGCCAAAGACGTGCTTCAGGGCGTCATAGGCGCCCTCCAGGTCGCAGTCCTCGCTCTGAGGCTCCACATAGCAGATGGACTGCCGGGTGTACAGCCGGAACCTGCCATAGGGGGCCAGCCTCCTGCGGAGATTGCCCAGAAGCTGGTCCTCAAAGCGGCGGCGGTTCAGCCCCTTCAGCACCATTTCCCCCAGCTTCAGCAGAAAAAGTTCGTTCATCTTCCTTTGTTCCTCCTCTTCCCAACGGGCGGTCAGGCCGCCGTCTGGGAGCTGTCACCGGTATCCGCGCTTGTATCGGCGGACTCCGGCTGGGTATTCTCGTTGTTCATAGAATCCGAATTGGAATTTCCTTCCGCAGTATTACCGTCTGTATTGCCTTCGCTGCCCGTGTCGCCGCCGTCTGTGGCGTCAGGGGTCTCTGTTGTACCGCTGTCGCCGGTGGTGGAATCAGGAGTGGTCTCCGAAGCGGAAGCGTTGTCGCCGTCTTGGTCCGAGCCGGTTTCGCCGGTGCTGTCAGCGGAGCTGTCTCCGGTGGTGCCTTCCGCAGCGTCATTGCCGTTGTCGGAGTCGGAGGATTCCGAGTCGGCGGTATCCCCGTCGTTGCCCGCCTGGGTGCCGTCCGTCTGACCGCTGCTTGCCTGGGCGCTGTCCGCCTGGGCGGAATCGTCCTGCGTACCGGAGGCGCTCTCCTGGCTGCCCTCGGAGGCGCTGCCGCTCTCCGCCTGGGCGTCGGACTCCGCCGAAACGGCGCCGGAGGAGACGCCTGCCCCATCGTCCTCATCCGAGGAGAACAGCAGGGCGTATCCGCCGAAGCACAGCAGAGCCACCAGCGCCACAATAAGTATCGCCAGCACCACCGTTCTCGCCGGGGATTTCCCCTTCTCCTGCGGCCGGTCGTCAGGGCCGCTGCCGGCGGCAGGGGGTACGGCGTCCTCCTCCGGCTCGTCCGGCTGGGCGTCCCCGTCCGCAGCATCGGGCAGCATCTCGTCCAGCAGGGCCTGGTTATCCATCACCTGTTCCGCCTCCGGCGTGAACGCAGCCCCATCCTCCTCGGCGGCGGCTGCGTCCTCCGGTACGGGAGGGACGATTACGGTGGCGTCCTGGTCGTCCTCCTGCTCCGTCCGCAGCCTGTTGGACAGCCGATGGTACAGCCCTTCCCGCTTCTTCCCGCGGAGGGCGTCGTTCATATCCTCCTGGCGGGCCTTTTTCTCCGCTTCCCTTGCCTCCCGCGCACAGGCCGGGCACTCCGGCAGGGAGGCGTCATAAGGCCGGTGACACTTGGGACAAAATTTCGTTTCCAACAAAGTTATCGCGTCCTTTCATCCAATCTGTTTCTCAATCTTCCCGATTTCCCTATTTTCCTACGCAAAAGCGGGAGAAGATCCGGTCGGTGACATCCTCCGTCACCGTTCCTCCGGTGACCTCCCCCAGGGCGTACAGCGCCCCCTCCACATCGGTGAGGACGCAGTCCGGCGGCATTCCGTCCGCCAGCGCCTGGCCCACGGCCTCCAGGCTGTCCGCCGCCCGGCCAATCGCCTCGGCCTGGCGGGCATTGGTGATCAGCTCCCCGGCAGGCGGGGCTTCCCCCTCCGCCAAAAGGGCGGTGATGCACCCCTCCAGGGCCTCCAGGCCCGCTCCGGTGCGGGCGCTGACGGCGCACACCTGTGCAAATTTCTGTGGAAAAGATGTGCAACTTACTGCACAGGGCAGGTCGCATTTATTGACCACCACCACGCAGGGCTTGCCCTCCGGCAGCCCTTCCAGCAGCGCCAGCGCCTCCGGCGTCAGGGGCACGCTGCCGTCCAGCACTGCCAGCACCAGCTCCGCCCGCTCCAGCGCGGCCCTGGAGCGGGCCACCCCCAGCTGCTCCACCTGGTCATGGGTCTCCCGGAGGCCGGCCGTGTCCACCAGCCGCAGCAGGGTGCCGCCGATGACGCAGGTTTCCTCCACCGTGTCCCGGGTGGTGCCGGGGACGGGGGTGACGATGGCCCGGTCATAGCCCAGAAGGGCGTTTAGCAGGCTGGACTTGCCCGCGTTGGGCGGGCCAATCAGGGCGGTGGGCACCCCCTCCGTCAGCCGCCGCCCCCGCCGATAGGAGGCGGACAGCGTCCGCAGGTCGCGGACGGCGGCGGAAACAGTGCCGGAAATTTCGCTAAGCGTGAAGGGGTCGATGTCCTCGTCCGGGTAGTCCAGCACCACATGGTAGTGGGCCATCAGGTTCACCAGCTCGTCATAAATCCCCTGAATCTTCCGGCGGATGGCTCCGGAGAGCTGCCCGGCGGCGTTCACCGCCGCGGCGGTGGTCTCCGCGTCGATCAGGTCAATGACCGCTTCCGCCTGGGTCAGGTCCAGCTTGCCGTTCAGGAAGGCCCGGCGGGTGAACTCACCGGCCTTCGCCTGCCGGGCTCCGGCGGCGAACAGGGCCTCCAGCCCCGCCGCCAGCACCGCCGGGGAGCCGTGGCATTGCAGCTCGGCGGTGTCCTCCCCGGTGTAGCTGTGTGGGGCCAGGGAAAAGGTGGCCATACAGCGGTCCAGCAGCGTTCCGTCCTCCCGGTAAAGGGAGCCATACACCAGCGTCCCCGCCGGACGCGCCAGCAGGGGCATCTTCCCCGCCGGGGTGAACACCCTGTCCAGCACCTGACGAGCCTCCGGCCCGGAGAGACGCAGGATACCGATGGCGGAGCGACCCTGGCCGGTGGCGACGGCGGCAATGGTGTCGCTCATACGCTGGCCTCCTCCTGGGCGGCGTCCTTCTGCGTCTCCTGGGCCAGGCCGCAGACGATGGGTACCGCCTGCCGCAGCAGGGTGATCTCGGTATAGGAGTGGTTGCCGCCGAATTCGCCGTCGGTGGTCCAGGGGACGGCTTCCACCGAGGTGAAGGTGACCCGACGGGTCTGGAACATCCGCACATGGCTGTGGGGCTTCTTATTGGCCAGCGCGTCCAGGATGGCGGCCATCTGCATCATGCTGTCCGGCTTGCGGATCAGCAGCACTTCGAATATGCCGTCGTCCAGCTGGACATTATCCCCCATCAGGCCCTTGAAGCCGCCGACGCTGGTGGAGTTGGACACCATGCCGTAGAGAAATTCCTCCTCCACGGTGCCGCCGTCATAGGATACCTTCATCTCATAGCTGGTGATTTCGCTCAGGCTGCGGATGCCCGCCAGCACATAGGCGGCGTGGCCCAGGAGGCTCTTATGCTCCTGAGGGGTGGCGTAGCTGACGGAGGTGAAGGCCCCGAAGGCGGCCACATAGATAAAGTTCTGGGTGTTCAGCTGCCCCACGTCCACCGGCAGGGCCGGGCCGGAGGCGGCCAGAGCGGCGGCCTCCACCGGGCGGGTGGGGATTTTCAGGGAGCGGGCATAGTCGTTCGTCGTGCCCGACGGGATGTAACCCAAGGGGGGCATATCCCCCTCTGACGCCACCAGGCCGGAGATCACCTCACTGAGGGTGCCGTCCCCGCCGCTGCAAACCATCCGGTCGTAGTGGGAGGCCAGGGTGCGGGTGGCCTGGGCAGCGTCTCCCGGGCCTTTCGTAGCGTAAACGGTGACGAGGTACTCCTGGGCCTGGAAGGCGGCGCAGATGCCCCCCAGGGAGTCGGCGATTTTCCCCTTGCCGGCGCAGGGATTGTAAAGGAATAGCAGGGTTTTCATGGGTTTGGGCTCCTCCGTGGGGCAGGGAGCCGACAGCAGCTGGGGCAGAGAGGGCGCCGGTATGCTGGCAGCATCCCGTGAGACGCGATGCGTGGATTCTGTTCCTCTTATTATATTGCATTCCTCAAAAAATACAACTGGGGAATTGTTAAGATTTTGCACAAAAAAGCGGGGCGGTAAGGGGGGAAAGGCGTTTGCCCTCCCGGCGGGAGGGCAAACGCGGTATTCCATTCAAAAACCAATGCCTAAGGAAAACGCGGCTTGTCACCCCTCCACCGCTGCGCTCCCTACCCTTTTTTGGGGCGACAGAATGCAGCGTGAAACAGCAGTGAAGCACAGACATCTTACGCAGTTGTTTCCCCATTTTGGCCCGCCACCGGATGCGCCTCCAGGTAGGCCCCGCACAGCTCCGCCCCCATCCGCACCAGGGCGGGGCAGGGGCGGCTGGCATAGTAG
>JAJPXL010000105.1:0-1102 GCA_021205455.1 Clostridiales bacterium
TTTTCATGCCTCTATTTTACCATATCTTCCCCGAATTTTAAATGCTGTTACCCTGGGGGGCGGGACCCAGCCCTTGACAAACGACCTGTGAACGTCTATAATGAGGATAGAAAAAGGGCGCTGCGACAAGCGGTTAGCCCGATTGGTTACTGGTATTCATAAGAAACCGTCACCTGCCGGGGTGGCGGTTTCTGCTCGTTAAGCGCCGCCGCAGCTGCTCCCGTCGTGGCGATAGGGACAGGAGCGGAACAGGCTGCAGTGCTGGCACCCCCGCGCCCGCCGGGGTTTCGGCGTGGGGGACACCCCCATTATCGCCGTCACGCTCTTCCGGGGCACCATGATATAGCTCCCGCTCAGGGTCACGCCGATGCGCCGCTGGGTGTCCAGCAGGGCGCAGAAGTCCCTCTGCTGCGCCAGGGGCAGGTCGCCGTAGCCGGGGCTGAACCGGTCGGTCAGGTACAGCCCTTTTGCGCCGTACTCCCGCCGGAGGTCGGCCTCCAGATTGTCGCACACCGCCTCGATGGCGGCGCTGGCCGCCGCGTCCAAAGTCAGGGCCTGGGCCATGTCCACCACCTCGGCCCGGCGGAGAATCTGCTCCACCTCCGGCCCCAGGGTGGCCGCCAGGAACACCGCCTCATGGCAGCCGGAGAGGACGTCCTTCATATCCTCCCCCTCCAGGGTCAGACCAGCGGCGGGGACGGCAGTCCCCTCCAGCGCAAGGACGCGCCATACCGCCCGGGGGCGGGCGGCCTGCAGAATCGCCTCCGAGCAGGAGGCGATCTGTTCCTCCACCTGGGCGGGGACGGCCCCGGACTTGTAGCCCAGATAGAGCAGCACTTCGTTCGGATTGATGGCGTCTAAGCGGGGGGTGGGCATGGGTGAGGCTCCTTTCGGGGAGATTAGTGGCTGGTGGTTAGTGGATGGTAGCGTGTGAAGCCGAAATCTTCACTTTATCCAACTATCGCAAAATGCCAACGGAACCGCCTTTGATGCTGCTTAGCAAATCGTTCCGATTTTTGCAGCCATGTGTGTAGGGGCGGCCCTTGGCCGCCCGGGGTAAGCAGGCGGGTTTGACGGGCGGGCCAGGGCCGCCCCGGCAGAA
>JAJPXL010000105.1:1112-8878 GCA_021205455.1 Clostridiales bacterium
TTTTTTATGCGCAGACCCACCCGTCTTTCTTCTCCCGCTTGGGGGGGGGGGGCGGCCCGGGCGCGGCTGGGTGTCAGCAGGTGGTTCCTGCGGGCGGCCAAGGGCCGCCCCTACAGAACAGCAAAGATTTAGGCTTCACGCTCTACTACTAACAGCTGTCAAAGCCCCTTTTCTCCTTCCCCAAAGTATAGCGGTTTTCCCCATAAAAGTAAAGCCCCCGTTGACCGGGGGCCTGACAGATTCAAAACTCATTCCTTCGCCTTCGCCTTTTCCGCTTCCTCCACGCTCCACCGCTTGAAGGTGCCGGGGGAGACGTTCAGCATTTGCGAGGCGGCGCGGATGCTGACTTCCCCTCTCAGATACATATGATAAACGCTTTGGAACTTACGGGGCTTCTTGGCAGGCGGGCGGCCCAGACGAACGCCGCTGTCCCGGGCGCGCTTCAGGCCCTCGCTCTGCTTGCGGATCAGCTCTGCGTGGCGGGCCGCTTCATCCTCGTGAATCAGATCCAGAATTTGCTGGGCCAACGCTTCGTCGCAAACAAGGGCACGCAGCCTGTCTTCATTTTCCTGCAGCATCAGCACGGTCTCCTTTCGCAGTAAAGTATGGTCGCTGTGGAGGAATCTCCATATCTTTCGCTTTCTCAATTATAAGAGACTTTCCAGAAAAAGGAGAAACACGGCGGAATCGCCGCACTTTTTATGAATCAGGGGGCAGCCTGGCGGCTGCCCCCTGTCCTTTATCCGTTCTTCGACCACTGCACGCCCTGGCGGCTGTCCTTCAGGGTGATGCCCCTGGCGGCCAGCTCATCCCGGATGCGGTCAGACTCCGCCCAGTTCTTCTGCTGCCGGGCCTCGCCCCGCTTCATCAGCAGCGCGTTGACTTCCGCCAGCTCCTCCGGCGCAGCGTCCGCCGGGCCGGTGACCACATAGTCTCCGCCGCTCTGGGCTTTGGCCCTGGCCGCGTCCTCGGCCCGCAGCTTCGCCGCCCCCTCCAGCAGGTCCAGGGACAGCACCCGGTCAAAGTCCTCCAGCAGGTACAGCTTGGTGGCGTCGTCCAGCCCCTTTGCCTTCAGCACGTTGTACACGCTGGTGACGGCCAGGGCGGTGTTCAGGTCGTTGTCCAGCGCCCAGCGGAACTGCTCCTGATAAGGCTGCGCCGCCTCCAGGTCGGGGGCCGCGCCGGTGTCCGGGTTCAGGGTGGCCACCCGCTTCAGCAGCTTCTGATAGGCCGCCGCCGCGTTGTCCAGATTCTCCCAGGTGAACACCAGCCCCTTCCGGTAGTGGGACTGGAGGCAGAACAGCCGGTACACCAGGGGGTCATAGCCCTTCTCCTCCAGCAGGGAGACGGTGAGGAACTCCCCCTTAGACTTGCTCATCTTGCCGGTGGTGGTATTCAGATGGTGGACATGGAACCAGTAGTGGCACCACTCATGCCCCAGATAGGCCTCGCTCTGGGCGATCTCGTTGGTGTGGTGGGGGAAGGCGTTGTCAATGCCGCCGCAGTGGAGGTCGAGATACTCCCCCAGGTGCTTCATGCTGATGCAGGAGCATTCGATGTGCCAGCCGGGGTAGCCCACCCCCCAGGGGGAGTCCCATTTCAGCGCCTGGTCCTCAAACTTGGACTTGGTGAACCACAGGACGAAGTCCGCCTTGTGGCGCTTGTTCACATCCTCCTCCACGTCCTCCCGGACGCCCACCGCCAGGTCGGCCTCGTCATGGTCGTTAAAGACGTAGTATTTGTCCAGCCTGGAGGTGTCGAAGTAGATGTTGCCCCCGGCGGGGTAGGCGTAGCCCTTCTCCAGCAGGACGGAGATCATGTTGATATACTCCGGGATGCAGCTGGTGGCGGGGGTGACGATGTCCGGCGTGCGGATGTTCAGCTTGGCGCAGTCGGCAAAGAAGGCGTCGGTGTAAAACTTGGCGATCTCCATCACCGTCTTATGCTCCCGCTGGGCGCCCTTCACCATCTTGTCCTCGCCGGTGTCGGCGTCGCTGGACAGGTGGCCAACGTCGGTGATATTCATCACCCGCGTCACATCGTAGCCCTCGTAGCGCAGGGCCTTCTCCAGGGCGTCCTCCATGATATAGCTGCGGAGGTTGCCGATGTGGGCGTAGTGATACACCGTGGGGCCGCAGGTGTACATCCCCACCTTGTTTCCGTCGCGGGGGATGAACTGTTCCTTCCGGTGGGTGAGAGAGTTGTAAAATTCCATGGTGGTTACTCCTTTTTCGTGAGGTTCTTGGATAATAGATAGCTGTTAGTGGCCAGTAGCCAGTAGAGTGCGAAGCATAAATCTTCACTTTTCTGTAGGGGCGGCCAAGGGCCGCCCCTACAGGGGTATCGGTCAACCGAAGGCTTTTTCAGGGTGAAAACGTGCGCTATAGAAATGTTGTACAGCTTTCCCACCCCTCAGTCAGCTTCGCTGACAGCTCCGCCGTCAAGCAGCATTTCCGCTGCGCTCTCTACCCTTTCGGAGGAGCCAATAGCCAATAAAGTGGCGATTACAACAACCTCCTGCCGCCCCTGAAAGGGGAGAGGGACCGGCGGCAGCCGGTGGAGGGGTGGTGATTCCTTAGGTAAAGTTCTTTGAAGGAAATACGGCCTTGTCCTTGCCAGGGCATGGCCTGCTTTTCTTGCTCCGCCAAGAAAAGTAGTAAAAGAAGGCGGCTTAAGGGGGAGCTTCGGGGCTCCTTTGTTATAGAGAACTTTAAGGTACTACCTACTCTTATAAGTGGCTTCGCCAGCAAGCTGGCTCAGGATTTTGCTAAAAATATGCCCCCGGCATATTTTTTACGCAAAATCCTCCCTAAGAACCCTCCCCCTATCCCATTGTGGGCTTCGCCTTGTCCCTCAATCGGGTGGTCTATCAGGCAACAGACGATGTGACTTCACACTGGTGAGACTGCCGCCTATGGCGGCTGGCGGGGATTGCCGCCTCGTCCCTCGCCTTCGGCGGGACGGGCGTCAATTTTGTTATCCTCTGGTCGTGGAAATCTGGCTGTAAGGGTATGTTATCGCTCTTAAATGCAAAATGCAATGGTTCATTACGCTTTTCCATCAGAGGCTGTTCCCTTGTGGTTCAGCCAGATGTTATCTATCGTTTAATGATAAAATTGCACGTTCCGCCCGCCCTCGGCGGGGTGGAACGGCAATCGTACCCAGCCGCCATAGGCGGCAGCTTTGGTGCGTAGGGGTTACATCGTCTGTTTTCTGCGGAACCACGGAACGGTAGAGACAAGGCGCAAGCCGGTTGTCTGATATGGGGAGATTCCTAAGAGGGGGGGCCACAGGACCCCCTCTTGAGCCGCCCTCTTTTGCTACTTTTCTCGGCGGAGCGAGAAAAGTAGGCCCCCGCTTCCCTGGCAAGGGAAGGCCGGACAATGCCTTTATAGCGAACATTACCTAAGGAGGAAGCACCAGCCGACACCCCTACTGGATACGGAGAAGAACTGCGGCGAACCTCACCGCTCATACTCCCCATCCACTTCGGAGGCCCGGCGCTCCAGGGCGCTGAGCCGTTCCTCCAGCTGCTGGATGGTCTTGTCTCTGGGGTCTACCACATGAATTTGGTCCACCTCGTCGGCGTAGTTCACCTTCTGCCCGGCGATGCGGGCAATGCGGGCGGGGACGCCCACGGCGGTGGCCTGAGGGGGCACCTCCCGCAGCACCACAGCGTTGGCGGCGATGCGGGCCCCGTCCCCGATTTTGAAGGGGCCCAGCACCTTGGCGCCGGAGCCGATCATCACGTTGTTGCCTACCGTGGGGTGGCGCTTGCCGGTGTCCTTGCCGGTGCCGCCCAGGGTGACGCCCTGGTAGAGCAGCACATCGTCCCCCACCTCCGCCGTCTCGCCGATGACGATGCCCATGCCGTGGTCAATGACGAAGCGGCGGCCGATGGTGGCGCCGGGGTGGATCTCGATGCCCGTCCAGAATCTGGCCCACTGGGAGACGAGCCTGGCCAGGAAGAACCACCTGTGCCGGTAGAGAAAGTGACTCAGCTTATGATAGAGGGTAGCGTGTACGCCGGGGTAGAGCAGGAAGATCTCCAGCTTGCTTCTGGCCGCCGGGTCCCTGGCCTGGTACGCCCCCAGCAATTCCGATAGATACTTGAACATGACAGCTCCTTATTTCCTGTCTGGGCGGGGCGATCTGCCCCGGCCCGATTTCCGTGACGAATCCGAATGGCGCGCCGTCTCCGAGGGCTGCCGCGAAAAAAGCCCCCTGCATCTCTGCAGGAGGCGCGGCGGCGCGGTTCCACTCCGTTTTATCACTTTCCGGACGGGTATCGGCGTCCAGCCGGGGACATTGCTCCCGCGCTCACGGGCGCACTTCACTCCGCCGCGTCAGGGGACGGTTTGCAGCCGACGGCCGCCCCTCTCTGTCTGACGCTGGCCGGCGTTACTCTTCCCGGTCATCGCACTTTTCACTTCAGTTCGTCCTATATGGTAGCATTTTTTCCCCTTTCTGTCAACGGCTTCCGGGGAATGGTTTGCAAATTTTGGGCGCGGAGGGGAGGCCCTCCCTTCAGGTTATGCGGGGCAGGGGGCAGAGGTGCCGGCGCTGCCCCGCCGCCGACGCCACCGGAAAGGGTAAGACACCCTCCCCGCCGCGTATCTGCGGCGGGGAGGGTGTGCTTCTGTCAGGTCAAAAGGGGGTTAGGCGAAGGGGTTTTCCGTGGGGTAGGGCAGACTCCTGGGCTGGTTGTAGGAGATGTCCTCCAGACCCAGGAACTTGAACACCTCGAACAGCAGCCTGCCCACATGGTCGAAGGCCACCGCCCCGTGGTGGGGGAAACGCTTCTGAATCAGCACATGGCGGTAGAACCGGCCCATCTCCGGGATGGCGAACACGCCGATGCCGCCGAAGGAGCGGGTGGGCACGTCCAGGATCTCGCCCTGGGCGATGTAGCTGCGGAGCGTGCCCTCGCTGTCGCACTGGAGGCGGTAGAAGGTGATGGGGCTGGCGGCGATGTCGCCCTCCAGGGTGCCCCGGGTAAAGTCCGGCTCGCTGCCTTCCGGCTCCAGCGTCCGGTGCTGAATGAGCTGATATTTGATGGCGCGGCTGGAACACATTTTGCACTCCGGCGTGTTGCCGCAGTGGAAGCCCATGAAGGTATCCGTCAGCTTATAGTCGTATCTGCCCTTGATGTCCTCATCGTAGATGTACTGGGGAACGGAGTTGTTGATGTCCAGCAGGGTGACGGTGTCGCCGGAGACGCACATCCCGATGTACTCGCTGAGTGCGCCGTAGATGTCCACCTCGCAGGAGACGGGGATGCCCCGGCTGGCCAGGCGGGAGTTGACGTAGCAGGGCTCGAAGCCGAACTGGGAGGGGAAGGCGGGCCAGCACTTGTCGGCAAAGGCGACGTACTTCTTGCTGCCCCTGTGGGCCTCCGCCCAGTCCAGCAGCGTCAGCTCAAACTGGGCCATCCGCTCGTTCAGCTCAGGGTAGTAGCTGCCCTCGCCCATCTCGGCGGCCATGTCCGCGCAGACGGCGGGGATACGGGCGTCCCCGGCGTGGGCCCTGTAGGACACCAGCAGGTCCAGCTCGCTGTTCTCCTCGATCTCCACCCCCAGCTCATACAGGCCCTTGATGGGGGCATTGCAGGCGAAGAAGTCCTGAGGACGGGGGCCGAAGGTGATGATTTTCAGGTTTTTCAGGCCGAGGATGGCCCGGGCGATGGGGACGAACTCGTGCATTTTCTCCGCCAGCTCCGCCGCCGTACCGATGGGGTATTCCGGGATATAGCCCTTGATGTGCCGCATCCCCAGGTTGTAGGAGCAGTTCAGCATACCGCAGTAGGCGTCGCCCCGGCCGTTGATCATGTCGCCGTCGCCCTCGGCGGCGGCCACGAACATACAGGGGCCGTCAAAGCGCTGGGCGATCTCCGTCTCCGGCGTCTCCGGGCCGAAGTTGCCCAAAAAGACCACCAGGGCGTTGCAGTCCGCCGCCTTCACGTCCGCCACGGCCTTCAGCATATCCAGCTCGTTCTCCACGGTGATGGGGCACTCGTAGAGGCCCTCGCCGTAGGCGGCCACGATGTTCCTCCGCCGCTGGGTGGACAGGGCGATGGGGAAGCAGTCCCGGCTGACGGCGATGATGCCCAGCTTCACTTCGGGGATGTTGGTAGAATTCATCACAGTTTCCTCCTTTAATGCAACGCGGGCCGGAGCAGACCCGCTATATCCATGTTTTCGCCGGTGACAGGGCGCTTTCTACGGATTTATTGTAGCACAACGGAAGAAAATGTCAATCCGGTTTTGTGTGATTTCACGATTTGCCTGGGATGTGCGCAACATCTTTTTTCTTTTTAGCTAATTCTAACAACAATCTGCCTGCCATAACAAAGCGCCTGCGGAGGCGGACTCTTTTGCGTCCTCCCACTGAAAAGGCCGGCTTTTTACGCTTCGCGGGCAAACCGCAAAAACGCCCTCCCGACTGCGGCCCGTGGGCAGTCAGGAAGGCGTTTGACCGTGACGTGTATCAGATCTGTTCATCGCTTTGTTTTGGTTTCCTCCTGTATACCATATCAGTGAAATTGATGTGACAGTGTTCCCAGGCGAACAGAAGCACAGTGCTTCCGCAGTAGAGGGCGATGCCCAGGAAGAAGAAATGAGGCAGCGGCGAGATACTGCTCACGAACCAGGCCGCGATGCCTGCCGCCGCCGTGCCCCAGGCCAGGGCGGTGAAGAGCCTGGCCGCCCACTGTTCACAGATGACCAGGGCCAGCACCGCCAGGCAGACGGTCAGCAGAAGCGCCGCTATCCGCACCAGGCCCAGCGCGCCGCCCATGTAGAGGTAGAACTGCTGCAGCATCTCCACGCACCACCTCAGGAAGGAGAAAATGCCGTAGCCAATGCCCGCCAGCCCTGCCACGCAGACGATAAACACAATCGCCTCAAAGGTAGGGCCCTTGTTCTTGTTGCCCATGCTGCACCTCCTTGTAAAACCAAACGGTTGACGTTGGCCTACTCGGAGAGGGCTTCCCCGCACTTATGCGGGGCCGGTGCGCCGTGGGGCTTCCCGCAAAGCGTGAAAGGCCCCCTCCGGAATATGCCGGATTGGCTCCGCAGACTTTGCCATGGTCCCCACCCCTTTCGTCCGGAAGGTTCCTTTCCTCCCAGTTTAGTTTATTATACACGACTAATTTCAAAAAGTCAATCCCTAAATAATCTTTTTTTATTTTTTGCAGGCCAGGCGGGCCGTTTGTGATGGGACAGGGAGAATTGCGCGAAAAGGAGGGCGGCCCTTGGCCGCCCGGCCGTTTGCCCCTTAGATATGGTTCTTTAAATGGAATACCGCTTTGCCCTCCCGGCGGGGGTAATCCTCCTTAGATGTGGTTCTTTGAATGGAATACCGTGTTTGCCCTTGCCAGGGCATGGCTTACTTTTCTCGCTCCGCCGAGAAAAGTAACAAAAGAGGGCGGCTTAAGGGGGAGCTTCGGGGCCTCGCTCCCCCCTAAGAACCCTCCTCCTATCCCGCTGGGCTTCGCGCTGTCTAGTCTATAAGTGGTCTATTCCGTCAGAGACGATGGAACTTGATAACTGGTGAGACTGCCGCCTATGGCGGCTGGAGACGATTGCCGCCCACGTCCCTCGCCTTATGGCGGGACGGTCGGCAATTTTGTTGCCGTTTGATTGTGGAAATCTGTTTTTTGTTGAGGATAGGCTGCTATCCTTAGAAAAACAGTAGGGGCGGCCCTTGGCCGCCCGCCCGGTTTCTCCTTAGATAAGGTTGTTTGAAGGAAATACGGTTTTGCCCTC
>JAJPXL010000105.1:8888-9169 GCA_021205455.1 Clostridiales bacterium
CCTAAGAACCCCCTACCTATCCCGCTGGGCTTCGCGCTGTCTAGTCTATAAGTGGTCTATCCCGTTAGAGACGATGTAACTTACTACCTGGTGAGACTGCCGCCCCCGGCGGCTGGTCAGGATTGTCGCCTCATCCCTTGCCTGCGGCGGGATGGGCGGCAATTTTATCATCCGACGATGGCTAACATCTGTCTGTATCGCAGGGTATTAGCCCCTGATGAAAAAGCTAAGGAACCTCTGACTTAATCTTCACTATCGTATCGGCCTCAGATATGATATAA
>JAJPXL010000016.1 GCA_021205455.1 Clostridiales bacterium
GTACCAGAAAAAAACGCAAATTGCAACAGCAGTCGAAAAAATAAATGTTTTCCCGAACCGGCAGAGGCGTCTGACGCCCTGGGAGGGAATTTGCGGGAAAACCCGGAAAAACAGGTGGATTTTTCGGCTGAACTACGGTATAATCGTCTTATCATCTCAAAGCCGGGGGAGGCGGGCCAGCCATGCCGATCGATACGAAGGAGCAAATCGCCAACGCGGTGCGGACGCTGCTGGTGGAAAAGCACGTCAAAAAGCTGACCGTGAAGGACATCGTGGAGGAGTGCAGCATCACCCGCCAGACCTTCTACTATCATTTTGAGGACATCCCCGACCTGCTGCGCTGGGTCATGGAGCGGGGCTCGGAAAAGATGATGCGGGAGTGCATCGCCCAGGGGGATGCGGAGAGCGGCCTGCGCTACCTCTTCCTGGTGGCCGTCAACCTGCGCTCGGTGGTGCAGCAGAGCCTCAGGACGAACTATGGGGAGGAGCTGGAGCGCATCATGGTGAAGCAGTTCCGCGCCTGCTTTGAGCAGATCGTGGACGAGATGGGCCTGTATCGGCGCTACAGCCGGGCCGACCTGAGGCTCATCATCCGCTATCACAGCGCGGCCATGATGGGGCTGCTGCGGGACTGGACGGACGCGGACACGGAGGACCTGAATCATATCGTCCATCAGGTGTACCTCATCCTGACCGGAGAGGTGTCCGTGCTGGACTGACAGATGTTTCGATTGGACAAAATCGCCGGAGTGTGAGATTTTTTGACACTCCGGCGATTTTGTTTGGACATTTGGCCTGTTCTGCGCATTGTGGCCCCCGCCCAAAGGCGATATGATACAATCAGAACAGCGGGAGGACTGCGCCCGGATGGCCGCACTCCTCCGCGAAGGGGGCGAAGCCATGGAAAATGAGATCCTTTCCGTCAAGCTGCGGGAGCTGGAGGACGCGATGGGTCGGCTGCGCAGCCGTATCGAGCGGAGCCAGACGGCCAGCCGCAGCGAACGCCAGGCCGAGCTGGATGCGGTTCGCCGGGACTGCACGGAGGCGGAGCAAACGCTCCGCAACCGGATGCAGTTCAGCCGCTCCAGGTTTGTCCGGGAGCTGACGGAGGCCTGCGATGAGCTGGAGCGTGCGGCGAAGCACGCCTACGGGCGGGTTTACACCACCCGGCCCGAGGCGGAAGGGGAGCATCCCAACGCCGAGGAGAGTATTTTGCTGGCAGAGTACGCGTTGGATTTTGCCATGCAGGCGGCCAACCGCGCACTTGCGCTGTCCCTGGAGGCCATGAACCGGCAGCCGGAACCATCAGAACGGGAGGAACCCCAATGAAAGAAGTCAAATCACCGAGACGGCCCTTAATCTACTACTACGGCATCGTGCTGCTGATTCTGCTGTTTTTTAACCTGATCGTCGCGCCGATGCTCTCCTCCTCCCAAATCGTGGAGGTGGACTACGGCACCTTTATGAGCATGATTGAGAATCAGGAGATCGGCTCCGTAGAAATCACGGACACCCAAATCTACTTCACCGACACGGAGGAAACCGTCGTCTACACCACCGGCCTGATGCAGGACGCCACCCTGACCGAGCGGCTGTACGAGGCGGGGGCCACCTTCACCTCGGAAATCGAGGAGACCACGTCGCCTATCCTCACCATCCTCCTCTCCGTGGTGCTGCCGCTGGTCATCTTCGTGGCCTTGGGGCAGTATATGAGCAGGAAGCTGACCGAGCAGATGGGGAAGAACTCCATGTCCTTCGGCATGGGCAAGAGCAACGCCAAGGTCTATGTGGAGTCCACGGCGGGCATCCGCTTTGATGATGTGGCAGGTGAGGAGGAGGCCAAGGAGAGCCTGGCCGAAATCGTGGACTATCTGCACAACCCGGACAAGTACACCGAAGTCGGCGCGTCCATGCCCAAGGGCCTGCTGCTGGTGGGCCCTCCGGGCACCGGCAAAACCATGCTGGCCAAGGCGGTGGCAGGGGAAGCCAATGTGCCCTTCTTCTCCATCTCCGGCTCGGAGTTCGTGGAGATGTTCGTGGGTATGGGTGCCTCCAAGGTGCGGGACTTGTTCAAGCAGGCCAAGGAGAAGGCCCCCTGTATCGTCTTTATCGACGAGATCGACGCCATCGGCAAGAAGCGTGACAGCCAGCTGGGCGGCAACGACGAGCGGGAGCAGACCCTGAACCAGCTGCTGACGGAGATGGACGGCTTCGAGGGCAACAACGGCGTCATCATCCTGGCTGCCACCAACCGGCCGGAGTCCCTGGACCCGGCGCTGACCCGCCCCGGCCGGTTTGACCGCCGGGTGCCGGTGGAGCTGCCCGACCTCCAGGGCCGGGAAGCCATCCTGAAGGTACACGCCAAGAAAATCAAGGCCGCCGAGGATGTGGATTACCACACCATCGCCCGGATGGCCTCCGGCGCCTCCGGCGCGGAGCTTGCCAACATCGTGAACGAGGCGGCCCTCCGGGCCGTCCGGAATGGCCGCACCGTCGTCACCCAGGCCGACCTGGAGGAGAGCATCGAGGTGGTCATCGCGGGCTACCAGAAGAAGAACGCCGTTCTCTCCGATGAGGAGAAGAAGGTGGTGGCCTATCACGAAATCGGCCACGCCTTGGTGGCGGCGCTGCAAACCCACTCTGCGCCGGTGCAGAAAATCACCATCATCCCCAGGACCTCCGGCGCGCTGGGCTACACCATGCAGGTGGAGCAGGGGGACAAGTACCTCCTGACGAAGCAGGAGCTGGAGAACAAAATCGCCACCTACACCGGCGGCCGGGCCGCGGAGGAGCTGGTGTTCGGTGAAATCACCACCGGCGCATCCAATGACATCGAGCAGGCCACCAAGCTGGCCAGGGCCATGATTACCCGCTACGGCATGAGCGAGGACTTCGATATGGTGGCCCTGGAGACCGTCAACAACCAGTACCTGGGCGGCGATACCTCCCTGGCCTGCTCTGCGGATACCCAGAATGAGATCGACCGCAAGGTGATCGACCTCGTGCGGACGCAGCACGAGAAGGCGCTGGGCATCCTGGCGGAGCATCGGGAGAAGCTGGATGAGTTGTCCCTGTACCTGTACGAAAAGGAAACCATCACAGGGGAAGAGTTCATGGAAATTCTGAACCGGGAAGCGTAAGGGAGGTATCATAAAAATGAGAAGACGCTCCAGTTTTGGTTGGATGGAATTGGCCATCGGCATTTTGCTCATCATCCTGGGGATCGTGGCCATCTGCTGGCCTCAGGGCGCGCTGACGGGCATTGTGATGATTTACGGCGTCATCGCCGTGCTGACGGGCATTGTGGACATCGTGTTCTATGTCCGGTTTGACCGGTTTACCGGCTTCGGCCCCATCGTGTCCCTGATTTCCGGCGTGCTCAGCGTTATGGTGGGCTTCATGCTGCTGATATACCCCGACGTGGGCACCCGGGCGCTGTCCATCCTGTTTCCCCTGTGGTTCATGGCCCACTGCGTTTCCCGCCTGGCGCACCTGCCCTTTATCCGGCGCGAGGCTGGGCCCGGCTATTACTATTTCATGCTGGTGGCCAACATCATCGGGATACTGCTGGCGGTGCTGACGCTGTTCCAGCCGGTGTTCAGCTACTTCTCCCTGGGACTCATCATCGGCGTTTACCTGATTCTGCTGGGCATTGACAGCATTGTGCTGGGGGTCAGCGGCATAGGGGCAGGCTGACCCGACGCAGAGCGCGTCGGCCGGATATCGAACCGTGTCGAACGAAAAAATGCGCCTTTTGCGAAAAAAAGTTGAATCCTTTCTTTTTGTATGGTATTATTTCTATAAGAATCATATAAAAGGAGCTGTGGCATTTATGATCAAGGTGATTATCGCCGCCGCAGACAGCGCCCAGCGCAGGGCGCTGAAGGAGACGCTGCTGCAAAACGATTCCCTGACGCTTTCCGCAGTGACGGACCGCGGCAGCGAGCTTTTGGAGCTGCTGGACAGCCAGCCGCCGGATGTCCTGCTGGTGGGGCAGGAGCTTGCGGACCGCTCCGGCTTACAGATGCTTGCCGAGCTGCGGGGGACGGCCTTCCTCCAGCCGGACGTGGTCTTTGCCTTTTCCGGCGGCGGCACAGGCAGCTTTCAAATCCTTCTGAACGCCATGGCGTACCCGCCCGACAGGGAGGCGCACCTTGCTGCCCCCGGCCTGGCCCTGTACCAGCCGGACCGGAGGGGGCCGGTGCCCTACCGGCGGCTGATTGCCGACTTCCTGTTTGCCCTGGGTATCCCGGCCAATGTGAAGGGGTACCGCTATCTGATGTGGTCGCTGGAGCAAATCAGGCAGGATCCGGAGCTGCTGAACCTGCTGACCAAGGCGCTGTACCCCATGGTGGGCCGTCAGTTCCGGACGAAGGACGGCGCGGCGGAGCGGGCCATGCGGCACACCATCGGCACCGCCTTCCGCCAGGGCGACCAGACGGTCTGGGCCTCCTACTTCCCCTCCTGCGCCCACGGGCGGAAGCCCACCAATGGGGAGTTCCTGGCGGGGGCCCACGAAGCGCTGCGGCAGATGGCAGAGGGGGCAAACGCATCGGATTAGCAGGCACAAAAAGCGAGAAACGCGAGGCTGGAACGCCCAACAGGGGCATCCGGCCTCGCGTTTTTGTCCGATGTGCAGCCCGTTACAGCGCCTGCTCCAGCAGCCGCAAAACGGTGTCCAGCTGCCGCACCTCCATCTGACCGGGGGCGGAGCTGTGGGAGGCGCAGCCAAAGGTGGCGGCGGAGCCGAACACCTGGCCGCACAGCCGGGAAATCACGCCGTCCCCGCCCATGCTCATGGTGATGATGGGGCGGTCGGCGTAGCAGCGTACCATCTCCTCCGTGGCGGCCAGCAGCGCCAGCACATCCTGTCGGCTCTGGGGCATGACGGCCAGCTTGGGGATGTCCACCCCCATCGCCTGGATGCGGCGCAGCCGGGCCACCAGCTCCCCCTGGGGCGGGGTGGCCTGGAAGTTGTGGCTGGAGCCGATCACCTTCACGCCGCTTTGGTGGGCAAACCGCAGAATGTCCTGCACCATGGCGTCCCCGGAGAAGGCTTCCACGTCGATCAGGTCGGCGCAGCCGGTGGCGGCGACGCCCTTGCAGAGGGCGGCGTAGTCCGCCGGGGCAATCTCCTTTGCGCCGCCCTCTCCGGCGGTGCGGAAGGTGGCCAGCAGGGGGGTGTCCCCCAGCGCCGCCCGCAGGGCGCGGAGGCAATGCTCCACCCTGTCCGGGGAGGCGGACCCGTCAAACCAGTCTACCCGCCACTCCACCATGTCCAGCGGCAGGTCAGCGAAGGAGCGGGCCTCGGCCAGGATAGCGTCCTCCGTCCGCTCCACAATGGGGACGATGATTTTGGGCCGTCCGGCCCCCAGCATCACGCCGCGCACGGTTACGGTCTGCATCATCATCCCTCCTGTTCGCGCCCCTGGCGGCGCGCCTTCAGCGCCGCCAGAATGTCGCCGCAGATTTGCGCCGCGTCCTTCCCGTCCGTGGCGACGGCGATATCCGCCGCCGCCTCGTATTTGGGCTGGCGCTGGCGCAGCATTGTCTGAATATAGGCAAGGTCTTTGTGGCCCTCCAGCAGGGGGCGGCTGCCGGAGTCCGCCACCCGGGCCAGGATGGTCTCCGGCGTCGCCGTCAGCCAGACGATGGAGCCGCTCCGGCGCATGGCCTGGACGTTGACCTCCCGCATGGCGGTGCCGCCGCCGCAGGAGACGACGAGCCGCTTCCCCGGCTCCAGCGTGGTGATGAGCTCCGTCTCCATCTGCCGGAAGGCCTCCTCCCCCAGGGTGGAGAAGATGTCGGAAATGCTCCTGCCTGCCCGGCGCTCGATTTCCCCGTCCATTTCAATGACTTCCATGCCGTACAGGGCGCTGAGGGCCTGGGCCACGGTGCTTTTGCCCGCCCCCATAAAGCCGATCAAAAACAGGTTTCCGTCTAATATCTGCCCGGCCTGCTGCAAGGATTCCGGTTCGTTCATGGGCAATCTCCCCTTTTGCAGCGCAGGCCCACGGCGCTGCGCCGCTGCAATACTGCTGTTATTCTACCAGATTGCGGGCGATTGCGCAAGGGGCTGTCCTGTCCACAGGGCGAGGGGGATTCACTTCGCCCCCACCGACTCCGCCTTGATGCGGGCGATCTCCTCCTGAATCTCCTCCATCCGCTCCTTGGTCAGGGGGTAGAACCGCATGACGATCAGGCTGGTGATCCACCCCAGCATGGGCGCGCCGAGGAAGCAGATCAGGGTGGCCCACAGCAGGCTGGTGCTGTAGGGCGTCTCCACCGTGGGCAGCGCCGCGCCGAAGCCCACCGCCGCGTAGACGGCGGCCACCACGGTGGAGGCCAGGGAGGAGATCAGCTTATCCACAAAGCTCAGCACGGTGCCAATGACGCCGGGGAGGTACTTACCGGTGCGGTACACCTCGTAGTCGGCGCAGTCCGCCGTCATGGGGGTGGTGATGGCGCTGGCGATGCTGGTGAAGCCCCGCATGACGGTGTAGACCAGTACGAACAGCAGCCCAAAGAGGCTCCAGTTGGCGGGCCGGAAGAGGCCGGCCCAGGTGCTGATATTGGTCAGGCTGAAGGTGGGCAGCAGGAAGCTCCAGCCGCTACGGATGCCTGCCAAAATCATGGCGGCCAGCAGCACGCCGCAGGTGATGGAGCCGCAGGTGCCCACCACCAGGGCCCGCTTCTGCCCCAGGTAGCGGGCGATGAAGTTGATGCCCAGAATGGACAGCACAGCCACCGGGATGGCGGTGATGGCGGAGTTAGAGGAGTACAGCGCATAGTTGCCGAAGATGACGCCGAACAGGCAGATGTACACCGTGGTGTTGCTCATCATGCTGAGGGTCAGCTTGTCGGCAGCGGTGGAGACCGCCAGCATCTGGACGGCCCGGTTGTGGGTCAGCACGTCCAGATAGTCCCGCATCCCCACCTTGGCGCCGCCGGTCTGGCCCAGGCCGAAGTATTGAGGCCGGTCCTTCCGCCACAGGCCGATGATGGCCAGGAGGGACAGCACAGCGGCTATGCCGCCCACCACCAGCTGGAAATACTGCCACATCTCCGGGTTGTAGAAGGCGCTGAGGGTCTGCACGCCGGTCTCTGCGTCGGTGGTGATCACGTTGGCCAGGTTGGGGGTCTGGGCCACCAGCGCGGCGATTTTGTCCCCGGCGGTGTCGCTGGTCAGGGTGAAGCGGGGCACCAGGGTGTTGGTCTGGAAAATCGGATACCACAGGCTCATCAGGAAGATGTTGTAGACCGCGTCGAACATGGAGAACACCGGCCGCTGCTTCGGGTCGTTGGTCAGGCAGCTCTGGGCGGATTTCGTGACGATGCACTGGCAGGTGTAGCCGACAACGTAAATCATATAGATGACGATCCACACCACCAGGCGGAACGCAGGGGGCACCAGGGGCACCACCCGGAACATGAGGAAGGACGCGGTGAACAGAATCACTTCACCGATGACGATGAAGGGCCGGTTCTTGCCAAACCTTCCGTTGGTCTTGTCCAGAATCATCCCCACGAAGGGATTGGCGACTCCGTCCCAAACCCGCATGATGGTGACCATGGAGCCGGCCAGCACAGCGCCCAGCCCGATGATGCCGATCAGATAGTAGGACATGGCGGACACCATCATCATATAGGCGTTGGTGGCGGAGTTGTTGAGGGCGTAGAAGCCGATCTCCCACAGCCTGGCGCGGTGGATGCCGTTTTCTTCCAGAGGTTGCCTTGCCATATTCATACCTTCTTTGTCCGGGAATCTCCTGCCGGTTTGCCCCGCTGTGCGGGTTTTCAGGAACCTTTCCGACAGGATATACATAATTTATTATATCAGCTACGAAGCGCTTCATCAACCGACAATTTCAGTACAATGTTGAATCAATGCCGCTTCGGGAAGTCTGCCGCCGCAAATCTGAAATTCCACTGGCATATTGCGGCAAGCTGTGATACAATAGGACAGGCTACGGTGCCGCGCACTGCCGGCGGCTCCGCATTGGCGAGTTCATCAAAAGGAGGGCTGCTCAAAAATGGAACGCACAGTTTTCCGAATGCCGGGCTTTCACCTGCCCTGCACACAAGTCCAAATGCTATCCACTCATTCTTTCACCATTTTGATAAGGAGTCCTTACTATGCCCATTCGTATTCCTGATTCGCTGCCTGCCCGCGCCACGCTGGAGGGGGAAAACATCTTTGTCATGACGGAGTACCGCGCCATGCACCAGGATATTCGCCCCCTGAACCTGCTGCTGCTGAATCTGATGCCCACGAAAATCACCACGGAGACCCAGCTGCTGCGGAAGTTTGCCAACACGCCGTTGCAAATCGAGGTGGAGCTGCTGCAAACGGCCAGCTATGTCCCCCAGCACGTGGACCAGGACCATCTGGCCACCTTCTACCGCACCTTTGACGAGGTGAAGGACCACTACTTTGACGGTATGATCATCACCGGCGCGCCGGTGGAGAATCTGGATTTCACCGATGTGGATTACTGGGCCGAGCTGTGCCGCATCATGGAGTGGACCAAAACCCACGTCCACGCCACCCTCCACATCTGCTGGGGCGCCCAGGCCGGACTGTACTACCACTTTGGGATTCAAAAATACTCCTACGACCGCAAGCTGTTCGGCATCTTCCCCCATCGGGTGCTGCGCCCCCAGTCCCCCTGGTTCCGGGGCTTTGACGATGTGTTTTACGCCCCCCACTCCCGCTACACCTATGTCAGGAAGGAGGACGTGCTGGCCGTGCCGGAGCTGGAGCTGCTGGCGGAGTCCGACCAGGCGGGCATCTTCGCGCTGAAGAGCGCGGACAATCGCCTCTTCTTCGTCATGGGCCATCCGGAATATGACCGGGACACGTTGCGGCTGGAGTACGAGCGGGACCTGGCCAAGGGGAAGGATATCCAGGTGCCCGCCAACTACTTCCCCAATGACGACCCCACCCGGACCCCCATCGTTAAATTGCGCAGTTCCGGCAAGCTGCTCTACACCAAC
>JAJPXL010000112.1:0-28546 GCA_021205455.1 Clostridiales bacterium
TTTTCATGCCTCTATTTTACCATATCTTCCCCGAATTTTAAATGCTGTTGCCCTGCGCCAAAAACGGGCTGCACCGCCCCTGTTTCTCTCAGCAAAATAGAGAACCACCGGTGTAATCCTTATTTTTCCCCCTTTTTGACGCCAATACATACAGAGACGCAGCGACCCCGCCACAGCCTTTCAAGGGTGTGCAGTCGCCCTTCCGCTTTCTCCGTTTGGTGATATTATATTGACAAATGGTGAAATCTGTGCTATAATGCAGAAAACGGAAGGCGCGCGGCCACGGTTCTTTCTGTCTGCTCCCTGTGGCGGCGGCGCAGCATCTCACTGCCCGCCACGGGGCCGGCTTTGCAGTGCGCGTTCTGTTTTTGACAGAAACGGAAAGAAGGGGAATGAACCATACAAGCGATCGATACAAGTACACAGGCGGCGCTGGACGCCTTTGGCCTGATCACCCTGCGGGTGTACCTCGGCTTCGACGAAGCCCCCCTGGACGCGGAGGTGGTCAGCGCGACCTACACCGCCAGCGTGGGCGGAGGCGACGGCTTCTCCATCGGCAACGCCTGCGCGGCGGAGCTGTCCATCGTCCTGGCAGACGCCGGACTTGTGGCCGGTGGACAGGCCGTTCAGGTCACCTGGGACGCGGCCGGAACGGAATATCCCCTGTTTGTGGGGAAGGTCAGCAAGGCCACCGTCAGCGGAAGCCAGACCACCATCACCGCCTATGACGCCATGGACAGCGTCTCCGGCACGCCCTATCAGCCAACCATTACCGGCAGCTGTACGGCGGCGGAGGCGCTGGCCGATATTGCGGCGCAGATCGGGGTGGCGCTGGACAGCGACACCCAAACGCTGGCGGCAGGCACCGCCCTGACAGAGGGCACGGCGGCGCTGGAGGGGCTGAGCCTAAGCAATGCGGCGGCCAACATTGCCCTGTTATTGGGTGGAAACGCCATCATCACCAGAGCGGGCACGCTGGCCGTGCGGCAGTTCACCGGCTGCGGCTGGGCAACGGAGAGCTATTCCGGCGAGGGCCGCCCGGAGGATACCGCTTACACGGTGGACGGGCTGACCCTCCAGCGGACGGACACCGCGACCACCACCAACGAGGACGGCACCACCACGGAAACCGACACCTCCACCGACTACACCGCCAGCGCCGGCACCGGCGTAGGGTTGACCTATAGCTCCAATCTCGCCACCCAGGCGCTGGTGGACAGCGCTTATGCGGTGCTGTCCGGCCTGACCTTCCGGGCGGGATCGTTCAGCGTGCAGGGCGGCGTCTTCCTGGAGCCGGGTGACCTGGTAACGGTGGACGGGCTGACGGTGGCGGTTTCCAGCCTGACCCTGAGTCTGGACGGCGGCTGCAAAGCCTCCATCACCAGCCTGGGCGCAATGGACACCACCAGCACCGGCGGCTCCATCACCCAGGCCATCTCTGCGATTCAGCAGGACTACGGGGAATTTAAAAGCCTGGTGGCGCAAAACGTCAGCGTCACCAACGCCAACATCACCAACCTGCAGGCCGCCGCAGCCCAGATGGAGACGGCCATCATCGGCAAAGCGGAGGTGTCCGACCTGACCGCCGTCAACGCCAACATCGACGCTCTGACCGCCGACCTCGCCAGCCTCAACAGCCTGCTGGCGGGGAACATCGGCACAGGGACGTTGGAAACCGTCCATCTGACCTCGGAGAACGTAGTCATTGACGACGCGGTTATCACGGACGCCATGATTGCCGACCTGTCCGCTGGCAAGCTCACAGCGGGGACGATTTATACCAGCCTCATCAGGATTGCCAACGACACCGGAGAAAACTTCCTGATCGACGGCGCTACGCTGCAAATCAAGGACGCCAACGGCACCTACCGGATTCAGATGGGCGAGGACGGCGACGGCAATTACAGCTACTACCTTTGGGACGCAGACGGGAACCTGATTTTTGATGCGCTGGGCGCTTATGCCCTCCATGACAGCATCATCAAGGATGTCAACGTGGCAGAGGATGCCAACATCAACCAGTCCAAAATCGACATGGCTTCCGTGGCGGAACGGCTGAATTCAGACGGGTCCATCACGGTCAGCGCATCTAACGTGACAATCGACGACAGCACGCTGGACTATAAGCTGACCACCATGGTTTCCATCACAGCAGAGGCCCAGGCAGCGGCAGATGCGGCGGCGGAAGCAGCCGCTGCGCTGAAGTCAGACGCAGTCTCCACCCTGACGCAGTATTACTCTGTAGGTGATTCGGCGGAGGCACCGCCCAGCGCACCGGAGGACGGCGTCGTCCGGGCGGCGGCGCTGGCCGATACGGCCATTGTGGGCCAGAGCAGGGCCGACGCAGCCGATTCCGGCGCTGACTGGACATCGGACTACCCCACCATAAGCGATGGGCAGTACTTTTGGACCGCGTTTTTCATAGTGTACGCAGACGGCGCAGAGGAGTGGACAACGCCCACCTGCCTCAGCGACAGCGCTGCGCGGGAATCCGTGTCCACACTACAAACGGAGCTTGCGGTGGTGCAGGGGCAAATCGCGGCCAGAGTGTGGCAAACGGATATCGATGCGGCCACAGATGCGCTAAACGAATCCATCACCACGCTGCAAGACCGATACAGCGCCGTGACGCAGGCCGTCGGCGGCATTACGGCTGAGGTCGCCGACCTCACTACAGAGGTGAGCGACAACTACACCGCGCTGCAAACCGAAATCACCACAGTCAGCGAGACGGCGGAGGGAATCCGCGCAACAGTCAGCGACCTGTCCACCACCGTCACCGACCAGGGCACCACCATCACCACCCTGTCCAGCGAGCTGACCCAGCTGGCCGACAGCATTGCCCTGTGCGTCACCACAGACGCGGATACCGGCTATTTGCGGCTGGGTGCCGGGGAGGATGGTACAGTCAAGTTTACCGTGGACACGGATAATCTGACCATCGATGAGGATGGCAACGTGTCTATGGCGGGCAAGGTGGCGGCTACCAGCGGACAAATCGGGCCGTGGACCATCAGCCAATATACGCTGTACACCATGGCGACGATTGACGACATCACCTACCAGTATTACATGCAGGCCGCAACAGGTGACGAGGACAGCCGCTACTCCGTCTTTGGCGTGCATGACACCACCAACGGCACCTGGCCGTATCGTGTGTTTTACGACGGTTCACTCGCTTGCTCCAGCCTGACCTGCACCGGCAGCGGTTCATTCAGCGGGTCGCTGTCCACCTACGGGTACACGGTGCCGCGGATGCAGCATGGTTCCGTATCGGTCAGCGTGACCGCTGATACCGTCACCGGCTTCAGCGTGACCTTTTCCAAGGCCTTTTCCGGGACACCGGATGTCTTTTTGACAGTGCAGCATGATTCTGACGTGAACTCGCTGTATTGTAAGCTGCGGGCTACAACCTCGACCGGCTTTACCGGCTACATCATGTCATCCGGAGGCGGCACGCATATTGTCCGATGGCTGGCCGTATACGGATAAAGAAGAAAGGAATCCTTTATGTTAAATACGAAAACAAATGAATTTTTAGCGGCAGTCACCCGGCTGGTGCAGGAGAGCGGCCTGCCGCCGGTGAACGCCCGGCTGGCGCTGGACGTGGTGCGGCTCCAGCTGATTGAACTGGAGAAACAGGCCATGGAACAGGAGCAGGCCAACCGGGAACAGGAGGCCAACCCATGAGCTACGAAACGAAACAATACATTGTCACGGGCAGCGCGGCCAACGTCCGCAAGTTTCCGGACAGCTCCAGCGGGGCGCTGGTGACCACCCTGTCCAAGGGCGACATCGTGGAGGCGGACGCCTCCGGCACCTACACCAACACCAGGGGCGGCAGCACCACCGTCTATCTGCCGGTAGTCATCGACAGCGTCCGGCGCTGGGCGGCGTCCGGGAACTTTGCGGAAGCGTCTCCGCTGCAACTGGCTGCTGCCAACGTGGCGGACGTGTACAATGCCTGTATCGGCTGCACCCACAAGTCCGGCTCCTACACCTGGGCAGCGGCGATGTCTGCCAAAAAGGTGAACTGCGCCATTCCCGCGTCGCGGGTGGCAACGCTGGCCGGCATCCTGCCGGACGGGAAGCTCATCAGCCACACCACTGCCGTGGGCTCTAACATCCTGACCAGTAAAAACACGATTGCGAAGGCCATCTCCGGTTATGGCAGCCTGGACACGAGCAAATGCACCATCGTGCGAATCGCCAAAAAGTACGCCGATATGGACGCGGCATACAAAAAGGCGGGCGTGATTTTTGTTCAGGATTCCAACATCGCCGTGTGCGCCGGTGATGGCGACATCTACGCCTGTCACGAGTGGAGCAAACAGATGTCCAACGGCAAGTATACCAAAGTCAAGCTGTCCAGTGGGTACACCAAAAACAGCTATATCCTGTACGCTATCGTACCCAACGATTGAAAGGAATGATTCTTATGACCTATCTCATTACCGGCGCATTCATCGCGCTGGACTTTATCACCGGCCTGATTCAGGCACTGGCCACCCAGACCTTTGCCAGCTCCGTCATGCGGCAGGGGTTATACCACAAGCTGGGGCTGCTGCTGTGCATGGCGCTGGGTATCCTGGTGGACTACGCCCAGACCTGGCTTGACCTGGGGGTCAGCGTCCCCGTGGCGGGCGCGGTCTGTGCGTACATTGTAATCATGGAAATCGGCTCCAGTTTGGAGAACATCTGCAAAATCAACCCTGACCTCATGCCGGACAAGCTGTCCGCCCTCTTTGGCGTTAAAGGTGGCGATGACGATGAGTAAAACCACCAGCTCCACCGGTCTGTCCCTCATCAAGTCCTTCGAGGGGCTGTGCCTGACCGCCACCAAATGCGCGGCGGGGGTGTGGACCATCGGCTACGGCCACACCGGCACCTATAACGGGAAAGCCGTCTGTTCCGGCATGACCATCACCAAGTCGGCGGCGGAGAAGCTGCTGGCCAGCGACCTGGAGGGCTTCGAATCGGCGGTGAACAGCTATGTCACCGTGAGCCTGAACCAAAACCAGTTTGAGGCCCTGGTGAGCTTCGCCTTCAACTGCGGCAAGAGCGCCCTGAAAGGCTCCACCCTGCTGAAAAAGCTGAACGCCGGGGATTATGACGCCGCTGCGGAGCAGTTCCTGGTCTGGAACAAAATCACCGTGAACGGCGTGAAGCAGGAGAGCGCGGGCCTGACCAGGCGGCGCAAAGCGGAGCGGGAGTTGTTCCTGACCGGCACCACCACTACCACCACGACCACAGAGGAGGGACACGATATGGACACTTTGAGAAACGGCGACAACGGCCAGCAGGTGACCGTCTTGCAGAAGCTGCTGAATCAGCTGGGGGCCAGCCTCAGTGAGGACGGTATCTTCGGGAGCAAAACCGAGACGGCGGTCAAAAGCTACCAAGGAGAGCAGAGCTTGACCGTGGACGGGATCTGTGGGCCTAAGACCTGGGCCGCGATTTTGGAAGTGCAGTAACGCAGAGCTGCCGCAACCTGGGGCCGCCCCACCACGCTTTTAAATATTCACATAAACCGCAGGACAGGCGCAAGAAGAAACCGCCGGGCGGCATGGAACCAGTCCTGCCCGCCCGGCGGATATTATTCTGCACTCATGTGCGTTTTTGCCTGCTTGAGCTGCTCAAACATCGTCTTGTACAACAGGCCGGGGTACTCCCTGGCGGAGGCCAGCTCGTAATACTCCCCCTTATTGGTGGAAAAGAGGAGGACGCCCTTATTTCGGGTATCCATCTGGACGATCTCTCTCAGCTTGAACTGGAGCGTTCCGCAGCTCAAATGCTCCCGGGTCAGGGAAAGCGTGCCCTGCGTGATCTTCTGGCACTTGTGGTTTGGCATCAGCCGCAGCAGCCTGACATCGGGCGAACGGATGCAGATCGCGTCATTCCCCTCCGCCATTGTGCGGAGATACCCCTGCTGCCAACGGTTCCATCCATACAGGGTTTCAAAACGAAAGTCGTCGCTCTTGATTTTCCCGTGCTCCGTCCACCGGCCCACCGCGCCGCAGCGGACGCACATGAGGCGCCGCTGCTTCGACCGGATGGTTGCCAGCCCGCCGCAGACGGGGCAGGTATACAGGATGTGCCAGATGCCTTTCGCGCTGCAATGATACTCGTTTTCCGGCCGCTCCTGGGGCGACGGTTCCTCCGTATACAGGTCCCGATTCACGGCCCCGATCACGCCCTCCACCGTCTGCTTTTCAAGCCAATCGGGAGTGTAAACGCCCGCCACGCGGCACTGCACCCGTCCTCTGCAAAACCAGCTGCTCCACCGCGGCTTCATCCGGTACGCGCCTTTGATTTGTACGGTGACAACGGTGCAACGCAGCCGCTTCACCAGCTTCCCTATCGTGGGGTGCAGTGGCTCCGTTGCGCCGTCATAGGTAATATTCCCCTCGCCGAACAGGCACACGCTCTGCCCCTTGCGAATCCGTTTCATAATCGCGTAGGTAGCCCTCGCGTCCTGTCTGCCCTTCGTATACGGGATACAGCCCATCAGTCTGGTCAAAACCCACGCATTGAAGGGGTTGCGGAAGAGATGCTCCCCCGCCACAAATCCAACCGGCTTGGAGGATAGCGCAATTAAAATCAGGGGGTCAAAAAGCTCGTGTGATTGGCGAGAACCAGGCATGGTCCATCGGGCAGCTCGATTTTCTGCGTTTTCGGTATCCCAAACAGCAGGGCGCGGACGGGCTGCAAAATCAGGTGGGCGAAACGATACATTGGCAGGGCGGCATTGTCTGACTGCGAAGGACGGTTTTTCTCTCTCTTCATTCCTCTAAGGCTCCTTCTGCTCTTCTCACTGGTATTTATAATAACTCACTTTAAACAACCGGAAATTAACTTTAGGCACATTTTTTGTAAACAAATTGTGAACACCCCCCCAGATTCCCTTCCAACCGCTGTTTTCTGCTGCGATGGAGGCCGTCAGGCGCGGTTCAATTGCCATCTGCGCAGTTCCTCCTGTGAGGCTTTCCAGGCGCAGAGGAAGCGGTGCCTGCATTTCAGTCTCACATCATGGATAAATACCTGCCAACGGTTGGGGAGGACCTTGGCGTTCAAAAAGAGGAGGCCGCCTCGCATCCACGAGGCAGCCTCCGTTTGCCCGCTGCCGGGCAAGTCACTCAAACGCGGAAGAGAGGCGCAGGTGCGGCCTCAGAACCGCACCATGTCCCGGGTGATTTCGGCCAGGCTGGTGGCGCCGCACATCTGCATGGCGTCCTCCAGTTCCCCGGCCAGTTTCGTGATGTAGCACTGGACACCCGACTCCCCGCCGCCGTAGACTGCGGTGACGAAGGGGCGGCAAATCAGCACGCCGTCCGCCCCCAGGGCCAGGGCTTTAAAGACATCGGTGCCGGTGCGGATGCCGCCGTCCACCAGGATTTTCACGCCGCTGCCCGCTAGGGCGTCGGCGATCTCCGGCAGCACCTCCGCCGTGGCGGGGCACTGGTCCAGCACCCGTCCCCCGTGGTTGGAGACGACAATGGCGGCGGCCCCCGCCTGCTGGGCCTTTAGCGCGCCCCGCACCGTCATCACGCCCTTCACGATGAAGGGTTTGTCGGTGGAGGCCACCACCTGGGCCAGCTCCTCCACGCTCTTGGCGCCGGCAGGAGGCGTCATCCCCTTCAGGAAGGGGAGCCCGGCGGCGTCCACGTCCATAGCCACGGCAAAGCTGCCGGAGGCGGCCACCAGGGCCATCTTCTCCCGGATGGTGTCGATATTCCAGGGTTTGACGGTGGGGACGCCCACGCCCCCGGCGGCGGCAATGGCCTGGGTGGCGGCTGCCATCACGCTGGGGTCGGTGCCGTCGCCGGTGAAGGCGGCGATACCCGCCTGGGCGCAGGCGCTGACCAGGGTGTTGTTATAGGTCACATCGTTGTATTTCTCGCCGTAGTGCAGGTTCACCGCCCCCACCGGCCCTGCGAAGAAGGGATAGCGGAAGGTCTTGCCGAAAATCGTCAGGGAGGTGTCCGTGCCGGTGTTGGCAAACAGGGTGTCCATATTCAGCCGGACGTCCTGCCACTTCTGGTAATTGCGGATGGCGGTATCCCCCACCCCTTTTGCGCCGGGGCCGGGGATGCTGCTGCGGCAGGCCACGCCGTTACACACGGGGCAGGCCTTGCAGTACTTGCCCATGTGGGGACGGGCGGCATCTAAAAGCTCCTGATAGGTCATGTAAAACTGGCTCCTTTCTCTTTCGTGGGGCGAAAGGCCCTTACAGCAGCGGAATCCCCGCCTCCTGGCAGGCTTCCACTGTCTCCTTGTCCCAGACGGAGCACTGCACCTCGCCGATGTGGGCGGAGCCCAGCAGCAGCATACACAGGCGGCTCTGGCCGATGCCGCCGCCGATGGACAGAGGCAGCTCGCCGCTCAGCACGCCCTGATGGAAGGGCAGCGCCTTCCGGGCCTCGCAGCCGGCCAGGGTCAGCTGCCGCTCCATGGCCTCGGCGTCCACCCGGATGCCCATGCTGGACAGCTCATAGGCGCACTGGAGGGTGTCGTTCCACAGCAGCAGGTCGCCGTTCAGCGTCCAGTCGTCATAGTCCGGGGCGCGGCCGTCGTGGCGGATGCCGCTCTTCAGCGTGCCGCCGATCTGCATCAGAAAGACGGTGTGATGCTCCTGCACGAAGGCGTTCTCCCGCTCCTTGGGCGTCAGGTCTGGATACAGGTCCTCCAGCTCCTGGGTAGTGAGGAAGACGATGTCCGGGTCCGTCTCCGGGTGGCCCATCAGGGCGGGGAACAGGTTGCGCATGGTCTTCTCCGTGGTGACGATGGCCCCCACGATTTTCCGCACCGTGTTCTTCAGAAAGTCCATGTTGCGGTCGGAGTAGGTGATGACCTTCTCCCAGTCCCACTGGTCCACATAGATGGAGTGGAGGTTGTCCAGCTCCTCATCCCGGCGGATGGCGTTCATATCGGTGTACAGGCCGGTGCCGGGCATGAAGCAGTACTCCGCCAGGGCGTGCCGCTTCCACTTGGCCAGGGATTGCACCACCTGGGCGTCGGTGCCGGTGGCGGCGATGTCAAAGGATACGGGCCGCTCCACGCCGTTCAAATCGTCGTTCAGGCCGGTGCTGGCCTCCACGAACAGGGGGGCGGACACCCGGCGCAGGTTCAGCTGGGCGCACAGGCTGTCGGCAAAGAGCCGCTTGGTGGTGCTGATGGCCAGCTGCGTCTCATAGGGGTTCAGCATGGGGGCGTAGCCCTCGGGGATATAACAATGATTCATAGAAGAAAGACCTCGTTTCCGGTACAGATTGGGTATACAGGCATTGTATCACATTTTAGGAGAAATGAGAACGGGAAATTGGGACAATGGCGGGGATTTTTCCGCCGCCGCAGGCCCTTTTTTGCGGCAGCACACCACAAAACAGCGGAAAAGGGCTTCCCTTTCCCCCCTTTTTTTGTTATACTAACCTCAGTACATTCATTTTGCGGGAAGGGAAGTGCCGTCCACCGGGCGGAGATGCTATGAGCTACGTTTTTTTTGACCTTGAATGGAACCAGGGGTATCCCCGCTCCGAGGCGGACCGGCTGGATGAGATCATCCAAATCGGCGCCTACCGGCTGGATTCCTGGCAGGACGAGGGGGCGGCCTTCTCTGCCTACGTCCGCCCCAGCATCCACAAGAAGCTGCACCATCATGTGAAGAAGCTGCTGCCCCTGGAGTTCAGCGACCTGAAAAAGGCGCAGCCCTTCCAATCGGTGATTCAGGACTTCTTCCACTGGTGCGGCCCTGACCCGCAGTTCTTCACCTGGGGCAACAGCGACGCCAGGGTGCTGGACATGAATCTGTGCTGGTACCGGATGGAGGAGTATCTGGACCTGGAAATCTACGACCTGCAGCACGCCTATGACCTGCTGGTGCTGGGCAGTAGCCAGCAGGCGTCCCTGAAGGACGCGGTGGAGCGGCTGGGGCTGGTGAACGACGGGCGGGAGTACCACGACGCAGGGAACGACGCCTACTTCACCGCCCGCATCGGTCAGGCCCTGGTGGCCCGATACGGCAGCCTGCCCGACCCGGAGGCGCTGCACAGGATGGACGGCGCGCTGCGGGAGCGGGTGAAACGGGAGGCCATGCAGGACGCCGTCGACGGCCTGAACCGCATCCTGGAGGAAGGGGAACCGGCCTTCACCCGCATCTGCGCCCCCAGCCGCACCGAGGAGGAGCAGCTGAAAAGCCGGACCACCCGGGTGTTCCGCTGCCCCAAGTGTGACAACGTGCTGTGCAACGGCAACTGGTACCGGGTCAACAACCATTACCTGGCCCGAAGCCGCTGCCTGGAGCATGGGCGGTACTACACCTGCCTGACCCTGAAAAAAATCGAGCATATCGGCTGCACGGCGGAGCTGCGGGTGTACGATTCCGACCACTTTGACCCGGACCTGTTCCACCAGTGCAAGGTGGGGGGCGAGGCCATCATGGTGGCGAAGGTGTCCAAGAAGCGGAAGCGCTCCCGCACCCGGAAGGCAAAGGGTACCCCCAAGCTGAAAGCGGAATAAAAAAGAATGCCGCAAACGGAACCATACGATTCCGTTTGCGGCATAGTATCTGTTCTTGTTGCCCCCACCGAACAGCGGCTGCTCGGTGGGAGGCTTTTTTGTGAGGGGGAATTAGTAGCCCATGTCAGGCTGAGCGGGGGCGGCAGGAGCGGGAGGCGCGTCAGCGCAGACTCCGTATCCCTCGGGGCCGTCTGCAAGACGCCCCCTCAGTCGCTCCGTTGCGCTTCCTTTTCCCACCGAACCCGCTGCGTTGGGCTTCGGTGGGAGCCCTGTGCGCCCGAGCCTCCGGGCCGGAAAAGCTGTTGTAGCTCTTTACTTAGTAGCCCATGTCAGGCTGAGCGGGGGCGGCAGGAGCGGGAGGCTCGGGCGCATCCACTACGCAGGCCTCGGTGGTCAGCAGAATGCTGCAAATGGAGGAGGCGTTCTCCAGGGCGGTGCGGGTGACCTTGGTGGGGTCGACGATGCCGGAGGGGATCATATCGCAATAGACTTCCTTGTAGGCGTCGAAGCCGAAGCCCACCTTGCCGGAGCTGACGATATGGTCCAGCACCACGGAGCCGTCGATGCCGGCGTTCTCCGCAATCTGCTTCACGGGGGCGGTCAGCGCCTTGGCGATGATCTGAGCGCCGGTCTTTTCGTCGCCCTCCAGGGTGGCGACCAGCTCATTGACCGCGGGGATGGCGTTGACATAGGCGGTGCCGCCGCCGGCGACGATGCCCTCTTCCACAGCGGCCCGGGTGGCGTTCAGGGCGTCCTCCACGCGGAGCTTCTTCTCCTTCATCTCGGACTCAGTAGCAGCGCCTACCTTAATGACGGCTACGCCGCCGGCCAGCTTGGCCAGGCGCTCCTGGCACTTCTCCTTGTCATAGTCGGAGGTGGTGTTGGCAATCTGAGCGCGAATCTGCTCAATGCGGCCCTTGATGTTGGACTTGTCGCCTGCGCCGTCCACGATGGTGGTGGTCTCCTTGGACACCTTCACCTGACGGGCCTGGCCCAGCATATACATCTGAGCGTCCTTCAGCTCGCAGCCGATGTCCTCAGTGATGACCTGGCCGCCGGTGAGGATGGCGATGTCCTCCAGCATTTCCTTGCGGCGGTCACCGAAGCCGGGGGCCTTGATGCAGCAGACCTTCAGGGTGCCGCGCAGATTGTTGACAATCAGGGTGGACAGGGCTTCGCCCTCCACGTCCTCAGCGATGATCAGCAGCGGATGGCCCGTCTTGGCCACCTGCTCCAGAATGGGCAGCAGGTCCTGAATGACGGAGATCTTCTTGTCGTGAATCAGGATGAAGGGGTCGTCCAGGACGGCTTCCATCTTCTCGGTGTCGGTGACCATATAGGGGGTGACATAGCCCCGGTCAAACTGCATCCCTTCCACGACCTCGGAGTAGGTCTCAGCAGTCTTGGATTCCTCTACGGTGATGACGCCGTCAGCGGACACCTTGCCCATAGCCTCGGCAATCAGGTTGCCGATGGTTTCGTCGCCGGAGGAGACGGTGCCTACCCGGGCGATGTCGTCCGTGCCGGAGACGGGCTGGCTGTTGGCCTTGATGGCGTCCACAGCCGCCTCGGTAGCCTTGGCGATGCCCTTCTTCATGACCATGGGGTTGGCCCCGGCGGCCAGGTTCTTCATGCCTTCGCTGGTGATGGCCTGGGCCAGCAGGGTGGCGGTGGTGGTGCCGTCGCCGGCCACATCATTGGTCTTGGTGGCGACTTCCTTCACCAGGGCGGCCCCGGCGTTCTCCATCGGGTCCTCCAGTTCGATTTCCTTGGCGATGGTCACGCCGTCATTGGTGATGAGGGGAGAGCCGTACTTCTTGCCCAGGATGACGTTGCGGCCCTTGGGGCCCATGGTGATTTTAACGGTGTCAGCCAGCTGATCGACGCCGGACTGCAGGGCGTGGCGGGCTTCCTCGCTGTAATTGATAATTTTAGCCATAATGCAATACCTCCAAAATTTGTGCTGTACTGAGCGGTGGTCTTCCTACAATGCGGTGCGCGTTGGGAAGGGCGGGTGTCAATCCTCGACGATGGCCAGGATGTCGCCCTGACGGACGATGTTCAACTCTTCACCGTCAATTTTGACCTGGGTGCCGGTGTACTTGCCGGTGATGACCTTGTCGCCCACCTTGACGGTCATGACGACTTCCTTGCCGTCCACCATGCCGCCGGGGCCGACGGCGATGACTTCGGCGACTTCGGGCTTCTCCTTGGCAGAGCCGGTGAGGATGATGCCGCCTTTGGTGGTCTCTTCGGCTTCCACCGTTTTCAGAACCACGCGGTCAGTTAAGGGATTGAGTTTCATGGTTGGTTCCTCCTTATAAAAAGTTCAGAGTTGACGATTGTTGGGTTTTAGCACTCTTTTAACCTGAGTGCCAGAACTGTTATTATAATAAATCAGACGCGCCATTTTTGCAAGTGGTCAAATTTGAATTTTTTGTGAAAAAAAGGAAACGAAACTGTGAAATTTGGCGAAATCGGCTGTTTTCTAACTGATACGGCAAAAATCTCCCGTTTTCTCATTTTTTCTGACAAAGCGGAAGATTTTCCTGGCAGCGGGTGGGGCTGGAATGAAAAAATTCACAGGGAGATTTTAGCAGACAGGGCTGTGGAAAACAAATTCTCCCCTTCTCCGCCGTCCCGCCGCTCCATTTTTCGGGCAAAGGGCTAGGGGTAGTATATTCCAGCATTTGGAATCGTATGCAGGCGCAAAAAACGGCTGCCCCACGGCGTTGCGGCGGGGCAGCCATGCGTTCAGGGGGTCACGTTATCTCTTCTGCGGCGCCTGGGCGGCGGAACCGCTGCCGGTACTCTGGGGGTCCAGGGTCAGCCGGATGCCGTCCGCCGTGGTGTAGCCGGGGTCGGGCGCGGCGGCCTGCTCCGGGGCAGGGGGCGCCTTTGGCATCTGGTCAGCGTTGGACAGGCCGTCCTGGCTGAGCATATTCTCCAGCACGGAGATGTCGGAGGTGATGTCCAGCATATCGTTCTCAAAGAGCTTATCCAGTTGCAGCTCGAAACCCTCCACCACCTTGTCCATCATGCCTTCGATGCGCTTCTTGGTGGCGGTGATGTTCTCCCCCTGAATCTGCTGGCGCTCCAGCTCGGCATAGGTGTTCAGCACCTTCAGGGTGGTGGGCAGGTAGTAGCTCAGGAACTTCCGCAGCTCGGCGGCCTTGGCGGGGTGCTTTTCCTGGTACGCCAGGATGTGGCCGGTGATCTCCTCAATGCGGTCGATCTTCCGGGACATCTCCGGGTCGCGGATGGCGTCATTGACGGCGCGAATCTGCCCCAGGAGGCTCTTGTCCTCCTCCACGGTCAGCTCCTGCTCCTCCGCCTTTTTCGTCAAATCCTGCTTTGGCTGGGTGGAGATGGGCCTGCCGTCCATCACCAGTTCGCCGGTGGCTACGTTCAGATAGGCCCGATAGCCCAGGTAGCCCGCGTCGATCATGGTTTGCAGCATATCGCACACCTTATCATAGGAGCAGCCCATGGCGTCGGACAGGGCGCGGACGCTGACAACGTCCGCATTGCCCACCAGGTTCAGCAGCTTCCGGAACTGCTTGGCCTGCTTCGACTTGGAACGCCCCCACAGCAGCATCCCCGCGCCCAGCGCGGTGAGCATGATGAGGGGCATACAGTCTGTCATAGCATAGCCGAGGCTCAGGTAGTAGACATCCTCCACAAAGGTCGAAACAGCAGTCAGGCCGAACAGGGCGGTCATAACGCTTCCGGCAATGGTGAAGTTCTTGCCGTCCTTGATTTTGGGGAAGGGGCTGACAGACTGAGCCGTTTTGGATTTCGCCGTCCTATTGTTGAACCGACTTTTCCGGCCTTTTTCGGTGTTCGTGCGGGTTTCGTCAACGGTTCCTTCCGCGTTGACAAAATTGTTCCCCCAGCTCCCGGAGGGCCTGGCGGTGGAGGTGGGCTGGCCGTTCTTATAGGTGTAGCTGTAGGTGGCGTTGGGGTCGTCGTAGCGGATGCTCTCCGCCTGACTGCCCTTCTCATAGCGCACCCAGCGCTGCGTCTCCCGATCCCAGTACATATCCTGCTCGACGCTTTCGGAGCCGAATACGCTGCGCTTCCAGCTGTCGCTTTTGTTTTTGGTGCTGGAGGATTCGTGCAGGATCTTCCACAGCAGCAATAGGAAACCGGGCCAGCCGCCAAAGACGAAGCCGATGATGATGGCGGGCCAGCTGGTCAGTATTTCACGAAGTTTGTCAAATTCGGACATAATTATGTTCCTCCCGGAGGCAGACAGAATTTCATACCCTCCTTATAGTATACTATAAATTCCCGCATCTGCAAGTGGTTTGTTTGTGCAAAAGATGAAATTTTCCTGAAAATTCCTCAGGAGCCGGAGGGAGCGCTTGCATCTAAAAGCGGAATGTGGTACACTGATTCATGTTAAATTGTGAAAATTCAGTATGGAATGACAAGGAACGAATGATATGGAAATCAACGGTATAGAGAGAAACGAAGCGGTCCGCTATGAGGAGCTACACCTGTCCGACGCGGTGATGCAGGCCCTGGGCAAGAAGGGGTTCGAGGTGGCCACCCCCATCCAGGCCGGGTGCGTCCCCTTCCTGATGGACTGGCAGGACATCGTGGCCAAGGCCCCCACTGGCACAGGCAAGACCTTCGCCTTCGGCATCCCCATCGTGGAGCACACCGACCCGGCCCAGACCGCCGTCACCACCCTGGTGCTGGCCCCCACCCGGGAGCTGGCGCTGCAAATCCGGGACGACCTGCGGGAGCTGAGCCAGTTCAAGCCGGGCATCCGCATCACCTGCCTCTACGGCGGCCAGCCCATTGAGAAGCAGCTGAAGCAGCTGAAGGAGAAGCCCCAAATCGTGGTGGCCACCCCCGGCCGCCTGATGGACTGCAAGAAGCGGAAGTCCGTCCGGCTGGACAAGGTGGAGACGGTGATTCTGGACGAGGCCGACCGGATGCTGGACATGGGCTTCATCGAGGACGTGACCAAAATCCTGGACATGATGCCCCAGAGGAGGAACCTGGGCCTGTTCAGCGCCACCATCAGCCGGGAGGTGATGGACATCTCCTGGGTATACCAGCGCGACCCGGCGGAGGTGACGGTACGGCCCGTGGCCGATGACCGGCCCGACATTCAGCAGTACCTGGTGAAGCTGGACAGCCGGGAGGAGAAGCTCTCCACCATGGCGGCGCTGCTGGAGGGCGGCGGCTATGAGCGCGGCATCGCCTTCTGCAACACAAAGAACATGGCCGACCGGCTGGCGGCGATGGCGAAGATGCAGGGCATCGACGCGGAGGCCATCCACGGCAGCATTCAGCAGAAGCAGCGGGAAAAGACCCTGCAAAAATTCCGGGACGGCAAGCTCCGCCTGCTGGTGGCCACCGACGTGGCCGCCCGGGGGCTGGACATCGACGATGTGGACGTGGTGTTCAACTACGACGTGCCTGACGAGCAGGAGTATTATATCCACCGCATCGGCCGCACCGGCCGGGCCAGGAAGCACGGCGTCAGCTATACTTTCGTCAGCACCATCACCGACGCCATTAAGATGGATGAAATTCAGAAAAACCAGCGTTTTGACATTCAAAAGCTGGAATTTGACGAGGACGGCTGCCTGAACCTGGTGGAGTAAGCAGGGGTAAAAATTTTTCACGAAAACGGTTGACAAAATTCCTGGTCTGAGATATAATTAAACCCGTCCTGTGGGAACGAAGCCAGTTCTCTATGGCGGAATAGCTCAGTTGGCTAGAGCACGCGGTTCATACCCGCGGTGTCACCGGTTCGAATCCAGTTTCCGCTACCACTTCTCCTGAATGCCAGCTGTGTTCAGGAGAAGTCTCCCTCAGGATCGGCTCTATTATGGCCCGTTGGTCAAGTGGTTAAGACACGGCCCTTTCACGGCTGTAACATGGGTTCGAGTCCCGTACGGGTCACCACTGTGGAGGCTTAGCTCAGCTGGTTAGAGCGCCTGCTTCACACGCAGGAGGTCACTGGTTCGAGTCCAGTAGTCTCCACCAAACCCCCAAAGCTCCGGCTTTGGGGGTTCTTTTCATCGTTTTGCGGTATGCTTCACTCCGCCATCTGGTAGACCAGGGAGGTCTCCCCCGCCTCATTGTTGGAGCTGATGAGGAAGACGGTGTACGTCCCCGCCGGGAGGCCGCTTAAATCCCACCCCCCTGCGGCGGAGCCGCCGGTGAGGGGGAGGTAGTAGCAGATGCCGTCCCCGTCCAGCACGCCCACATAGACGGTCAGCTCCGCCTCCGTCCAGGTGCAGGACAGCAGCAGGCGCCCGCCCCGGACACTGTGACAGGAATCTCCCCGGCGGCGTAGGCGTCCACCGCCAGTCCGGTACAGGTCAGGGTGACCTGCTCTCCCTCCCCCCCAGGGGACATCCTCCAGGGGTGTGAATGCGTCGGAGGCATCCTCCTGCTCCGTAAAGGGCAGGGGGTAAACGTCCACCGCCGCCGCGTCGGGGTCGCTGCCCGCTTCGCTGGCGGAGGCCGATTCGTCCTCCACAATGCTGACGGACAGGGCGCTGTCGTCTGAGTGGGAGGCATCGCCTCCGGCGTTGTTGCAGGCGGCGAGGAGCAGAACCAAAAGGAATGCCAGCGGCAGAAGCAAGAGGCTTTGTAGATTCATGGTGACCTCCTATTCTGATGGGCTGCTTTCGGTGACACTTTTATTGTACCAGAGAATGGGCCGCAGCGGGATTAAGATTCTATGAAGATTTGCGTAAGGAAACCATTCGCGTCCAGGAAGCACCGCTGCCGGAGAAAAGCCGGTTGACACCGGGCGCGATTCATTCTATGATAGCGTTAAGCGCGTTAAGAACCTTCCAAGGAGGGGGCCTATGGAACGAAGCAAAACCGGGCAGTCAGCTCCCGGCCTCAACCAGAACCAGCTAAAGCTGATCGCTGCGGCCACCATGGCAGTCGATCACATCGGGGCGGAGCTGCTGCCGGGCGTGATCGCCCTGCGCATCATCGGGCGGCTGGCCTTCCCGCTGTTCGCCTACTTCATCTATGAGGGCTGCCGGTACACCCATGACCGTCGGGCCTACCTGACCCGAATGCTGGGGCTGGGGCTGGTGTGCGTGGCGGCCTACTACGTCTATGACGGGGAGCTTTACGGCAACGTCCTAATCACCTTCTCCCTGTCCATCTGCATGGTGTACGCCGTCCAGGCGTGGAAGCGGCAGCGGGACGGGCTGCATTTGGCAGTGGTGGCGGGCAGCCTGCTCGGCGCGTATCTGGTGTGCGCGCTGTTTACGGTGGACTACGGCTTCCTGGGGGCGCTGCTCCCGGTGCTGGCCGAGGTGTGCGACCTGCCGCCGGAAAGCCGCGCCCGCCTGCCCCGGCTCCTGGGGGAGCGGCTGCCCCTGGTGGGCTTCGGCGTGGGGCTGCTGCTGCTCTCTCTCCAGACGGGATGGGTGCAGCCCTACAGCCTGCTCTCGCTGCTCCTGCTGCTGGCGTACAACGGGCAGCGGGGAAGCCGGCGGCTGAAAAACTTCTTCTACTGGTTCTACCCCCTGCACCTGCTGGTCATCGGCGGGGTCAGTATGCTGCTATCCTGACGGAAAATATAATGCTTTTTCTTGACAGGCAATTCAATTCATGCGAAAATAGTAGTATCCTACCCGCTTTCGATGCAGAAAGGCAAATCATCAAGACAGAATGGAGGCTGCCCCATGAAACGAAAAATCCTTGCCCTGCTGCTGGCGCTGGCCACAGCCTGCTCCCTGACCGCCTGCGGCGGAGGCGCAGACAGCAGCACCGCCGACGGCGAAACCGATTCCGGCAGCAGCACGTCCGCCGAGGCGGAATCCGCCTCCGGCTCCGGCTCCAGCCTTGCCAGTGAGGAGGAGGCCATTCTGGCCGCCATCCCCGCCGAAGCGCGGGAGGACTGCGTTTCCTACCTGACCGACGGCGCGATAAACAATGATACCGTGGTCATCACTCTGAACGGGGTGGACATCACGGCGGATATGTTCATTTACTTTCTGAGCTATTATGAGACGTACTATATGCTGATGTTCTCCAGCGCCGGCTACGATGTCAGCCTGGAGGACAGCTACAGCGACGATATGACCTATGCCGACTTCTTCGTCCAAATCGCGGAGGATGCGTCCATTCAGATGGTGGTCGCCCGCAGCCTGGCGGAGGAGGCCGAGGTCACCTTCACCGAGGAGAATCAGACCTCTCTGGAGGAGTCCATGGCCGACCTGTCGGAGTCCGACCTGCTCTACCTGGGGGCGAACATGGACGTGATGGAGGAGCTCTTCACCTGCTCCATTTACGGCAACGACTATCAGTCGGAGGTCTACGGCGAGGGCGGCTCGGAGGAGATCACCGACGAGATGGCGGAGGAGTACGCCGAGGAGAACGGCTACTATAACTGCCGCTACATCCTGTTTAGCGGCGTGGACCTGGAGGATGAGGAGCTGGAGGCGGTCCAGGCGGAGGCCCAGGCCTGCTACGAGGCCCTCTCCCAGCTCAGCGGCGACGAGCTGGTGGAGGAGTTCCAGGCCCAACAGGCTGCGCTGAACGAGAACGGCGACACAGAGGAGTGCTATGTCGGCCCCTCCAGCGACCTTTCCTTCGGTGACACGGTGCTGGTCCTGGAGGAGTATGAGGTGGGCATCAGCGACGCCACCGATTACGGCTACTTCGTGGTGCTCCGCCTGCCCCTGGGGGAGGAGAACCTGTCCAGCGTGAAGCAGGACTACGCCGACGAGCTGTTCAGCGCCGCCATCAACGACGCCATCTCCGCCGCCGACATCACCTATGCGGACGTGCTGGAGGAACTGGACTACACCGCCTTCTTTGACGCGCTGGCCGCCTTGCAGGAGACGATCGACAGCGCATCGTAACCCCGATACCCCCGGGCAGCGTTCATAAAGGCTTTACAATTTTTTCTAATTCTGTTCAAGAACATCCCGCACCCGTGTGCTATGATGTCATCGTAACCAAAAGTTCTTCTTTTTCTCCTCTCTTTTCTTTTCCAAGCGGAGGGCCGCCTCACAGGGTTGTGGGGCGGCCCTTTGTGCTGTTGTCCAAAGAAGGGCTGCAATCCCGGATTGCAGCTGATGGTGTGATGGAAGGCAAACGCATTACCCGTGAAACGTGCAACAGCCTATTTTTCAGCGTTCTCAGCGGCGGCAGCGCTCTGTTCTATATAGCATTGGACTTCCTTTAATGCAAAGAATCTGCCATAATCGTACATTTTCAGGCAAAGTATTCGTTCAATCTCCTGTAGTGCGTCAATGAGGTTTTCGACATCTTTATTTTCTTCCTCACCCAGCTGTTCATTGATTTTTACCTTCAACGCATAGACCTGATTGTACAATTTTTCACAGGGCTTCCCTTCTTCATATTCATTGTCCACATATTGGCTTTCCTTTACCGGAAATTCCTCTAAATTTATGGAGCCGGTTACCAATTCGTAGACCAACCCGCTCAGGGCTTCGGCTGAACCGTTCATCGCTGCAATCCTCCCGTGGTGCTTTTCGCAAGCTCAGATTTAGGTGTGCACATCCACATAACATATTAACACTTATTGGCTATAATTGCAACTTATATTATAACATATATGAATGTGTACGTTGTCGCAATCTGAATAAATTTCTCATAAGCTATACCCAAAGGGGATGTGTGCTTATGGAGCGGAAATTTAGCAGCGAATATCAGAAGTTGGGGCTTAACATTGCCTATTACCGGAAGGAACGGCATCTGTCACAAATGCAGCTGGCAGAGCTGGCTGACATCAGCCGAACCCATATGTCCAGAATTGAGAACAGCGACTGCGCTGTGTCGCTGGACGTGGTGTTCGCCATTGCCAAAGCGTTGGGTATTCCGGTTTATAAACTGTTTGAGTTCCGGTGACGGAATGGTAAAATCAAGCCCGTCAGACAGGCAAACAAACGAGCGCCGCACAGATGTGCGGCGCTCGCTGCGTATGTCGGGCAGGCCAGCGCTTCTCACCTGTCCCACTTCTGGATAAGAGCGCGGATCTGGTCGGTAAACTTCGCCAAATCCTTGTTGGTGCCCCCCTTGTTCCGGCCGATGACCTCCAGCAGCTGCCGTCCGGCCTCCTCCAGCTTCCGGTAGGTGGGGGAGCCTTCCTGCCACTTGGATTCCGGCTTCTTCGGCGGGGCAACCCCCTTCTCCGTCACCACTCCGGCGGCCAGGTCAAAGGCCTCCCGCCACTCCGGCGCGTGGGCGCGGTAGCCCAGACGCTTCAGCTCGCTGGCGAAGCCCTCGCAGACCGTACCCTCCCCATGTACCACGAATACCTGGGTGGGCTTTGGCTGGTCGAACTGGGAGATCCACCGGATGAGCCCGTCATGGTCGGCGTGGGAGGACATCCCGTCCAGCTGGACGATGGAGGCCCGCACCGCCACGTCCTCACCGAACAGGCGGACGTGCTCCTTCCCCTCCAGCAGCGCCCGGCCCAGGGTGCCCTGGGCCTGATAGCCCACGAACACGATGGCGCACTCTGCCCGCCACAGGTTGTGCTTCAGGTGGTGCCGGATGCGGCCCGCGTCGCACATACCGGAGGCGGAGATGATGACCTTGGGGGTCATGTCAGTGTTCAGCTCCCTGGACTCCTCGCTGGTCTGGGTCAGCCGCAGGTTGTCCACCTGGAACAGGGAGCTGCCGTCGGCCACCAGCGCTAGGGCGTCCTCGTCCAGGTAGCCGGTCAGGTCGCCGGAGAAGATTTGGGTGGCCTGGGTGGCCAGCGGGCTGTCCACCACCACCTGAAAGTCGGGCAGGGCGGTGACCAGTCCGGCCAGCTTGATCTCCCGCAGGAAGTAGAGCAGCTCCTGGGTGCGGCCCACCGCGAAGGATGGGATGATCACGTTGCCCCCCTTGGCGAAGGTGTCGTTCAGCACCTCCGCCAGAGCGGCGGTGTAATCGGTGTGGGCGCCGTGGTTCCGGTCGCCGTAGGTGGACTCCATGATGACGTAATCCGCGCCGGAGATGGGCTGCGGGTCCCGGATGATGGGCTGATTTTTATTGCCGATGTCGCCGGAAAAGACCAGCTTCCGGGCCACGTCCCCCTCCCGGAGCCACAGCTCCACATAGGCGCTGCCCAAGAGGTGCCCCGCGTCGGTCATGCGGAACCGGACGCCCTCCCCCAGGGGGACGGTCTGCCCGTAATCCACCGGCACCAACAGCTTCAGCGCCTCCTCCGCGTCGGCGATGGTGTAGAGGGGCTCCACCGCCTCCTTTCCGGCTCGGCGGCCCTTCTGGTTGGCCCAGTTGGCGTCGCTCTCCTGGATGTGGGCGGAGTCCAGCAGCATGATGGACAGCAGCTTGCAGGTCAGGGCGGTGGCATAGATGGGGCCCCGGAAGCCCTGCTTCACCAGCAGGGGCAGGCGGCCGGAATGGTCAATGTGGGCGTGGGTCACCAGGACGGCGTCGATCCGGCTGGCGGAGAAGGGGAACGCCTGGTTGTCCACCTCATCCCGGCCCTGCTGCAGGCCGCAGTCCACCAGAAGCTGCATCCCGCAGGCGGAGACGCAGTGGCAGGAGCCGGTGACGGCGTGGTCCGCGCCATAAAATCGAAGTTCCATGAGATTCCTCCTTGGGGAGACGGCAGGCGCAGCGCCTGCCGGAGCGAGACAATAAACTTAGCTTCATTTTAATCTACATTTTTAAAATTGTCAACAGTGAAGTGCCGCACAGCACCGACGGGCACGCTTCGGAATGGAAATCATACGGCGCAGGTTTCAAAGTTCCTTCCCATACGGGCTGGCGGAATCTGGTATACTGGGAAGTAATGCGCAGAAAGAACCTCTGAAGCAACGCGCCGGCCCCTGCCGCTGCATTGATTCAGAGGTTCTCTGACTGGCTGCGGGCTACTTTGCCCGCAGCCTGCCGCAGCTTTTACACTTGCCGAACACGGAGAGCTCGCCGCCGCAGTGGAGGCAGCGGCCCGTCCGCATGGGGTCGTAGGGGGTGTTCTCAAAGGCGGCCTTGCCCACCAGTTCCACCCCGCCCTGGGTGTTTACCATTTTCAGGTTGATGCAGCCGCGGAAGGCCCCGTCCTCGATCATCCGGACGCTGGCGGGGAGGGTGACGGCCGTCAGGCGGCGGTTGTCCTGAAACGCCCCGCCTTCGATCACCTGGATGCACCCGGGCAGCGTGAGGGCGGACGCCCGACCGGTATACCGCACCAGCACGCCGTTCCGCACGTCCAGGTACTTCCAGTTTTGCAGGGAGCGGTAAAGGCGCTCCGTCCGCTCGTCCCCGGCGCCGAACTCCAGCATCCGCTTCACCAGCCGCTCCGCGTCGGCGAAGCTGCCTTCCTCTATGTACCGATCCACCAGCCTTGCCCACTGGGCCGCCTGGGATTCCTGTGCTGCTGCCATGATGCTTCCTCCTGTGTCTGTCGGTTTTTACCATATCTACCGTACATAGTACAGGGTTCCGGCGCATTTGTCAAACGAAACTGCGCCGGACGGCCTCCTTCCCTGCAAGCCCTTGCCCGCAGGCCGGGGACGGATGCCAAAAACGCGGACGGAGCGGGCCGTTTCTTGACAAACGGGAACCGTCATGCTACGATAAGGACAGTATTCGACTGGTCTGTTTGACGGAGGAGAGGATTGAAATGGGTAAGCGAAACTGGATCTTCATGCTGGCCATCATTGCTGTGGTCACCCTTGTTTCCATACTGAACAAAAATGGTGCGGTGACGATGACCTTTGAGGATGAGGTGCTGGTCATCAACGGGACGGATGAGTACAGCTTTCAGGTGGCCTATGACGAAATCGCGTCCATCGCCCTGGAGGAGCTGCCCGATTTGGGCGCCGCCGTGGACGGCGGAGAGGACGGCTCCTTCCGCTACGGCGTATGGGAGAATGACACCTGGGGCACCTACACCCTGTGCCTGACCGTCAATATGGACACCTGTATTGTCCTGACCCTCCAGGATGGCAGCATCTATGTGTTCAACTACGGGGACGAGGACGCCACCCAGGTTGTATACGAAGATTTGCCCAGAGCCCTTGCGGAGTACGGCAACGACTGGGTGGAGACGGGGTGACGGACTGGGGTTCCCTCAATAAACTAGAAGTTGTCTATTTCTTCAAGTATAAATTATATTCATATATATCGCCCTGGTATTCTTCTCGCTTTCTAAGTAAAAATTTATCAAATCCCAAAGCCTGATACATATGAATTGCTTTAAAATTATCATCTTCTACGCCAACAGTAAATTCACAATATCCATTTTCTTTCAATACTGATAGAACTGTTTTTAAGAGATATGTTCCGTATCCTCTATCCCGAAAATCTTCACGAACCCTAAAGGCATATATGTATGCTCGTCTGCCTCGTATCGCGTAATTTTCATCATTGCTTTCATATCTTACACGAAGTTCCCCCATCAAAATATCTTTATCATACAAAGCAAAAATATCAATCATCCTGTTTTGAATGTCATGTGTACATTCGCATATCATTTGTTCCACATTATTATAATCAGATAACTCTGTCAAAATATTCAAATCTCGTACTGCCAATTTTTCTATCTTCATTATATCTCTCCCCAATTCCGATTTACCGCGCTATCTTCCCCTTCATTGTACCATGCTTCCCGTTACTTGTCTATCAAATCTTCCACTTTGTGGAAGATTTTGCCATCGAAATAAAAAGCCCGCCCGCGTCAGCAGGCGGGCTGTGGTATTCCCGAGAGAGAATGTGTTTGCGGTTTACAGCAGCTTGTCCAGATTGGCGCGGATGGCCTTCAGGAAGTCCACGCTGTTGGTCTTGACGGCGGGAGCGTCGCCCTCCCACAGGCCCACCAGGTCGCCGGTCATGACGCCGGACTCAATGGTGGCGATGGTGGCCTGCTCCAGCTTGTCCGCAAAGGCGGACAGCTCGGTCAGCCCGTCCAGCTCGCCCCGCTTCCGGAGGGCGCCGGTCCAGGCGAACAGAGTGGCCACCGGGTTGGTAGAGGTCTCCTCCCCCTTCAGGTACTTATAGTAGTGGCGGGTGACGGTGCCGTGGGCGGCCTCATACTCATAGTTGCCGTCGGGGCTGACCAGCACAGAGGTCATCATGGCCAGGCTGCCGAAGGCAGTGGAGACCATGTCGCTCATCACGTCGCCGTCATAGTTCTTGCAGGCCCAGATGAAGCCGCCCTGGGAGCGGATGACCCGCGCCACCGCGTCGTCGATCAGGGTGTAGAAGTAGGTGATGCCCAGCGCCTCGAACTTCTCCTTGTACTCCGCCTCGTAAATCTCCGCGAAGATGTCCTTAAAGGTATGGTCGTACTTCTTGGAGATGGTGTCCTTGGTGGAGAACCACAAATCCTGCTTCGTGTCGATGGCGTACTGGAAGCAGGAGCGGGCGAAGGATTTGATGGAGTCGTCCTTATTGTACAGGGCCTGCACCACGCCGGGGCACTCGAAATCGTACACCGTCTGGTTCATCTGCACCGCGCCGTCGTCTGACAGGAAGCTGAGCATGGCCTTGCCGGTGCAGGGGATGCGGAACTCGGTATCCCGGTACACATCGCCGTAGGCGTGACGGGCGATGGTGATGGGCTGCTTCCAGTTCTTCACCACCGGGTTGATACCCTTCACCATGATGGGGGCGCGGAACACGGTGCCGTCCAGGATGGCACGGATGGTGCCGTTGGGGCTCTTCCACATTTGAGAGAGGTTGTACTCCTCCACCCGCTGGGCGTTGGGGGTGATGGTGGCGCACTTGACGGCCACGCCGTACTTCTTCGTGGCGTTGGCGGCGTCGATGGTGATTTGGTCCTTGGTCTGCTCCCGCATGGGCAGGCCCAGGTCATAATACTCCGTTTTCAGGTCGATGTAGGGCAGCAGCAGCTCATCCTTGATCTGTTGCCACAGGATGCGGGTCATTTCGTCGCCGTCCATCTCCACCAGGGGGGTCTTCATAGAAATCTTTGCCATGATGTATACCTCATTTCTGCGCATTGCATACAGCCGTTTGCAAGGGGATGCGAAAATCGTTTCGCATTTCCGCCGTTTACGTCCTCTATTATAACCGAATCAAAATGAGATTGCAATATCAAAAGGAACAAGATGCAAACCGGCAGCGGCGTTTCTTTTGCCCGATTGCACGGATGGGGCGGCTCTTTCCGGCAAAAATCGGGTCAGCCCTGGGGCCGGCCCGGTCGCTTTTCCAGGGGGTCAGCTGTCCTGCCCGCTGAGGGAGTAGGCCACGTTGATGGCGTGGTCGGAGCAGCGCTCCAAATCCGTCACCATGTCAGAGTAGACCACGCCGCCCATGGGGTCGCACTCCGCCTCCATCATGCGGTCAACGTGGTTGGAGATGCACAGCTCCTGGCTCTCGTTGACGATATGCTCCAGGGCCTCGGCCTGGGGCAGGTCGTCAAAGCGGTCGTCCCGGAACAGCTGGAGGCTGTACTCCACGCTGGCCAGGGTGGCGTCAGCAATCATGTGCAGGTCGTCCATGGCCTCCCGGGTCAACGTCCCCCTCCGCTGGTTCAGCTTTTGACGGTACTCCGTGATGTTCACCGCATGGTCGCTGATGCGCTCAATGTCGGACACGTCCAGCAGCAGCCGGCCCAGCCGGTTCAAATCCCGTGGGGGCAGGTGGTGGTACCGCAGGTCAATCAGGGCCTGGGTGATGTTGTGGTCCAGGTAGTCCACAGTGTCCTCCTGGTCCAGCACCTGCTGAATCTTTGACTCATCATCGTCAAAGAAGTAGTCGACAGCGGTGCGCAGGTTGTTCAGCGCGAACTCGCCCATGCGATAAATCTCCAGCTTGGCCTGATTCAGGGACACGGCGGCGGGCAGGCTGTCCAGGGAGTTTAAGTACACCAGACGCTGATCCTTCTCCTTGCGGGTCTCCTCGTCCTTGATGGGGATGATGCGCTCCGCCAGGCGGACGATGGAGTTGGTCAGCGGCAGCTCGATGATCACGGCGAAGATGGCGAAAATGGTGTGGGTGTTGGCGATCTGGCGGGCGATGTCATTGGGGGACAGGCTCTGAATCAGGCGCAGCACCTGGGGGAACAGCGTGATAATGACGCCAATCACGACGCAGCGTATCACATTGAAGAGCAGGTTCAGGATGGCGCTGCGCCTCCCGTTGCGGTTGGCGGTCAGGGCGGCCAGCAGGTTGGGGGTGACGGACCCCACCGCGGCCCCCAGAATCAGGTACACCGCCACTTCATAGCTCAGGATGCCCGTCGCGGCAAAGGCCTGGAAAATGACGATGGAGGAGGAGGAGCTTTGCAGCAGGGCGGTGAACACGATACCGAACAGGATGGCCAGGAAGGGGTTGCTCAGCCCGGACAGCATATTGACGAAGGCCTCCGACTCCGCCAAAGGCGCAATGGCGCTCTTCATCAGGGCGATGCCCTCAAACAGCATACCGAAGCCCAGAATCACGGAGCCGACGCTCCGCACTGTGCCGTTTTTCAGAAACAGGTACATGATCGCGCCCACGAACAGAATCAGCGGCGCGTAGGAGCTGAGGTTGAAGGCGGTCAGCTGGGCCGTCACCGTGGTGCCGATATTGGCGCCCATGATAACGCCGATGGCCTGGTTCAGGGACATCATCCCCGCGTTGACAAAGCCGATGACCATTACATCCGTCGCGGAGGAGGACTGAATCATCAGTGTCACCAGGATGCCCACCATCACCGAGGTGAAGCGGTTGCTGGTGGCCTTTTGCAGGATGATGCGCAGATTGTCGCCAGCGGCGGCCTTCAGCCCGCTGGACATCTGGGTCATGCCATAAAGGAACAGCCCTATCCCGCCCAGAAGGGTAAATATATCTAAAAACTCCATTCCGTTCAAACTCCCTTATCTCTGTCTCAGAGCAGCGCTGCAGGCCGTGGGATGACCAGGACTGTGCAGAAACGCATCGAAGCATGGTCGCCCTGCAAGATTTCCTTCCCTATTATACCAGTTTATCAGAAGATTTCCATATCCGGCCTCTGTAAAAAACAAGTAAGAAATTTGTAAAATTTCGTACAAAACTGACAGAATCTTGCATTTCGAACTAATTTCGCGCTCTTATGCCCCGTTCCGGCGTGCGCGGAACGGGGCGGAGGCGCCGATGGGAGCCGCCGAAAGGAACGGTTGCCGGCCAGACAGCAGGGCAAAAAAAGTGCGAAGAAACAGACGCTTCTCCGCACCGTTTTGCATCAACCCACAGCGGGGGTGGGACATAAGAGGATATCCGGTTACAGGTCGCTGCCGTAGAGCTGCTCCCGCAGGGCGTCGCAATGGCGGCGCTCAGCCAGCAGGCGGCCGCCGTGGGCCAGCAGGATGATGCCGGTGGTCAGGCCGGTCACAATGGTGATGACCCCGCAGACCAGGCAGGCGCTGCCCGCAGAGGTGATTTTCCGTTTCAGCAATTCCATGAGATTCTTCCTCCAAATCGTGCGCGCATGGGCCGCGGAGGCGGCGGATGCGGTATATGTGGTCGTGTGCTGTTTGTATTATAACGGAAACGGACGGAGAACACAACGGTTTTTTCAATCGTTCACAAATTGTTAATATATTTTTGTGATTTTTATTTAAAAAAGTGCTTGACAAGATGGCCGAACTGTGGTATCCTTTATTCATCCAAAGAAACCACCCATTCCACTTCACCAGAAAGGAGGAGAGTCCCAAGGCCTAGCGTAAGACAGGCAGCCGACCTGGCAACCGGCGGAATCTAAGCAAGGAGGTACCCTCCAAAGAACAGTGAAAGCGAGAGCTGACTCGACAACAGCCTGTTCCCTTTTCTCTGTATGAAAGGACTTGTTGACGCGAAACTCCATTGCAAAGCACCGATTCAGGAATGCAGGAGGTACAGTCCAATGTACAGTTTCCATTAGGCCCTTCCATTTTCCCTCTTTCGTTTGAAAGGACGATGTGTTATGAAACTGGACTTCAAAATAGCAGTCAAATAACACAAGGAGGTACGGTCCAATGAACAGTTTTGATTAGATCCTTCCACTTTCCTCTTTCGTTTGAAAGGACGATATGTTATGAAACTGGACTTCAAGAAACCAGGCAAATAACATAAGGAGGTACAGTCC
>JAJPXL010000112.1:28646-39733 GCA_021205455.1 Clostridiales bacterium
TGTTATGAAACTGGACTTCAAGAAACCAGGCAAATAACATAAGGAGGTACAGTCCAATGTGCAGTTTAACGTAGCCCCATCCACCTTCTTCCATCCGGTTGCAGGAAAGGATGTGTTAGGACGCTGGATTACCAGAACAATAACACCAGGAGGTACGGGCCAATGTACAGTTGAAGCGAACTCTTCCCGCTTTTCCCTTTTTCATTCAGCCTATGTGATGGGTTCCAAGGCCGATGATCCGGCAGAGGTACCGCACAAAGGAGACGCAGCATAAGGTACGGCATTCGCTGAACCACTTCCGCAGTTCTCAGTCGTTTCCAGGAAACGATTGGTTGGGAAGCTGAGATTCCAGAGAATTCGCCACAGAGCGCAGGATACCACGAGAGGGTGCGGAGGGCCGCACAGCATTCGCTGAATTCCTTCCGTGTTTCCTCTGTCGAACGGCAGCGCGCAGGATTGGCAGTTCCGAAGGGACCGGACGACTGACCAGCAGAGGTCACAGGAAAGGCGATAGATTCCGTGCAGGATTCGCCCAAGCTCTTCCGAAGCATCTCAATCGTTTGATCGGACGATTTGTAGGGGCACTGGTTTCCAGGAAACCGGATGTTCTGACAGAAGGACGATACGGAACGGTCACAGAAAAAGGTGTGGTGTACCACGAAGCATTTGCTTAATTCCTTTTCGTGGCAGGCTCTTATGAGCGTGTTCTTCCTATCCCTCCCTGAGCATTGCAGTTGAGAAGCGTAAGTTCAGAAAGGCGGGTACGCTGTGTAAAAGAGGACCAGCTGACAAGAGTGGCGAAGTGGAACGAAAGTATCAACAAAATCTGAATAAAGGAGGCGTCCGAAGGATGAAATTACAGATTGACAGTGAACAGAAGTGACCCGGTTCTGAGTTCAGAGCCGGGTCACTTCTTTTTTTGCTTTTATGCTGTTCCGGCTTTTGAAGCCGGAGTTTTTCTTTTACAGAGCGTTGTGCTCCAGTCCGGCGGTGAAGCTGACCCAGCCGTCCCGCGCCCGCCGCTCCAGGATGGTGAAGCCGTTGGCGGTCAGGGCGGCGGCCACCTCCTCCGCCCGTCCCTCCAGAATGCCGGAGGTCAGGAACAGGCCGCCCTCCGCCAGGTAGTCCCCCACCACGGGGCAGAGCGGCAGGATGACGTCTGCCACGATGTTGGCCAGCACCAGCTGGTACCGGCCCGCCAGCCGGGCCTGCAAGCCCTTATCCTCGATGACGTTGCCGGTGTAGACCTGCAGCTCCGGGCCGATGCCGTTGAAGGCGGCATTCTCCGCCGCCACGGCGGTGGCCTTGGGGTCGATGTCGCAGCCCACGGCGGAGGCCGCCCCCAGCCGCAGGGCGGCGATGGCGAGGATGCCGCTGCCCGTCCCCAGGTCCAGCACCCGGTCGCCGGGGCGGACATAACGCTCCACCCCCTCCAGGCAGAGGCGGGTGGTGCCGTGGCTCCCGGTGCCGAAGATCAGCCCCGGATTCAGGTAGAGGGGCGTCCGCCCCTCCGGCACAGGCTCCCCCCGCAGCCATTCCGGCACCACATAGAGCGTTTGCCCCACGGGGAAGGGGCTGTAATACTGCTTCCAGTTGTTGGCCCAGTCCTCCTCCTGTAGGGTGCGGGTGGTGACGGCCAGGGTGCCGGCGTCCTGTGGGGTGCGGCTGCGGAAGCCCTCCAGCCCGGCAGTAATCTCGTCCAGGCGGCAGCGCCCCTCCTCGTCGGCGGTGACGTAGAAGGTGGCACGGGTGACGCCACGGCGCTCCGCCTTCAGGGCATCGTCCACCTCGTCCCAGAAGGGGCGGTTTTCGTCGGCAAAAGCGGCGAAGTCGGATTCGTCCTCCAGCACCAGCCCCTCCACGCCGCAGGCGGTCAGGTAGGCCGCCAGAGCGTCCAGGCAGCCGGGGGCGGTGTCAATGCTGCATTCCAGCCAAATTTGTTCTGCCATTAGGCGGTTCCTCGTTTCAGATAAAGATGGTGATGACGCTGGCCGACAGGGACAGCACCCCGCAGATCCAGAAGCAGGGGGAGCGCAGGCACATCCGCCGCTTTGTGTCGGCGTCATAGGGCAGCGGACCCGGGTCGAAGCTGTAATAGCGGTACCGCTTGAAAAAGATATAGACGGTGAAGACGATGCTGGCCAGCAGCGCCAGCCCCAGGAAGGCATACACCCCATCCGACAGGGGCAGGGACAGCAGAACGGAGACGGCGTTGGTGCAGGCGTGGAGCAGGATGCACTCCCGCAGGCGGCCGGTCAGGACGGCCACGCTGCCCAGCACGACACCCAGGGCGAAGGCGTACAGCAGCTGATAGAGGTTTTGATGCATCAGGGCAAAGCCTGCGGCGGAGAGCAGGATGGCGCTGACATCCCCCAGCGCACGGCACCGGTTCAGGAACAGCCTGCGGAACAGAAACTCCTCGCAGATCGGCGCCACAACAACGGTGGTGAAGGCGTAAAGCCCCAGGGGGACGCCATCGAGGGAGTCCAGAACATTGGCGGTTTCCACGCCGGACAGGGCCTCGATGATATAGATCAGGCCGGAGGTCACATAGGCGAACAGGTACAGCGTCCCGATGCAGAAGGGGATGGCGATAGCCAGCTCCCGCCCGGGGAGGGGGCGCTGGACTGGCTTCCCCGTCCGCGGCATTTTGCGCAGCACCAGCGGAATGATCACCAGCGGCGGCAGATAGACGCTGATGTCATTGACCAAAAGCAGGCCGACGTAGCCGGGCACAATGCCCCGCCTCAGGAGCAGCGGCACCGCCACCCACTCATACAGGCCGTATGCCGCCGCCGCAAACAGCTGCGTAAACAAAAGAATACAAAATACGCAAAGCATGGCTCTGCCGTAGCATTTGCGCAAATCCTTCCTTAAAAAGACGATTTCCAAGCAAAAAGCCCCTTTCCGTTGGCGTTCCATCTCAGTATAACAGGTTTTTACAAAATTGACAATGTGTGATATAATATTCTTTGTATGGAACGAAAACTCCTCCATTCCAGTGGGGGCCTTGACAAAGGAGAATGCTATATGGCGACCAAGGCAGATGTGGCCATTATCGGCTGCGGAGAGGCCGGCATTTTTGCCGCCTACGAATTGACGGAGCAGCGCCCGGATCTGCGGGTGGTGGTCCTGGACCAGGGCGCGGACATTTACAGCCGCCACTGCCCCATTGTGGCGGGGAAGGTGGACCGCTGCATCCACTGCCCGGTGTGCGACACCATGTGCGGCTTCGGCGGGGCGGGGGCCTTCTCCGACGGCAAGTTCAACTTCACTACGGAGTTTGGCGGCTGGCTGACGGACTATATGCCCGCCGCCCAGGTGATGGAGCTGATCCGCGATGTGGACGCCGTCAACGTCCGCTTCGGGGCCACCACGGAGCTGTACTCCACCTCCACGCCGGAGGCCGTGGCCCTGGAGAAGCAGGCGCTGGAGCATGACCTCCACCTGCTCCAGGCCCAATGCAAGCACCTGGGGACGGAGAACAACCTGAAGATTTTGACCAACATTTACGAGTACCTGAAGGACCGGGCGGAGTTCCGCTTCCACACCGCCGTGGAGCAGATTCGCCCCCTGGAGGGCGGCGGCTACCACCTGGTCTGCGGCAAGGGGGAGGACGTGGAGTGCGACACCCTGCTGGCCGCCCCGGGCCGCTCTGGTGCGGAGTGGTTCGCCTCCCAGTGCAAGGACATGGGCATCCCCCTCATCAACAACCAAGTGGACATCGGCGTACGAGTGGAGCTGCCCGCCAAAGTGTTCGAGCATATCACCGATGTGGTGTATGAGTCCAAGCTGGTATACCGCACCAAGCAGTACGGCGACAAGGTGCGCACCTTCTGCATGAACCCCTACGGCTATGTGGTGGCGGAAAACGTGGAGGGCATCAACACCGTCAACGGCCACAGCTACTCCGACCCCGCCCTCCGCAGTGAGAACACCAACTTTGCCCTGCTGGTGTCCAACCGCTTCACGGAGCCCTTCAACGAGCCGTACCGCTACGGCAAGCACATCGCCAGCCTTTCCAATATGCTGTCCGGCGGGGTGCTGGTGCAGCGGTTCGGCGACCTGGTGAAGGGCGTTCGCACCAATCAGCACCGGCTGAGCCAGTCCTTCACCCGGCCCACCCTGAAGGCCGCCGTCCCCGGCGACCTGAGCCTGGCCATGCCCAAGCGCCAGCTGGACGACATCATTGAGATGATCTACGCCCTGGACAAGCTGGCCCCCGGCACCGCCAACTATGACACCCTGCTCTACGGCGCGGAGGTGAAATTCTACTCCAGCCGCATCCAGCTTTCCAACGAGCTGGAAACCCCCATGCGGAACTTCTTCGCCGCCGGAGACGGCGCAGGCACCACCCGGGGCCTGGCCCAGGCCGGCGCCAGCGGGATGCGGGTGGCCAGGGTGATTCTGGAGCGGCTGGACAACAGGGCGTGACCTGTCAGGGGCGTCCGGCCCGCTTTTCGGCGGGCGTTTGGATGGAAACCGGATTTTTTGCGGAAAAAGGAAAAAAATCCTAAGAATCCCCTTGCAGCTTTTCGGTTCCCGCATTATAATAAAGTCAATGCGGCGGAGACCGCAGTTGGTTTCCGATACTCTTAACCAGGAGGTTCTATATTATGTTGGATATTAAAATCGAACTGACCAAATGTCCGAAGGAGAAGCCCACCGACGAGAGCAAGCTGGGCTTCGGCCAGCTGTTCAGCGACCATATGTTCGTCATGGACTACACCGAGGGCCAGGGCTGGCATGACCCCCGCATCATCCCCTATCAGCCCTTCTCCCTGGACCCTGCCACCGTGGTGCTCCACTATGCCCAGGAGATTTTTGAGGGCATGAAGGCCTACCGCACGGCGGAGGACAAGATCCTCCTGTTCCGCCCGGACTGCAACGCCCGCCGCCTGAACGACTCCGCCGACCGCCTGTGCATCCCCAACATCCCGGAGGAGGACTTCATCCAGGCCGTGTCCACCCTGGTCAAGGTGGAGCGGGATTGGGTGCCCCATTCTGCGGATACCTCCCTGTATATCCGCCCCTATATCTTCGCCACCGACGTGGGCCTGGGCGTCCACGCCTCCAAGCACTATATCTTCTCCATCATCTGCTCTCCCTCCGGCGCGTACTACGCCGAGGGTATCGACCCGGTGCGCATCTACGTCGAGGATGAGTATATCCGCGCGGCTCCCGGCCTGACCGGCTTCACCAAGTGCGGCGGCAACTACGCCGCCTCCATCAAGGCCGGCGAGCTGGCCGAGGAGCAGGGCTTCGCCCAGGTGCTGTGGCTGGACGGCGTGGAGAAGAAGTATGTGGAAGAGGTCGGCTCCATGAACATCATGTTCAAGATCGACGGCAAAATCTACACCGCCGCCACTGTTGGCACCGTGCTGCCCGGCGTCACCCGCCGCAGCTGCATCGAGCTGTGCAAGGACTGGGGCTATGAGGTCATCGAGGGCAAGCTGGCCATTGCGGACATCATGACCGCCGCCAAGGAGGGCAAGCTGGAGGAGGTCTTTGGCACCGGCACCGCCGCTGTGGTCTCCCCGGTGAAGGAGCTGAAGTGGAAGGACGAAACCGCCTACATCAGCGACGGCAAGATCGGCCCCCTGACCCAGAAGCTGTATGACACCCTGACCGGCATCCAGTGGGGCAAGCTGCCCGACGACAAGGGCTGGACGGTGGAGGTCAAGTAAGACCGCCTCTTCTTCTGAAAGTGATAACAGGAAAACCGGCGCAGCTGCACGCTGCGCCGGTTCGTTTCTTTATTGTGCAGCGCCTGCCCCACGGAGCGCCGCAGGGCAGGGCGCAGTGTCGCGTTCGGGTTTACAGTACGAAGAAGGTGCAGGTGCCGGGGGCGACTGCAACAGTCCCAGCCGCCTGGGCCTCCGGGGCCATCTCAGGCAGGGTGTTGCCCTCGCCCAGCACCAGCGGCTTGCCGTTCAGGGTCATGACGGTGGCCCGGACGTTGCCGTCCTGACCGGCCAGGGTGTAGCGCTGCGCGTCCCTGGGCAGCTCCACCGTGGTGGCTTCCGTCAGGGAGTTGTTGATGACCAGGTAGACCACGCCGTCCTGGCCGTCCTTCCGGCTGTGGGCGTAAACGTGAGCGCCCTCCCGGACGGGCTCGCCGGTGTCATAGACGGTGGTGCCCATCAGGCGGTTCCACAGCAGCACGGCGAAGTAGTTGGGCCGGGGGTCAAACACCTGGCGGGCCAGGAAGCCGTAGTCAGAGGAGGCCAGGGTGTTGTGGAAGATAACGCCCTTGGTGACGGCGGCAAAGCCGCCCAGCTCGTTCAGGGTGCGGATAACGTCCAGGTAGGTGGAGGCCCAAGTGTCGCCGCCGCCGCCCGCGTCGCCGGACTCGGTGACCCACATCTCGCCGCCGGGGACGTACTTATCCCGCATAGGGGCGTAGGTACGGGCAAAGATGGAAGCGGTGGCCAGGTATTCCTCACCGTTGGCCTCCGATGCCTGCCAATGACCGGAGGGCATGACAGAAGCCAGCCGCTCGGAGACGCCGTTATAGTAATGATAGCTGAACACGTCCAGCGGCTCTGTGGTGCCGTCCATCAGGTCATCGCAGTTACAGTTCTGGGAGACGAGCTGCTCCACGCCGCCGCCGCGGCCGAAGGAAACACAGTCATCGCCGCATGTGCAGGGGCCGACCTTGATGCAGTCGGGATAGTTCTCATCCAGCCACTGGAAGAACAAATCCTGGTCTCTCCGGTAGTCCGCCGGGGTGTAGCCTGCGGGGAAACCGGTATCCTCCATCATGTTGGGTTCGTTGGTGAACTCGGCGGCGTTGATGGGCACGCCGTACTCCTTGCTCAGGCCGAACAGCTTCTCCGCCTCGGAGGGGTTCCACGGCTCGTCCGCAGAGTGCAGGCCGGGGCAGTTGGCCACGGAGACGATGAGCTTGGCCCCCACCGCCTTCACAAAGTCCAGCACGCCGATCCACTGCTCCTTCGTCAGCACATTCAGGTAGCCCTCGGGCACCTTGCCGTTGGTGGTGCCGTCAAAGTCATAGTAGGTCTTGGTGGCCCAGGTGCCGGAGACCCGCATCCACACGGGGCCAAGCTCCCTGGCCAGGCTGCGGAGCTTCTCGTTATACAGGTCGATGGGGGGATAGACCTGCATCAGGTCCTTGTACATGGCGGCGATGCCTTCGGAGGTCGCCTCTACCTGGAACTCCTCCGTTCCGGCCACCTGCCCCGGCGTATACGCCTTCCAGAAGGTGCCGCCCGTCACCTCCGCAAATTCCACGTTGTAGGACATCATCATGGGATTGCCTTCCCGCAAAGCCTGTAACGTATCCGGACTTAATTTGACAAATTCAGCCATTTTTTGGACTCCTTTCGCCCTTTTGGGCATAGTGATTTGGTTGCTGCTGCTTCGTTCGTTTTTTCCGCGCTTCCCTCCCGTCCAGGATGTCTGACCGAGCGCCATATCATCTAAGGATGATTTTATTATAACAACTCCTCATTCCGTTGCATACAAACAGAATTCCGATTCTGTCACCCCTGTTTCCAAAAATTTTCAGCTTTTTTTGTTGAAAATCACCAGAAGTATGCTACAATGTTCCCATGCGGAAGGAGGCAGCAGCCATGAGCGACCCCATCAATTCCTCACAGAGGTTCTTTCAACAATACGCAATGCAGGACAGCGTGGATTATTTTCTGGCCGCCCTGTTCGAGCTGATGAAAACCAGGCCCTATCAGGACATCACGGTCAGCGAGCTCTGCCGCACGGTGGGCCTCTCCAGGAACACGTTCTACAAATATTTCAAGAATAAGGACGGCCTGCTGGAGCGGTTCTCGGAGCGCCTCTGGGCCGCGTTTCAGGAGACGCAGCAGCGGCCCTGGGAACTCAGCAGCAGCTTCCTCCACTATTTTGAGTTCTGCTACAGCCTGAAGGATCTGGTGGAAATGCTGATTCGGAACGACCTGCTGCAGCCGGTGTCCCAGTGGAGCGAGCGGTTCCTCCGCTGCGTCCAGCCGGTGGACGCAGCGGAGAATTCAGACCTCGACCCCGCCTCCCTGAACATGATGTATCATTTCATCTCCTCCGGCTGCGTCCGGCTGGTGGAGGACTGGTGCCGGACAGGGTTCGCCGAGTCCCCCGCCCATATGGCCCGGCTGGCCGCCTGCGTGGTGGAGGGGGCGTTCGCCCGCACCTGTGCGCTGGGGCCGGACGACGGGGCCGCCGCCTCCTGACCTTCGGACCGGAAAGGAGCATTTTCGTGCGTTACTATTTTGCGCCGCTGGAGGGTATCACCAACGCCCTGTATCGGAACGCCTGGCGGGCGCAGTTCTCCCCGGCGGACCGCTATTTCACCCCCTTCCTCACCCCCACCGAGAGCCGCGGCCTGAACACGAAGGAGCTGCGGGACGTGCAGCCGGAGTGCAACCGGGGCATCGACCTGGTGCCCCAACTGCTGACCAACCGGCCGGAGCCGTTCATCGCAACCGCCCGCAAGCTGCAGCAGCTGGGGTATGCAGAGGTCAACCTGAACCTGGGCTGCCCCTCCGGCACAGTGGTGGCGAAGCGGAAGGGCAGCGGCTTGCTGGCGGAGTGGGATCTGCTGGAGCCGCTGCTGGACGGCATCTTCAACGCTCTGCCCGACCTGCGTATCTCCATCAAGACCAGGCTGGGGAAGGACGACCCGGAGGAGTTCCCGGAGCTGATGGAGCTGTACAACCGTTACCCGGTGTCGGAGCTGATCATTCACCCCCGCATCCAGCGGGATTTTTACCGGGGACCTGTGCGGACGGCCTGGTTCGCCCAGGGGCTGGCTGTGGCAAAGATGCCGGTGTGCTACAACGGCGACCTTTTCACGTCGGAGGACGTGGCGGCGTTTCACCGCCAATTCCCCACCGTGGAACGGGTCATGCTGGGCCGGGGCCTCATCGCCAACCCCGGGCTGCTGGGGGAGCTGCGGGGGGAAGCCCCCATCGGGAAGGCCCAATTCCGGGCCTTCCACGACCGGCTCTACCGGGATTATCGGGCGGCGCTGCATGGAGAGAAGCCGGTGCTGCATAAGATGAAGGAGCTGTGGAGCTACTGGCAGGCCAGCTTCGCGGGCTGCGAGAAGGCGATGAAGCGCATCCGCAAGGCCCAGCACCTGGCAGAGTACGAAAGCGCGGTGGATTGGCTGTTCGCCGCCTGCCCCCTGGCGGAGGACCGGCGGTTCGTGCAGAAGTAGCGGCAACGGCCTGCGGAGCCGCTCGCAATTTTCCTTTGCCTATACAATCTTTTTACAGAAGCAGGTATTGAAACGGGCCGGAAAAAATGGTAAACTACCCCTAGCTTAGTAGGAGTGATGAAGATGAGTGAGCAAATGACAAAGCCAACCATTGTCATTGGACATAAAAACCCGGATACGGATTCCATCTGTTCCGCCATCGCCTATGCCCGATTGAAGGGCAGGCTCACCGGGGAGGACTATCAGCCCAAGCGCTGCGGTCGGGTCAATCAGGAGACGGAATATGTGCTGGACACCTTCCAGGTGCCCCCACCGGATTACATCGACACCCTGGAGCCCAGGGTCCATGACGTGAATATGCGTACCACGGAGGGGGTCACGGCGGAAACCAGCCTGCTGCGGGCCTGGGACAAGATGCGGGACGACAACCTGCGCACCCTGCCCGTCCTGAACGAGGAGAGCCATCTGGTGGGCCTGGTGACCCAGGGCGACCTGGCCCGCTCCTCCATGGAGGACCACGCCGCCACCACCCTGTCCAGCGCCCGGGTCAGCGCCCGGAACATTGTGGACACCCTGGCGGGGGAGCTGGTGGTGGGCAGCATGGACGACGTGTTCGAGGAGGGCAGCGTCTGCATCGCCGCCGCCAACGAGGGCATCTTCTCCCAGTTCGTCACCCAGAACAGCATGGTCATCGTGGGCAACCGCTCCGGCGCGCTGCTGTCCGCCATCGAGTGCGGGGCCAAGTGGCTCATCGTCTGCCTGTGCCAGGGGGAGGAGGTCTCCAAGCTGATTCGCGCCCTGGCGGAGGAGAACCACTGCGTCATCATCCTGACGCCCTATGACACCTTCAAGGTGGCCCACCTGATCAACCTGTCCATGCCGGTGCGCCACGTCATGCGGGGGGAGAAGGAAATCGTCTCCTTCCGGCAGAACGACTTCGTGACGGACATCCGCCAGGTCATGACGAAGCGCAGAATCCGCTACTTCCCGGTGGTGGATAACGAGCAGCGCTTTGTGGGCCTGATCTCCCAGCGGAATCTGCTGGATATGCAGCGGCAGCAGGTCATCCTGGTGGACCACAACGAAAAGACCCAGGCCGTGGACGGCATCGACGCGGCGGAAATCGTGGAAATCATCGACCACCACCGCATCGGCGGCATCCAGCCCCTACAGCCGGTGCTGTTCCGGAATATGCCCCTGGGCTGCACCGCCACCATCGTCACCATGATGTACAAGGAAAACAACGTGGAGATCGACCCCAACACGGCGGGTCTGCTGTGTTCCGCCATCCTCTCCGACACGTTGGCCTTCCGCTCCCCCACCTGCACGCCGGTGGATAAGATGATCGCTCAGGAGCTGGCGCAGATTGCGGGCATCGACACGGAGGAGCACGCCCGGAATATGTTCGCCGCCGGGTGCCGGACGGACGACAAGACCGAGGAGGAGATCTTCTATCAGGACTTCAAGACCTTCAACGCCGACGAGCTGAAGTTCGGCATCGGACAGGTCAGCGTCATCGGAAAGGAGAACACCGAGAAGCTGAAGAAGCGCCTCCTGCCCTACATGACCATGGTGAAGGAGCGCACCCACCTGGATATGGTGTTCCTGATGCTGACGGACATCATGGAGGAGTGTACCGAGCTGCTCTACCTGGGGGAGGGCAGCCGGGACGTGGTGCAGGACGCCTTCAACGTGACCGCGGAGGACGGCAGCGCTATCCTCCCCGGTGTGCTGAGCCGGAAGAAGCAGACCATGCCCTCCATCCTGATGGCGATTCAGCGTTTGAGCCTCTGAGGGCTGGGAGACGCGGCCATATTGCGCCGGCTTCCCATTTCCCAGCCAGGGCAACAGCATTTAAAATTCGGGGAAGATATGGTAAAATAGAGGCATGAAA
>JAJPXL010000066.1 GCA_021205455.1 Clostridiales bacterium
CTCGCTCCGCCGAGAAAAGTAGCAAAAGAGGGCGGCTCAGGGAGGGGCTTCGGGGCCTCGCCCCTCCCTAAGAACCCTCCCCCTATCCCGCTGGCGGCTAGCGCCTTGTCCCTCAATCAGGTGGTCTATCCCGTTAGAGACGATGTGACTTCTCACTGGTGAGACTGCCGCCCATGGCGGCTGGGGACGATTGCCGCCTCGTCCCTGCCTACGGCGGGACGGGCGTCAATTTTGTTATCCATTGGTCGAGGAAATCTGACTGTACGGATACGTTACTCTCCTCAACCCAGGATAGATTGCATCTTTAAGTTGATGATATTGCGGAGTAGGAAACCCCCGGCGGTTTCAACTGCCGCCACTAACAGCTAACAGAGCTTACCGCCCCATCAGCACCTTCACCCCGATGCCGATGAGGATGATTCCCCCAACTGCCCCGGCCGCCAGGCGGAACCCCTTCCCCAGGGTCTGCCCTGCCAGGCTGCCCGCCAGGGAGACGGCGAAGGCCACCGCTCCGATGACCCCCGCCGCAGTCCACAGCCCAACCCCCAGGTGGGTCACGCTGACCCCCACCGCCAGGGCGTCCAGGCTGGTGGCCACGGCCAGGGCCGCCAGCGTCCGGGGGGACAGGTCGGAGACGGCGCACGCCCCCTCCTCCCCCTGGACTGCGTCCAAAATCATCCGGACGCCCAGCCAGACCAGCAGGCCGAAGGCGGCCAGGTCGCTGATGCGGGCGAAGTGCTGGTTCAGCTCGGCACCGGCCAGCCCGCCCAGCAGGGTCATGCCCGCCTGGAACAGGCCGAACCATGCCCCCACCCGCAGCCCGTCCCGGAGGCGGAAGCGGGGGGTGGAGATACCACAACAGACCGCCGCGGCCCCGGCATCCATGGCCAGGGACAGGGCAACGAGAAAGACCGACAGCATACTATCATAACCTCCGAACCGGTTCTTGGTGAAGTATATGCCTGGTTCCGGGGAAGATGAATATGGCCCCGGCAGGAACGGGGCGGAAGGGAGCGCGCCATGCTGGCAGATGTACGGGGCTACCTGCGGGAGGACTATCGGCTGTTCCACCTGCGGGACAGCCGGGCCGAGGAGATCGGCTACCACTACCACGAGTTTGACAAGGTGCTGTTCTTTTACGCCGGGGAGGTGACCTACCTGGTGGAGGGGCGGGTGTACGACCTCCGCGCCGGAGACGTGCTGCTGATCCCTCACCATCAAATCCATCAGCCCATCATCCGCAGCGGGCAGCCCTATGAGCGGCGGCTGCTGTGGCTCTCCCCGGCGTTGCTGACGGAGTACGGCCTGTCCCCCTGCTTTGACGAGGCAGCGGCCACCGGCAGCCACCTGCTGCGCGCTGGCCCGGAGGAGCGGGCGGAGGCGCTGCGCCTGGCGGAGGAGTTGGAGGAGGCGGAGGGCGGCGACGCCTTCGGCAGCCACCTGCTGGCCCGCACCTATTGCATTCAGCTGCTGATCGCCCTAAACCGCGCCTATGAAGTCCAAAAGGCGCAGGATAACGCACAGGGCCGCCGGGACCCCAAGGTGGACGCGGTGCTGGCCTACCTCCGGGCCCACCTGACGGAGGATCTGTCGGTGGACGCCCTGGCGGAGCGGTTCCACGTCTCCCGCTCGGGGCTGATGAGCCGGTTCAAGGAGGCCACCGGCTGCACCATTCATCAGTATGTGGTGCAGAAGCGGCTCATCCGGGCGGCGGAGCTGCTGCGGGAGGGGGCCTCTGTCCGGCAGGCCGGGGCGGACAGCGGCTTTCAGGATTACTCCACCTTCCTCCGGGCCTTCCGGAAGCGGTACGGCGTCTCCCCCAGGGAGTTGCGGTAGCCGACAGGATTCGGCATTTTGCCGAAGGCAAGCGTTTGATTCGGTTTCCGAAGCAAAGTTACCCACAGACTTTTCCAAAGCCAAACGGCAATTTTCTGTGGAAAAGTCTGTGGAGAATGTGCAAAAATGTGGAAACCGCAGAATAACCATTTTTTCAGAATCGCCTTGGTGCGGACAGGTGTTTTTCAGACTGGATATTCTGTTCGATGGCAAATGTTACAAAAATCCGTTCAGGAGAGGTAGGCCTTCAGCCGGTCGATGTTGTCCTCCTCCATGCGGATGACGCTGCGGGCCAGGGCCGCCGCCGGGTCGGTCTGGGCCTGGGAGGCAGGCTCCTCCCCGTCGGCGGAGGGGTTCGGCTCGTAGTCGCCGCAGGAGTTCAGCAGCTTCGTCAGGGTCAGGATGCCCATGTTGCTGCCCTGGATCATCAGCTGGGCCAGGTGGCTGGTCTCCTTGTTGAACACGGTTTTCGTGCAGAGGCAGGCGCGGAGCATCATCCGCTGCCCCTTGCTCAGCTCCTGGGGGCACTTGGCCAGGGGCTTCATCAGCTCCTCCGCCCGCTGCCGGGTGCCGTCGTACTGCTTCCGCTGGGTTTGCAGGTCGGAGCGGAAGCGGGCGTTCTTCACCATGGGCAGCAGCTCGTCAATGGCGGCGGCCCCCATGGCCGCGCCCTGATAGATTTCCTGCAAAACAGGATACTCATTGTTATTTTCCATAGAAGAATTCCTTTCTGTATACGGTGGATGGGGCGATTGCCCGCCTAGTTTGCCCGGCAGAGCGGGAAACTATCCCCCAAGGAGGCGGAGCGGATGGAACCGGAAGTGAAGTGGATGGAGGAGGCGCTGGCCCTGGCCAGGGAGGCCGCCGCAGCGGGCGACGTGCCGGTGGGCTGCGTGGTGGTGCGGCGCGGCGCCGTTTTGGGCCGGGGCTGCAACCGCCGGGAGGCCCTGGGAGACGCCACCGCCCACGCCGAGGTGGAGGCCATCCGGGCCGCCTGCGCCGCCGCAGGCAGCTGGCATCTGGACGGCTGCGCCCTGTACGTCACCCTGGAGCCCTGCCCCATGTGCGCCGGGGCCATCCTCAACGCCCGCATCGGCACTGTGGTGTACGGCGCGGCCAGCCCCAAGGCGGGGTGCTGCGGCAGCGTGCTGAGCCTGTTCCAGGAGGGGTTCAACCACCATCCCGCCGTGTACGGCGGCGTGCTGGAGGAGGACTGCGGCAGGCTGCTGACGGCGTTTTTTGACGGGAAATGAACGAAAATCAAACTAAAAATTGCATTCCCCCGGAAACTGTGTTACACTGAAACGAGAATGCCGGGCGTCTGCCCGGAAGCAGAGGAGGAAACCCTATGGAATGGACTTGCCCGGTGTGCGGCGGGAAGCGCTCCGGCGTGTGGATCTGCAAGGACTGCGGCTTTGACCACAGCCGGGACTGCGAGCGCTACGCCACCCTGACCCCATCCCTTCCGGCGGGGGCTTGCCCCGCCGCCAGCCAGGCCAACCACTGGCAGACCCGGCAGGCCCAGGGCAGAGAGGCGGAGCTGGAACAGCAGCTGGCCCAGACCCAGGCGGAGCTGGAGCAGCTGCGGGCCGCCCGACAGGAACGGGAGCGGAAGGCGGCCCAGGAGGAAGCGGCGCGGCTGCAGGCCGCCGCACGGCTGGCCCAGGAGCGGAAGGCGGCTCAGGCCCGGCAAAAGGAGTGGGAGCGCCAACAGGCCGCCCAAAGGGAAACGCCGGTGCAGGAGCCGCCCGCCGGGCAGGATACCCCGCCGGATACCACCCCAGCGCTGAACAAGCCCCGCAAAAGGAGGCTCGGGCTCCCTGTTGCGGCGGTAGCGGTTGGGTTGCTCCTATTCCTTCTGACGGTAAATATTGTAGTGGCGGTCGTGTCTGCGGCGCTGGCCGCGCTGCTATACAGCATTGGATGCCGGGTTGGCGCTGCCAGGGCGGCGCGGCCCAGGAGCGAAGACCGTCGGTCGCGCATTTTGGCTGCGCTGCGGGCCGCGTTGGAGGGCGCGCTGGTGGTGGCGGTCACCTTTGTGCTGTTCACCCTTTTCGGCTATATCCCCATAGCGTCGCTGATGTCGGCGGTGATCGAGCTGGTGGTATACGCTGTTGGACGCCACGCCGGGAGGACCCGCGCCGCAGCGGAGCAGGCATAAGCGGCAGCGGCCTGCAGCCACGGCGCACTTCGCCGGGAGACTTGAGACAGAGGAGGAGAAGCTATGGAGTGGACTTGTCCGGTGTGCGGCGGGAAGCGCTCCGGCGTGTGGATTTGCCCCGACTGCGGCTTTGACCTGAGCCTGGACTGTGAGCGTTACGCTACGTTGACCCAGGTCCTCCCGGCGGGGGCGGCCCCCGCCGCCAGCCTGGCCGACCGGCGGCAGGAGCAGGAGCGGCAGGCGGAAGCCCGGCTACGGGAGCGGGAAGCGGCCCTGGCCCGGCGGGAGGCGGAGCTGCGGCAAGCGGAGACCCGGCTGCAGGAGCAGGAGCGCCAACAGGCCCGGGACCGGGAGGAATTGGCGCAGGAAGTTGCCCGGCAGAAGCAGGCGCAGCAGGCGGCAGAGGAAGCCAGACAGCAGGAACAGGTGGACAAATCGTTTGAGGAATTGACGGAGGACGCTTTGCACACCGCACCGGCGGAGCAGCGCCGTCAGGAGGAAGCCAAGCAGCAGGAAGAAGCCAGGAAGCAGGAAGAAGCCCGCCAGCAGACGGAGGCTCGGCGGCGGGAGGAAGGAGCCCGGCGACAGGCGCAGCTGGCGAAGAAGCGACGCCGCAACGGAATCCTGATTGCCGTAATTGCGCTCTTGCTGCTGTTGGCGCTGGTGATAGCGGATTGGTACCTCCAGATAAATGGAGAAACCTTGGTGGGAAGTGTATGGTCAGCGATTACAGGCAGCACTGAACCGGAGTACGAGTATGACGAGGACGGGAACGTCACCTCGGAGCAATACTACGAGGACGGCGTCCTTGTGAAAACCTGGTACGAGTACGATGAGGACGGAAATATAAGCCATTTATACACGAATCGAGACGGCAAGCTGACCTATTCCGCGTCCTACAGCGGCGGGACTATCTCCGAGGAAACCACGTATGAAAACGATGCGGACGGCCATATGACCCGCGTCACAACGCAATCCTATGGGAGCGAAGGCATGAGTGAGTTAGTCTATGAGTACGAGTATGACGGGGACGGCCACCCGGTCGAGGGCACGAAAACTGTGACTGCCGTCAACGGTGCAACGGATGTCAGCCGCTATGCCAACACCTATGAAAGCGGCGCTCTGGTAAGCCACCGGGAGGAAACCGGGGACGGAAGCTGGTGGGAGGAGATTTATTACGACGAAACCGGCTGCCCGGTTCGCTGGGATGGCAGCGATTTGGGCAGCAGCCGGACGATTAGCAGCACCGGCTATGAAATCACCTACAACGCCGATGGCACCATCGACCTACAAATCGCCGAGGGCTACGAGCTGGTATTGGCCTATGACGTTGGCTCCATGTACCTTGACCTGACCCCTATCACCTTTGTGAAGACGGACGCGGGCGGATAACGGAGCGCCGTTTCAGTGACGTACACCCCCACGGGCTGGCCCAGCGGCCGGCCCGCGTCGTTTTTCCCCCGCCCCGAACCTGAGAACCCGCTTTTCATCCCGCGGGAATCGTGCTATAATAGACCCTGATGATGCAACCGAACCGGCAGCGTCCGCGCTGCCAACCATAAAGGAGGATTCAGCCATGCTACAAGACCTGCTTGCGGAGCAGAAAGCCCTCTTCCCCGCCCAGGCCCACACCGAGCTCCGGATGCAGCAGAACAGCCTGCGCCGGGTAGACCTGGTCAGCGGCAGCCTGCTGCGCAATACCCGCACCGACCTGTCCGGCGTCTCCGCCCGGGTGTACCAGGGCGGCGTCTGCGGCTTCGCGTCCGCCGCCGACTGCTCCCCGGAGGCGGCGAAGACCGTGGTGGAGGCCGCCCAGCAGAACGCCGCCTTCCTCAGCTCACACGCCGGAACGGGGAAGGGGCCGCTGCCCCCGGTGACCCGGGGCAGCTACAGGGAGGATACCGACTGGAGGGACGTGCCCCAGAAGGAGTATCTCGACTTCCTCAGGGCGCTGGACGATTACGTCGTCCGCACCTACCCCGACCTGAAGAGCCGGAAGGTGATCGCCTCTGCCGACACGGTGGAGAAGGTGCTGTCCGTCTCCGACGGGTGGGACTGCCACACCGCCCTGCCCCGCAGCTACATTTACGTTCACATGGGAACGGAGACCGCCGCCGGTGTGCCGGTGGAGGTCACGGAGATTTTCGGCGGCTACGGCACCTTTGACCGGCAATTCACCAGCGTGGAGGCCCTGGCACCCCGGCTGGAAGCCTGCCACCGCCGCCTGATGGACAAGAAGGAGGGGGTCTATCCGGAGGCAGGCGTTCACACCGTGGTGCTGGGCGGCGAGCTGGCGGGGATGCTGGCCCATGAGGCCGTGGGCCACACCGTAGAGGCTGACCTGGTCTTAGGCGGCAGCGTGGCCGGGCCCAACCTGGGGAAGGTGGTGGCCTCCCCCCTGGTGAGCCTGACCGACTTTGCCAGCACCGCCTTCGGCGCGCCCGCGCCCCTGCCTATCTATGTGGACGATGAGGGGACGAAGGCGGAGGACGCGAAGCTGATTGAGAACGGCGTCCTCACCGGCTTTATGCACTCCCGGGCCAGCGCCCAGCAGCTGGGCATGGCCCCCACCGGCAACGCCAGGGCCTGGCTGTTCTCCGACGAGCCGCTGATCCGGATGCGGAACACCGCCATCCACCCCGGCGCCTCCACCCTGGAGGAGCTGATCGCCTCGGTGGACGACGGCTACTACCTGGTGGACACCAACAACGGCCAGGCCGACGCCACCGGCGAGTTCATGTTCGGCGTGTGCATGGGCTACGAAATTAAGCATGGCAAGCTGGGCCGGGCCATTCTGGACACCACCATCTCCGGCATCGCCTTCGATATGCTGAAAACGGTGGACATGGTGTCCGACACGGTGACGTGGAACAGCTCCGGCTTCTGCGGCAAGAAGCAGATCATTCCCGTGGGGCTGGGCGGCCCGGCCCTCCGGTGCCGTATCAAGATGGGAGGCAGATGAGCATGAAGGATTTGCAGAAGCTGGCGGCCCTGTCTCTGGCCGCCCTGCGGGACAACGGAGCGGATAGGGCGGCCTGCCTGGTGTCGGAGACCGTCACCCAGGAGTTCACCGCCGAGACGGAGGGGCTGAACCTGCTGCGCACCCTCTTTGACGACAGCGCCAGCCTCACCGGCTACGCCGGGGGCCGGAAGGGGAGCAGCAGCGTGAACCGGCTGGAGGACAGCGCCCTCCGCTCCGCGGCGGAGACGGCCATGGCCTCCGCAGCGGCCTCCCTGCCCGACGATGCCTGGGAGATTGCAAAAGAGGGCGGCGGCGCCCTGACCTATGGGGCGGTGGACTGCGACCTGGAGCGGCTTTTTGCCCGCACCCAGGAGCTGATCGACACCGTCTGCGCCCAGCACCCCACGGTGACGGTGAGCCAGGTCATCGCCCTCCACTCCGTCTCCCACACCGTTTACGCCAACAGCTACGGCGTAGTGTATCAAATCACCTCTGGCTGCTATGAGTTCTCCCTGGAGGTGTCCGGCCACGAGGGGGACAAGACCTCCTCCCTGAACTACAGCGGCCTTCTGGTGAACGATTTGGACAGGCCCGTGCTGGAGCAGGGCAGTATGCTCCAGACCGTCCGGGACGCGGAAGCCCTCATCGACCCGCCCGCCCTGACGGGGAAGCAGGTGGGCACCGTGGTGCTGTCCCCCGGCTTCCTGGGGAATATGCTGTACGAGGCGGCGGAGCTGTTCACCGGCGACTCCGCTATGATTAACGGCACCGCCCTCTGGAAGGACAAGCTGGGCCAGCAGGTGGCGGACAGCGCCATCACCTTCGGCAGCCGCCCCCTGGACAGCCGCATCGTGGGCGGCGACCGGGTGACTGGTGAGGGCTATCCGGCGGAGGACTACACCATCGTGGAGCGTGGCGTCCTGAAGCAGATGACCCTGAGCCGGTACGGGGCCAACAAGACCGGCCTCCCCCCTGCGGGGAACAGCGAGCTGCACCTGGTCATGGAGCCGGGGGAGACGCCCCTGGCCGACCTCATCCGGGGTATCGACTACGGTATCCTGGCGGGGTACTTCTCCGGCGGGCAGCCCGGCAGCAGCGGGGACTTCTCCGGTGTGGCGAAGAACAGCTACCTCATTGACCACGGCGTGTTGAAGCCCATCTCTGAGGTGATGGTCAGCGGCAACCTGGCCGAAATGCTGAACCATGTGGTGGCGATTTCCCGGGAAACCCAGTGCGATGGGGACAGCGTCCTGCCCTGGGCGGCCTTTGACGGGGTCACCATCAGCGGGAGCTGAGGGGCAGCCGCTCTCTCGCACGTCCCTTTTCTCCTTAGATAAGGATGGAGAAAGAACGGTTTGCCCTCCCGGCGGGGTTGGTTTCCTTAGATATGGTTCTTTGACGGAGATAGCGTTGCCCTCCGGGCAGGGCTGCGCTCCTTAGACATGGTTCTTGGAAGGAAATACCGCGTTTGCCCTTGCCAGGGCATGGCCTGCTTTTCTCGCTCCGCCGAGAAAAGCAGCAAAAGAGGGCGGCTCAAGAGGGGGACCTGTGGCCCCCCCTCTTGAGAATCTCCCCGTATCAGGCAACCGGCTTGCGCCTTGTCCCTACCTTTAAGTGGTTCCGCAGAGAACAGACGATGGGACTTGATACGCACCAAAGCTGCCGCCTATGGCGGCTGGGAACGATTGCCGCCCGTTCCGCTGTGGCGGAACGTAGCGGCAATTTTGTCATCATTTGGTCGATGAAATTTGACTGTACGGTTAAGTTACTTCGCCGCCCCTGAAAGGGGAGGCGGAGGGGTGGATTCCTTAGATATGGTTCTTTGAAGGAGATACCACGTTTGCCCTCCCGGCGGGCCCCATTTCTTGTCCCGCCGAGAAATGGGGGAAAGAGGGCGGCTTAAGGGGGAGCTTCGGGGCCTCGCTCCCCCTTAAGAAACCCC
>JAJPXL010000023.1 GCA_021205455.1 Clostridiales bacterium
CCCATTTCTCGGCGGCGCGAGAAATGGGGCCCGCCGGGAGGGCAAACGCGGTATTTCATTTAAAGAACTATATCTAAGGAAAACTCTGCTTGCCACCCCTCCACCGCTTCGCGGTTCCCCTCTGCCGTCAAGCGGCATTTCCGCTGCGCTCCCTACCCTTTCAGGGGCGGCGAAGTAACTTAGCCGTACAGTCAGAGGTCCACGACCAAAAGGCAACAAAATTGCCGCCACGTTCCGCCTCAGCGGAACGGGTGGCAATCGTATTCAGCCGCCGGGGGCGGCAGTCTCACCAGGTATCAAGTTCCATCGTCTGTTGCCTAATAGACCACTTGATTGAGAGACAAGGCGCAAGCCGCCAGCGGGATACGGGGAGATTCTTAAGAGGGGGCCACAGGACCCCCTCTTAAACCGCCCTCTTTCCCCCATTTCTCGGCGGCGCGAGTTTGCGGCGTTAAGAAAATATGCCAGCGGCATATTTTTAGCCGAAAACCGCAGCCAGCTATGCTGGCAAGGCTCACTGACCGAGGACATAAACCTTGAGGGTCAGCAGGCGGTAGTCGGCCCGCCCGGAGGGCAAAACGTAATTCCTTCCTCTATCCTTGTCTAAGGCGCACAATCCCCCTAATTGATACCATCAGCGCAAAGGGAGCCAGCACGCTGGTGTTCATCCAACCGCCACCTGCTCCGCCACCCGGACGCCGTCCACAGCGGCGGACATGATGCCCCCCGCATAGCCGCAGCCCTCGCCGCAGGGGTAGATGCCCCGGATGTTGGCCTGGCACCGCTCGTCCCGCAGGATTTTCACGGGAGAGGAGGAGCGGGTCTCCACGCCGGTCAGTACTGCCTCCGGCGCGGCGAAGCCGCGCACCTTCCGGTCTAGCAGCGGCAGGGCCTCCCGCAGGGCGGCGGAGACGTAATCGGGAAGGGTCTCGTCCAGCGCCGTCCAGGTGACGCCGGGCTGATAGGTGGGCCGGACTGCGCCGGGGCCGCCGCTGGGGCGGGAAGTCAGGAAGTCTCCCACCAGCTGGGCGGGGGCGCGGTAGCCGCCGCCTCCCGCCAGAAAGGCGGCCCGCTCCCACTGGCGCTGAAAGCGGACGCCTGCCAGCGCGTCGCCGGGGCCAAAGTCCTCCGGGTTGACCCCCACCAGCAGGCCGCCGTTGATGTTTTTCCCGTCCCTGGCCCGATAGCTCATGCCGTTGGTGACCAGACAGCCCGCCTCGCTGGCGGAGGCCACCACCTGCCCGCCGGGGCAGACGCAGAAGGAAAAGACGCTCCTGCCGCTGGGGAGGTGGCAGCTCAGGCGATAGTCGCTGGGGGGCAGGTTCGCCCAGGCGTCCCCGTACTGAGCCCGGGAGATGGCCTCCTGCAAATGCTCGATGCGGACACCGACGGCAAAGGGCTTGCGCTCCATGGCCACGCCGGATTCCAGCAGCATGGCGAAGGTGTCCCGTGCGGAGTGTCCCGGGGCCAGAATCAGCGTGTCCGCCGGGAGACGGGCGCCCCCCTCCGGCCGGTCGACGGTGATGCCGGTCAGCGCCCCGCCCTGCACGTCCAGGCCGGTGAGCCGGGTTTCAAAGCATATCTCGCAGCCCAGGACCACCAGCTCCTCCCGGATGTGGCGCACCACCTGGCGCAGCACATCCGTCCCCACATGGGGGCGAAAGGAGTGGCGCACGTCCTCCGGCGCACCTGCGGCCACCAGGGTGTCCAGCACCGTGGCGATGCGGCTGTCATGGGTGCCGGTGGTCAGCTTCCCGTCGGAGAAGGTGCCTGCGCCGCCCTCCCCGAACTGCACGTTGCTGTTTGGGTTCAAAACGCCGGTGCGCCAGAAGGCAGAGACGGCCTGCTCCCGCTGCTCCACCGGCTGGCCCCGCTCCAGCACCAGGGAGGGCACCCCCGCCCGGGCCAGGTACAGGGCGGCGAACAGCCCGGCAGGCCCCATCCCCACCACCACCGGCCTGCCGCCGGTGCGCTTCACCTCGGGGAACGCATAGCGGGCCTCCGGCAGCTGTGTCACCTGATTGCTTTTGCAGCGGTTCAGCACCCCCGCCTCGTCCTCCACCGCCACGTTGACGGAGACCACCAGATGGAGGTTGCTCTTCCTGCGGGCGTCGATGGACTGCTTCACCAGGTGCAGCTCCCGGATTCCGGCGGGAGAAATGCGCAGCAGCCTGGCCGCCTTGCGGCGCAAATCGTCCTCGTCATAGCCGACGGGAAGGGTGATATTGTTGAGATGCAGCATAATAGACTTCTCCTGTGGAAGGGATAATACGTTGTTCGCACCGATAGTTTAGCACAAAAAAATCCCCCACGCAACAGGAGGAGAGCGCCTTGTATGCCTATTATGTGACGAATACCGCCCACCGGCGGCCCCGCTATTATGAGGAAACCGTCTGCGGCCTGCCCCTTCTGCGGATAGAGCTGCCCCGCCGCTGGAACGGCCGCAGAGTGGGGGCGGTGCTGCGCCGGGCGGGGGTGCGCTATGCCCTGAACCTGCCGGAGGGGGGAACGGTCACGCCAGAGCCGCCCCTGTTATCCACCCGCAGCCTGTGGCAGAGCGTGGCGGCGGAGCTGGCCTTGGCTGCCCTGACCCGGAGGGGCATCCCCCGGGAAACAGCCACGGTGGGCGTGCTGGCCAGCCGCGTCACCAGGGAGGTGTGGGCCGCGCTGGAGCGGCTGTCCGGCCAAGTGCGGGCGCTGGCCCTGGACCTGCCGGAGCGGGAGCGGGTGGCGCTGTATCTCCAGCGGGAGAACGGCGTTCCGGTGCTGGCCGGGGCGGGAGACGTGACGCTGTGCTTTGCCCCGGCGGAGCCGAGGGAAGGGCGACTGCTGCTGGGGGCGGAGCGGCCAGCGGTGGAGGGCTTCACCCTATCTGTGCCGGAGATACCGGCGCCGGAGGGCTGCCCGGCGGAGGGACTGTATGCGGCATTATATCAGAGCGGCAGGCTGCCGGGGCGGCCAAAGGTTTGCGCTCAAAAAGAGGGGCTTCCTTCCGACAGAGCGTGACGCCCGTCACCTCCGGTTTTCATTGCCCCAGTCGCACAGCTTGTCCAGCACCCGCACCAGGGAGCGGCCCCGCTCTGACAGCGAGTACTCCACCTTTGGCGGAATCTGGGGATAGACATGGCGGACGATCAGGTCGTCCGCCTCCAGCTCCTTCAGGTTTTGGCTCAGGGTTTTATCCGCCACCTTGATGTAGCGCTGCATCTCGTTAAAACGCACCGGCTCGTACTCCATCAGGCAGTAAAGGATGATGGGCTTGTACTTCCCGGAAATCAACGACAGGGTGTAGCAGTACCCCGTCTCCTCAAAGTTCGCGCTTCGGATGTCTCTGCCGTCCATAGCTTACCTCCAGGTTAGTACCTTACAAAAATGTGGGTACTTGTAAAATGACCGACATAATGGTATCATACTTGCAGCTGAATGGCAATACCGATTAGGAGGTTCATCTTATGAGAAAGCATATCAAAACCACCGAGGCCATCTTCCCCATGCCCGTCCTGATGGTGGCGACCTACAATGAGGACGGCACCGTTGACGTGATGAACGCCGCCTGGGGAACCATGCTGGAGCGGGACCATGTGATCCTCAACCTGACGGAGACCCACAAGACCGTGAAGAACATCAAGGCCAGGAAAGCCTTCACCGTCAGCATCGCGGATGCGGCCCACATGGTGGAGGCGGACTACTTCGGCGTGGTCTCCGGCAACAACACGCCGGACAAATTCGCCAAAAGCGGCCTGACCGCGCTCAAGTCCGACCTGGTGGACGCCCCCATCATTGCGGAGTTTCCCCTCTGCATGGAGTGCGAGTTCATCCAGTATCAGGACGGCGCATATGGCTGCGGGGTGATCGGCAGGGTCGTGAACACCACGGCGGACGAATCCGTCCTGGACGGGGACAGGTTGGACATTGAGAAGGTTTCCGCCCTGGCCTTTGACCCGTACACCCATGGCTACTACAAGGTCACCCAGCGGGTCGGCAACGCCTTCCAGGACGGGCTGGCCTTGAAGTAAAAAGCGCCCCTTGCAGCTCCGGGCCGAGGTTCGGAGCTGCTTTTTCATGCAAAATAACCGCTTGACTTTTTCTTCCGGTTTGTGTTAGAATCTCAAAGCAACAAAATAGCGCAGGAACGACACAAGTTGTGCTTTGCACGTAAATCTGATCACGGTACCATGTCATGCGATCGGATTTCAGGCGGCAGCGGCAGCTTGTGTTTTTTTGCGCCCAAAAAGGAGATTTGATATGCCAAGAAACCAATTCCAGAGAATGATTTTCGCACTCATCACAGTTATCATCACCGTACATTGCTATGTGTTCTATAGCCTGTACGTCCTCAACGGCGCCACGCTGATGGAGGTGACCGGTGCCGACAGCGTCCTCCACGCCATCAACGCCCAGGGCGGCGTGTATATGTTCGGGCGAATGCTGCCGATTTGGGCGGTGATTCTGGTGGAGTTCTGCCTGGCCTACGGGCTGGAGTGCCTTGTGGGCAGCCCCTGCTCCTTCAAGCTGGCCTGCAAGAATTTCGACCCCCAGACGACCCATCCGGTGATTTTTGAAAGCGCCGTCATCTGCGCCACAGTGGGGGTGATGTGCCCGGCCATGAGCTTCCTCGCGGCATGGCTGTACTATCCGTATTACAGCGGGTTCCACTTCCTGACCCTGCTGGCCAACTGGGGCAAGCTGGTCTGCTGCAACCTCCCCTTTGCCTTCTTCAGCCAGCTGTTCTTCATCCAGCCCCTTGTCCGCACGATTTTCAAGGCGCTGTTTCGGAAGGACATCGCCCAGCGCAACAAATCGGCTAACCTCCCCTGCACTGAGTCATAATTTGCCATGAAACACAGTGGGCGGCTCCGGACTTCGGTTCGGAGCCGCCTTTTTCAAAGGCTTGTCACCGTGGGGCGGTTTGTGCTATACTATCCCACAGGAGATGACCGTTTTATGAACCTGTCCAACAAGACCAAGGCGGTGCTGTGCATCCTGGCCTCCGCCTTTGGCTTTGCCATGATGAACCTGTTTGTCCGCCTGGCCGGAGATTTGCCCAGCATGGAGAAGAGCTTCTTCCGCAACCTGGTGGCCATGCTGGTGGCGGCCTTCCTGCTGCTGCGGGAGGACGGCCACCCCTCCGTCAAAACCCTGCTGTGGGGGAAGGGGAACCTGCCCAGCCTGCTGCTGCGCTCTATTGCGGGCACCGCGGGCATCCTGTGCAACTTCTACGCGGTGGATCACCTGCTGCTGGCCAACGCCTCCATGCTGAACAAGATGTCCCCCTTTTTCGCCCTGCTGTTCTCCTTCCTGCTGCTCAGGGAAAAGCTGACCCCGGTGCAGGTGGGCGTGGTGGCGGTGGCCTTCGGGGGCAGTATGCTGATTGTCAAGCCCACATTGTCCAACCTGGACCTGGTGCCCTCCCTGCTGGGATTGCTGGGCGGCATCTGCGCCGGCTTCGCCTACACCATGGTGCGGAAGCTGGGCCTCCGGGGGGAGCGGGGCAGCTATATCGTGTTTTTCTTCTCCACCTTCTCCTGCCTGGTGCTGCTGCCCTGGATGGCATTGAACTTCGTCCCCATGACCGGCTACCAGCTGGCTATGCTGCTGCTGGCCGGCGTCTCCGCCACGGTGGGGCAGTTCGGCATCACGGCGGCCTACACCCACGCCCCGGCCAGGGAGGTCTCCGTCTTTGACTACTCCCAGGTGGTGTTCTCTGCCGTGCTGGGGTACTTCGTGTTCGGGGACGTGCCGGACGGCTGGAGCTTCCTGGGCTATCTGCTCATCATCGGCGCGGCGGTGGTGATTTTCCTCTACAACAACGGCTATTTGCAGCGCCGGAAGGAGGGCAACGGATGAAGGACTATTTTACGTTGACAGTGCCGGAGGCCCAGCTCACCACCATGAACGTGCTGGCGCTGGCCCACATCGGGGACGCGGTGTATGAGGTGCTGTGCCGGGGCTGGCTGTGCAGCCAGAAGCTGGAGACCATCGGCAACCTCCACAAGGCCACCGTGGCCATGGTGCGGGCGGATGCCCAGGCCGCCGCCATGGGGCTGCTGCTGCCCCGCCTGACGGCGGAGGAGCTGGCGGTGTTCAAGCGGGGCCGCAACGCCAACGTCCATCAGATACCCAAAAACGCCTCCCGACGGGATTACACCTATGCCACCGGACTGGAAGCCCTGTTCGGCTGGCTGTACCTCCAGGGGAGAAAGGAACGCATCAATCAGCTCTTCGCCGCAGTGGTGGGCGAGGAGGGGGAAAAGGAGGTCTGACCCATGCCGTTAGACGCCGCAACGCTGTCCGGCGTGGTCAGCGAGCTGCGCCCCGTGGTGGAAGGGGCGAAAATCGACAAAATCTTTCAGCCGGGGCGGGATGAGCTGGTGTTCCAGCTCCGGTCGGCCGGGGGGAATTGCAAGCTGCTCCTCAGCGCCAACCCCGCCCATCCCCGCATCCAGCTCACCGAGGTGAACCGGGAGAACCCGGCCAATCCCCCCATGTTCTGTATGCTGCTGCGCAAGCACCTGGCCTCCGCCCGCATCCGGGCCATCGTCCAGCCCCCCATGGAGCGGGTGGTGGACCTGGAGCTGGAGGCCCTGGACGAGCTGGGCTACCGGGTCACCCGCCACCTGATCCTGGAGGCCATGGGGCGGCGCTCCAACCTGATTCTGACGGAGGAGGACGGCAGAATTATCGACTGCGTCCATCGGGTGGATATGGAGACCAGCGAAACTCACCCCGTCCTTCCCGGCCTCCTCTACCGTCAGCCCCCGGTTCAGCCGGGGAAGGAGAACCCCCTGCTGCTGAGCCGGGAGGAGCTGGAGGAGCGGTTCCTGGCCGCGCCGCCGGAGCAGAAGGTGACGGACTGGCTGCTGGACCGCTTCTTCGGCCTGTCCCCCCTGCTGTGCCGGGAGCTGGTGTGCCAGGGAACGGACAGCATGGAGGCCAGAGTGGGGACCCTGTCCCCCTGTCAGAACGGGGGCTTTCTGGACACCTTCTGGCAGTTCCTGGAGGCCGTCCGCCAGGGCAGGCTGACCCCCTGCGCCCTGTACCAGGGCGGGAAGCCCAAGGACTTCTCCTGCCTGTTCCTGTACCAGTACGGCCTCTCCATGGAGTGCCGGAAGTATGACAGCTTCTCCAAACTGCTGGACGACTTCTACGCCACCCGGGAGCGGCAGGAGCGGGTGCGGGCCAAGGGTCAGACCCTGCTGAAAAGCCTGCAAAATGCCCGGAACCGCACCGCCCGGAAGCTGGAGAATCAGCGCAAGGAACTGGCCGACGCCCAGAACCGGGAGCAGTACCGCATTTCCGGCGATTTAATCACCGCCAACCTGTACCGGATGGAGAAGGGGGCGAAGGCGTTGACCTGCCAGAACTACTATGACCCGGACTGCGCCGACATCACCATCCCCTTGGACCCCCTCCTGACCCCTCAGCAGAACGCCGCCAAGTATTATAAGCGCTACACCAAGGCGAAAACCGCCAGCAAGGTGCTGACGGAGCAAATCGTCAAGGGCGAGCGCGAGCTGGACTACCTGGACTCCGTGCTGGAGGCGGTCCATCGCGCCGAGGGGGAGCGGGATTTGACGGAGATTCGCCAGGAGCTGGAGGACACCGGCTACCTCCGCAGCCGCCAGCAGGGGAAGAAGGCCCCCAAGCGGGTGCGCTCCAAGCCCATGGAGTTCCGCTCCTCCACCGGGTTCCGCATCAGCGTAGGGCGGAACAACACCCAGAACGACGAGTTGACCTGCAAGCAGGCAGGCTTCCGGGACATCTGGCTCCACACCCAGAAGATTCACGGCTCCCACGTCATCATCTGGACGGAGGGGCGGGAGGTGGACGCCCAGACCCTGACCGAGGCCGCCCAGCTGGCCGCCTACTACTCTCAGGCCAGGGAGGGCAGCAACGTGCCGGTGGACTACACCCCTGTCCGCTATGTGAAGAAGCCCGGCGGCGCCCGCCCCGGCATGGTGATTTACACCACCCACAGCACCGCCTACGTCACCCCCGACCCGGCGCTGGCGGAGAAGCTGAAACGGTGAGGGCAGGGTTCTGTCAATCCGGCCAGCTGGTCAACAGATTTTAGCACTCACAGCAACAGACTGCTAAAATCTTCACAAAAGAAACACAGTTCGTTCATGATTTGTTCATAATCCAGCAGTATACTATAGACAAATCAAAGGAGAACCCCTTGAGGGTTCGGAAAGGATGTTTATTATGTATACTATGATTCCCACTCGTCACATGAACGATTTTGACACGATGTTTTACGCCACGGATAACGCGACCCTCCCCTTCCGGACGGACTTGCAGGACACCGGCGACAGCTTCATCCTCACCGCCGAGCTGCCCGGCTTTGACAAAGAGGACATCCACCTGTCGGTCAATGCCGGCGTCCTGACCATCCAGGCTCAGCACAGCGCCGACCAGCAGCGGAGCAGCAACGGCTGGGTGCTCCAGGAGCGGCACACCGGCTCCTATAGCCGCACCTTCACCCTGAACGACATTCAGGAGGACGCCATCACCGCCAACTATAAGGACGGCATCCTGACCCTGACGCTGCCCAAGGCAAGGCCGGCAGCCCCCCAGCGCCGGGAGATCACCAT
>JAJPXL010000145.1 GCA_021205455.1 Clostridiales bacterium
GTTCTTAGGGAGGGGCGAGGCCCCGAAGCCCCTCCCTGAGCCGCCTTCTTTCCCCTATTTCTTGGCGGAGCAAGAAATAGGGCCCCCGGAGGGAAAAACCTATTCCATTTAAAGAACTGTATCTAAGGAGTACAATCCAATCTCTTTAAGTTGCCACCACCGCTAGATAAGGAGGCCAGCTATGCTCTATCTCACCACAGCGCTGACCGCGCTGTTCTCCATCGCGGCGCTGTTCGCGCTGACCAAGCTCATCGGCTGCCGCCAGGTGTCCCAGCTGAGTATGTTCGACTATATCAACGGCATCACCATCGGCTCCATCGCCGCGGAGCTGGCCACCGCCCGGGGAGAGGACTTCTGGCGCTGGCTCATCGCCCTGGTGGTGTACGCCCTGGCGACCCTGCTGCTCAGCGTCGCCACGGACAAGTCCATCCACTTGCAGGGGTGGATCACCGGCCGCCCCCTGGTGCTGCTGCAAAACGGCAGGCTGAATGCGGAGAACTTCCGCAAATGCAGGCTGGATGTCAGCGAATTTCTGACCCAGTGCCGCATCGGGGGCTGGTTCGACCTGGATATGCTGGACACCGTCCTGATGGAGGCCAACGGCTCCCTGAGCTTCCTCCCCAGAGAGGGGCAGCGCCCGGCCACCCCCGCCGACCTGGGTCAGGCCCCCGACCAGACCACAGTGCCCCTCAGCGTGCTGCAGGACGGGCAGGTGCTGTCCGGCAACCTCCACGCCGCAGGCCGCGACGAAGCGTGGCTGGACCGGGCGCTGACGGGGCGGCAGCTGGGGCGCGCCGATGTCTTTCTGGCCTACATCGGCCAGGGCGGCGCGCTGCGCATCTTTCCGCGGGCGTAGGAAAAGGACTTTTGGGATACTTCGCTTTTCATTATAGCATAGCTTCGTATAGGATACAAGGTTATTTCCCTTCCGTCACAAGAGAAATTTTGCGCTATCTTATCATTCGGACGTGTTATATCTCGTAAACCCGCTTTCCCTGCTTTTTCGCCTGCTGCGCAAACTGCGCCGCGCCGCCATAAGCATGACGAATATAGGTCACAACATAATCCGCCCGCTTTAACATCCATCTGTTCCGCCACGAAATGGCAAAGCGTTTTGGAACCGTTTCTATTCCCTCCGGCAGCATGGTTTCCTCGCTGTGCAGGTCGCGCAACGGGTCGGCCTTTCCGGGCATATAGGCCAACACTACGCAGAAGTCGATGGCGGGGTAGTCCTCTTTTAGCGCCCGAAGCACGCTGCGCGCTATGCTGTCAAACCGGCCCTGATTTCCGACGTAAAACCGGGTCACACCCTCTTGCTCAATGAGCTTTATCAGCAGCGCCCTGAGCTGTGGTTTCACAGATTCCGGGCAATCCCGGTGTCCAAAGAAGGTGCAGATAGCCGTCTTATCCATAACGTTCCTCCTCCCCCGCAACCAAAATTTTCTTGTCCTCGCGGCAGTGTTGACCAGTATCGCGGACAATATTTTCCAAGATTATAGCATAGGATAGGATCAGTTGCAACCAATACTGGTCAATACCTATGCGGGGTGAGGAAATGGAGCAAAAAATTCGGCGTGACCGCAACATGGGCGGCAATCTGCGCAAGCTGCGCACAGCCCATGGCGTCTCCCAGGAAAAGCTCTGTGCCGAGCTACAGCGCCGGGGCTGCGACATTGGCCGCACCACCTACGCAAAATATGAGACTGGCGAGTTGAATATCCGGGCCAGCGTCCTGATAGAATTGCGAAAGATTTATCACTGCACCTATGACGACTTCTTTGAAGGTCTGGACGATACGGAGAACGGAGGATAGCTGCCCCTCCCGAAGCAATAACTACAAAGGAACAGAACGCCTGCCAACGCCCCAGGGTGTCCGGCAGGCGTTCTGTTTGTTTGTTTTTGCCCCTGACCCTTTGTGCCTTTTGCGGATAGCCGGACGCAATTTTCTTTCAAAGAAAGGCATTTCGCACCTCGTTTTTGTGATTTTTACTAAGAGGTCAGGCCGGTTTGAGGGAGCCGCAGCAAAAATCCTGTCCGATAAGTTCCCAGTATCGTCTGCTTTATGAAAATATTAGAATAATTTCATTTGTTTCTCAGAAAATCTTTTTTGATACCCAATTCCACAAACGGACAAGTTTATCCCACGCCGCAACATTGTCAAATGTTTTTCCAGAGGGTATACTTATGATAATCTCCTTGAGACATGAATGCTCCGGGGAATTTTACACTTTTGATAGGAGGAACACCGTAATGAAACAACTCAAGAAACTGATGGCGCTCCTGCTGGCCCTGGCTATGGTCCTCGCCCTGGCCGCCTGCGGCTCCACCGCTGATTCCGGCGGCTCGTCCGGCTCCGGAGCCTCCAGCGGCGAGGAGGCAGGCGACGACGGCGCTGCCGCCAACCTGGACAGCTCCGCCGAGCTGGAGGTCTGGATCTGGGACTCCGACCAGCAGGACGGCATTCAGGAGATCTGCGACCTGTTCACCGAGGACACCGGCATCGCCGTCAAGGTCAACGTGGTGACCTGGGACAACTACTGGACCCTGCTGGAGGCAGGCGCTTCCGGCGGTGAGATGGCCGACGTGTTCTGGATGCACGTCCAGGAGGCGGACAAGTATATGTCCAACGACATCCTGCTGGATCTGACCTCCTACATCGAGGCGGACGACGGCATCGACATGGCCAACTACTACGAGGGCGCTGTGGAGACCTTCACCTATGACGGCAAGTACTACGGCATCCCCAAGGACCACGACATCAACGTACTGCTGTACAACAAGGCCATCTTTGACGAGTACGGCTTCGACTATCCCGACGAGACCTGGACCTGGGAGACCTACTATGAGGTGGCGGCGGGCATCACCGAGGCCAGCGGCGGCAGCGTCTACGGCGCGGCCATGAACACCACCAACGACCAGGACGGCTGGTGGAACATCGTCTACGCCATGGGCGGCAGCGTCATCTCTGAGGACGGCACCACCTCCACCCTGGACTCCGACGCCACCAAGACCGCCATGGAGTTTGTGGGCAAGCTGGTGGACGACGCCTTCGCGCCCCAGTCCCTGGTGTCCGAGAACGGCACCAGCGGCCTGTTCACCAACAACCTGGTGGCGATGATTTGCCAGGGCAACTACACCCTGGCCGGCTTCACCGAGTATGACGGCTCCGAGAACTACTCCACCGCCGTCCTGCCCTACTACGACGCCAACGGCAACGGCCAGTGCGACGACGGCGAACGGGTGACCATTTACAACTCCCTGGCCTGGTCCGCCTCTTCCTCTTCCGAGCATCCTGACGAGTCCGCCGCCCTGGTGCTGTGGCTGTCCAGCTACGATATGCAGGTCAAGCAGGCCGAGCTGGGCGTGACCCTGGCCGGTTATGTGGGGGCTGACAGCGCTTATGCCGACGTGATTACCGCCAAGGGCATCGATGCCTCTGCCGTACAGGTGATGAACGACTCCGCCACCCTGATTTCCTATCCCCACAGCTACTACACCACCACCTGGCAGAACTACTACCGTGAACAGCTGGTGAACGCCTGGCTGGACACCTCCACCATGAGCTCTGTGCTGGATGACTGCGCCGCCTATATGAACAACATTCTGGCGACGGAATGACATCCGCCTGAGATTTCCCCCTGGCCGGAGCTCTCCCCAAGCTCCGGCCACACATGAACGAAACCCTATAGAAAGGAGCGCATATGGCTAAAGAAGCAAAAGTGAAAGTGAAGATGTCCAAGGCGGAAAAGAACGAAGCCATGTGGGGCCTGATTTTCGTGGCCCCCACCATGATTGGCCTGATCGTTCTGAACTTCTACCCCATCATCTACACTGTCTATCAGTCCTTCTGCAAAACCGGCGACTTTGGCAGAGGCAATACCTTCATCGGCCTGACCAACTACCAGAACGTTCTGACCAGCTCCGAGTTCTGGAGCAGCTTGCTGAACACCCTGAAATATGCTATTATTGAGGTACCCTTCGGCATCGGCATCGGCCTGGTGCTGGCCGTCCTGCTGAACCGGAAAATCAAATTCCGGGGCGGCTACCGCACCATCTTCTTCCTGCCCATGGTGGCCGCTCCGGCGGCTGTGGCCATGGTGTGGAAGTTCCTGTACAACCAGCAGTTCGGCCTGCTGAACAACCTGTTCGGGCTGAACGTGGCCTGGATCTCCGACTCCAACATCGCCTGGATCTCCATCGGCATCATCGGTGTGTGGTCCATCGTGGGCTACAACATGATTCTGTTCCTGTCCGGCCTCCAGGAGATCCCCCATGACTACTATGAGGCGGCGGACATCGACGGCGCCTCCGGCATCCGGCAGTTCTTCTCCATTACCATCCCCCTGCTGAGCCCCACCACCTTCTTCATCCTCCAGACCCGCATCATCGGCGCCCTCCAGGTCTTCGACCTGGTGTACATGGTGATGGACAGCACCAACCAGGCCCTGTCCTCGGTGCAGTCGGTGGTCTACATCTTCTACAAGTACACCTTCACCAACGGAGACCGGGGCTACGGCGCAGCCATTGTGGTGTGTATGCTGGTAATTATCATGGCCATCACCTTCCTCTTGCAGAAGAGCGAGAAGAAGTGGGTCTTCTACAACTAAGGAGGTGCGCACATGGAAAGCTATCAGGCAAAGCAACGGGCTACCCAGGTGCTGATTCATGCAGTCCTCATCCTCTGCTCCATCACCATGCTGGTGCCCTTCCTGTGGATGATTCTGACCTCCTTCAAGACCCTGTCCGAGGCCACATCCATCAACCCCTTCGTCATCTTCCCCTCCAGCTGGAACTTTGACAGCTTCATCTCCGTCTGGAAAAACTACAACTTCCTGTACCTCTACAAGAACACTATCCTGATGATCTTCTGGCGGGTGGTCTGCGCCGTGCTGACCGCCACTCTGGCGGGCTACGCCTTCGGCCGTCTGAACTTCCCCGGGAAGAACGTGCTGTTCTCCCTGATTCTGATTCAGATGATGGTCCCCAGCCAGATCTTCATCATCCCCCAGTACGTCATGGTGACGGCGCTGGGCTGGACCAACACGGTGGCCGGCCTGGTGTTCCCCGGCGTGGTAACCGCCTTCGGCACCTTCCTGCTGAGGCAGGGCTACCAGGGCCTGCCCAGGGAGCTGGAGGAGGCCGCCGCCATTGACGGCTGCAGCATCCCCCAGCGGTTCCTCCACATTATGGCCCCGCTGACCCGCTCCTCCATGGTGAGCCTGGGCATCTTCACCGCCGTGTTCGCCTATAAGGACCTGATGTGGCCCATGATCGTCTGCACCGAGGTGGAGCATACCACCCTGTCCGCCGGTCTGGCCAAAATGCAGGGCCAGTACAGCTCCAACTACCCCGAGCTGATGGCCGCCGCGCTGATGGCCTGCGTCCCCATGATCGTGCTGTATCTGATTTTCCAGAAGCAGTTCATCGAGGGCATCGCCACCTCCGGCAGCAAGCTGTAATCCTTCCCACGCACTCTCCTTTCCCCTCCTGCCTCCGGCGGGCTCCCTCTGCCGCCGGAGGCAGGCTATTGATATTCGCCCTGACCACCCACGCCGCCTCAAGGAGGTGCCCTCATGGCTAAGATGCAGTTTTTCTTCAAAGCGGGCCAATACCGGCTGTTCGAGATGACCTATCGGAACCGGCAGACGGAGTCCCTGTATCTCATGGGCTGCGGCATTGAGAAGTGCCGCCCCGATTACACCTTTGGCCCTGTCAACCGGCCGGGGTACCACTTTCATGTGGTCATGTCCGGCGAGGGCTGGGTGGAGGTGAACGGGGCGCAGCACACCGTCCACGACGGACAGATCTTCGTGGTGAAGCCCCATGAGGTGACGAAGTACGGGGCCAGCCACACCAACCCCTGGGCCTACTGCTGGATCACCTTCGGCGGGGAGAAGGCCCCCTATTACCTGGAGCAGGCCGGATTCCCGGAAGGGGTCAACATCCGGGACTGCAACACCGACCCCGCCGACTTCAGCTCCCTGATCTCCGACCTGCTGGATCGGACGGAGCTGAACCTGACCCACGACCTTTGGCGGCTGGGGGTGCTGTACCAGTTCCTGGGCCTGGCCATCCGCTCGGGCAGCGGTGCGGCCCACAGCGCTCACTCAGAATATGACCCCAATGACTATGTTCAGCATGGGTTGACCTATATACGCAACAACTACGCATCCATGAAAATCGGAGAGGTGTCCTCCTCCATCGGCATTGACCGCAGCTACTTCACCAAGCTGTTCACCCAGAAGATGGGCATCTCCCCCATGAACTACATGATCCTCCTGCGGATGCGGGAGGGTGCGCGGCTGCTGGCGGAGACCAATCTGCCGGTGGAGACCATCGCCAGCATGGTGGGCTACACCAGCGTCCAGTCCTTCAGCCGCATCTTTTCCAAACACTTTCATTGCAGCCCCAGGGCATACCGCCAGCAATCGGAGGAAACGCGGGTGCATCTGGAGTGCCCGGAGGGGGAGCTGCTCCCTCTGGACGAATAGAGCCACACACGGAGGAATCCAGACATGAGCATTGCTTACTGCGCGCAGGAGCGCCTGTTCACCCTGCACACCCAGACCACCACCTACCAAATGCAGATCGACCCCCTGGGCTACCTGTGCCACCTGTACTACGGCCCCCGGACGGCGGGGAGCCTGCGGCACCTGTACCGGTCGGCGGACTTCGGCTTCTCCCCCAACCCCTACCCTCAGCGCAGGAGCAAGGAGACCAGCCTGGACACCCTGCCCCAGGAGTACACTAGCTGCAATACCGGAGACTTTCGGGTCAGCTGCCTGACCGTCTCCGGGCCGGAGGGGGCCTATGGGGCGGAGTTCCGGTACGTCTCCCACGCCATCCTCCCCGGCAAGTACGCGGTGGAGGGAATGCCCTCCGCCTTCGCCGGAGACGGGGAGGCGGAGACGCTGGTGGTCACCCTGGCGGACGCAGTGACAGGGCTGGAGCTGGAGCTGTATTACGGTGTGTTCGAGGCGCGGGACGTGATTACCCGCGCCGCCCGGCTGCGGAACGCAGGAGAGGCTGCCCTGACGCTGGACAAGGCGGCCTCCCTGTGTCTGGACTTCCCCTTCGGAGACTGGGACCTGCTCCACTTTCAGGGGCGGCACAACATGGAGCGGCAGCCCACCCGCATCCCTCTCACCGGCGGGATTCAGACGATTTCCTCCCGCCGGGGGGCCTCCAGCCATCAGCACAACCCTTTTGTCATCCTGGCTCAGCAGGACGCCGCCGAGGAGCATGGCGACTGCTGCGGCCTGATGCTGGTCTACTCCGGCAGCCACCGGACGGACGTGGAGCGGGACCAGACCGGCGGCACCCGGGTGGTCATGGGAATCCATGACGAGATGTTCCGCTGGACCCTGGCCCCCGGCCAGAGCTTTCAGACGCCGGAGGTGCTGCTGACCTTCTCCCACCGGGGGCTGGGGCAGCTCTCCCGCACCTACCACCGGTTCCTCCGGAGCAACCTGTGCCGCAGCCCTTGGGTCAGGCGCCGTCGCCCCGTCCTGATTAACAACTGGGAGGCCACCTACTTTAGCTTTGACACGGAGAAAATCGTCTCCATCGCCCGCCAGGCCAGCGCCCTAGGGGTGGAGCTGCTGGTGCTGGACGATGGCTGGTTCGGCAGCCGGAACGATGAGAACGAGGGCCTGGGAGACTGGTTCGTCAACGAGGAGAAGCTGCCCGGCGGGCTGGACGCCCTCATCTCCGAGGTGAACGGCCTGGGGATGCAGTTCGGCCTGTGGGTGGAGCCGGAGATGGTGAACGAGGACTCCGACCTGTACCGCGCCCACCCGGACTGGGCGCTGACCCTGCCGGGCCGCGCCCCTGCCATGGGCCGGAATCAGCTGGTGCTGGACATGGGCCGGGAAGATGTGGTAGAATACCTGTACCGGCGGCTGTCCGCCCTGCTGGAACACCACAACATCGCTTACATCAAGTGGGATATGAACCGCAGTCTCACCGACGTTTACAGCCGCGCCCTGCCCCCGGAGCGGCAGGGGGAGGCGGCCCACCGATATATGCTGGGGGTGTACAGCCTGCTGGACCGGCTCACCGCCCGGTTCCCGGAGGTGCTGCTGGAGGGCTGCGCCGGCGGCGGCGGACGGTTCGACGCCGGAATGCTGGCCTACTGCCCCCAGATCTGGTGCAGCGACGACACCGACGCCGTGGAGCGGCTGGCCATTCAGTACGGCACCTCCTTCGGCTATCCCGTGTCCGCCATGGGCGCCCACGTCTCCGCCTGCCCCAACCATCAGACCGGGCGGACGGTGCCCCTGGATACCCGGGCGGTGGTGGCCATGCACGGCACCTTCGGCTACGAGCTGGACCTGAACCTGCTGACGGAGGAGGAAAAGGCGGCTGTCCGCCGCCAGATCGTCCGGTTCCACCGCTACTATGACCTGATTCAGTGGGGGGGGACTACTACCGCCTGTCCGACCCCACCCGCACCACCGACTACGCCGCCTGGCAGACGGTCTCGCCGGACAGAGGCGAGGCGCTGGTCAGCGTCGTTATCCCTCACGTCCGGGCCACCACCCCGCTGATTCACCTCCGCTTCCGGGGGCTGGACGAGGGCGAATCCTACCGGGTGACGGAATTTGCCGCCTTTCACAGCGGCGACGGCGGCCTTGCCGCCCAGGAGGAGGGCAGGGTGTACACCGGCGGGGCGCTGATGTACGGCGGCTTCGTCCTGCCCCGGCTGTACGGCGACTGCCCCAGCGTCCAGATTCACTTAGAAAAGGTGCAGTGAGATGGATACCCTGAAAACGCGCATGGCCGCGGAATGGCAGAAAATCCGCGCCCTCCCCTTAAAGGAGCGGCCCGGCTACATCTGGGATTACTATAAGCTGTGGATTCTGGCCCTGGCTGCGGTGCTGATCTTCGCCGCCGCCATGACCTGGCACGCCGTCACCACCCCGTCGGAGACCTGGTTCTTCGCCTGCTTCGCCAACGTGGAGGCGGATTTGGGGGAGGGCTCAGACCTGCACTCCGGCTTTGCGGAGTACGCCGGATACGACCTGACGGCGGGGCAGCTCCAGTTTGAGGATGAGATTTACTGCAAGCCCGCTACCAGCACCACCACCGGCAGCACCTATTATGAGCTGCTGACCGCCTACCTGGACGCGGGCACCCTGGACGTGGTAGTGATGGGGACGGACGATCTTCTGGCCGTAGGGGAGACCGGACGGCTCATGGACTTATCCGATGCGCGGGTCTCCGCCCTGGCGGAGGACTACGCCGACCGTATCCTCACCGTGGAGGCCGACCTGGAGGACGACGGGACGCTGACCCAGGTGCCGGTGGGCATCGACCTCACCGGCTCCCGTCTGGACGACTACTACAGCGAAGGCTGCGCCCTGGGCATTTCCGCCAACGCCCCCCATATCGACCAGATCGCCCTGTTTCTCAGCTATCTGTTTTCCTGAACAGGAGGTTCTTATGCGACTTTTACGCGGTTTTATGGACAATGACAGCGTCTTTGGGCAGCTGATGACCCGATGCGGCATCCTCATCGCGGCGAACCTGCTGTTCGTCCTCTCCACGCTGCCGGTGGTGACGGCGGGGGCGGGCTACGCCGCCCTGTACTTCACCCTGCTGACCTGCCTGCGGGAGAAGAGCTGCAACCCCTTCTCCACCTTCTGGCGGGGGTTCAAGAGCAACTTCAAGCAGGGCACCCTCTGCCTGCTGGCGCTGGCGGCGCTGGCGGCGGTGCTGTGGCTGGAGCTCAGCTGGTGCAATCAGTTTGAAGGGGCGATGTCCCTGTTTCGCTATCCGCTGATGGCCATCGGCGTGGCGGCCATCGTGCTGGCCTGCTATGTGTTCCCGGTGATGGCCGCCTTCCAGGTGAGCTTCAAGCAGCTTCTGATGGACTCGGTGTACTTCGCGGTGAAGCGGCCCTTCACCACCATCGCCGTACTGATCGCCAACATCGCCCCCATGGCGGTGACCTATCTGGACCGGGGAAACCTGCCCACCTACGCCTTTGTGTGGGTGCTGTGCGGCTTTTCCCTGGTCACCATGTTCAATGCAAGCCTGCTGCTGAAATCCTTCTCCCCCTATCTGGAGCAGCAGGAGGAAGAAGAACCCCCGGCCGAGGGTCACGTCCAGACGGAGCAGGAGATTTTGGCGGATATGAAGAAGCTGGGGATGTAACAGGAGGAATGGAAGCATGACAGAGGAATTTCAGGCCAGGCTGGCCCCCCGGTATGACGAGCTGAAATGGCTCTACTGCGAGCTGTACCAGGGCCGGGAGGACACCCTGGGAAGCCTGCTGGCCGCCATGGAGGATGCCTACCAGGCCCGACCTGAGGAGCTGAAGCAGTCCGACCGGGCCAGGGAGGCCGACCCCGGCTGGTACCGGCAGCGGGACAGGCTGGGGATGATGCTGTACCCCAAGCCCTTCGCAGGCACTCTGCGCGGAGTGGAGGGGAAGCTGGACTACTTACAGGAGTGCGGGGTGAACTACCTCCACCTGATGCCGCTGCTGGAGAGCCCGAAGGGCCGCAGCGACGGCGGCTACGCCGTCTCCAACTTCCGGCGGGTGCAGCCGGAGCTGGGCAATATGGATGATTTGGAAGCCCTGGCCGGGGATTGCCACCGGCGGGGCATTTCCCTGTGTCTGGACTTCGTGATGAACCACACCAGCGAGGAGCATGAGTGGGCCCGCCGGGCCAGGGCCGGAGAGCGGGACTACCAGGAGCGCTACTTCTTCTATGACAGCTGGGACATCCCCAATCAGTACGAGCAGACGGTGCCCCAGGTGTTCCCCACCGACGCCCCCGGCAACTTCACCTGGCAGGCGGACATACAGAAGGTGGTGATGACCACCTTCTACCCCTACCAGTGGGATTTGAACTACGCCAATCCCACCGTTTTTCGGGAGATGACGGAGAACCTGCTGTTCCTCACCAACCGGGGCATTGACGTGATACGGCTGGACGCCGTCCCCTACATCTGGAAGCAGCTGGGCACCAACTGCCGCAACCTGCCCCAGGTGCATAACCTGGTGCGGATGCTGCGCATCGTCACCGAGGTGGTCTGCCCCGGCGTGCTGCTGCTGGGGGAGGTGGTGATGGAGCCTGCCCTGGTGGCCCCCTACTTCGGCACGCCGGAGAAGCCGGAGTGCCATATGCTGTACAACGTGACGGCCATGTGCACCACCTGGCACACGGCGGCCACCCATGACGTGCGCCTGCTGCGGCACCAGCTGAACCAGGTGGCCGCCCTCCCCAAAGGCTACACCTTCCAGAACTACCTCCGCTGCCATGACGACATTGGCTGGGGGCTGGACTACCCCTTCCTGGCCTGGTTCGGCATGGGGGAGGTGCCCCACAAGCGGTTTCTGAACGACTACTTTACCGGGAAGCTGCCTTACGGCGCCAGCCGGGGCGCCCTGTACAACGACGATGCGCGTCTGGGGGACGCCCGCCTCTGCGGCACCACCGCCTCACTCTGCGGCCTGGAGACGGCGCTGGAGACGGGGGACAAAGCGCTGACGGAGCAGGCCCTGGCGCTGGACCTGATGCTCCACGCCTGTATGCTGTCCCAAAGCGGCATCCCGGTGCTTTACGCCGGGGACGAGGTGGGCCAGCGGAACGACTGGGGCTATCTTGCTGACCCGGAGAAGGCCGGTGACAGCCGTTACCTCCACCGGGGGGACTTCCGGTGGGACGAGGCGGCGCTGCGGCAGGAGCCGGACTCCGTCCAGGGGCGGCTGTTCCGTGGCCTGCGGCAGCTGGAGGAGGTGCGCCAATCCAGCCCCGTCTTTGACGCGGGCGCCGACTTCTGGACGGCGGACGCCGGGAACAACGCCGTGCTGACCCTGGGCCGGTACAAGGACGGGGAAAAGCTCTACGGCCTGTACAATTTCAGCCCGGAGCCCCAGACCGCCTGGCTGGCGGAGCCGGGGCCCTACCGCGACCTCCGCACCGGAGCAGACGTGGCCTCCTACGGCTCCCTGACGCTGGGCGGGTACGGCTTCCTGTGGCTGCTGAAGCGGATGTAACTCTCTGCACAAAAGATAAAAACGCACCGGCTCGGAATAACCATCCGAGCCGGTGCGTCTTACTTTTTCACCGAACAACCTCATATCGGCCAGGCAGGGCCGACAGGCGCTATCGCTTCCATACGCTCTGCCCTGCGGGCAGGCGTTCGCTCCCCTACTGGGCGGATCCTTCTCCGTCCTCTCCGCTGGAGCCTCTGCGGGCGGGCCGCCAGTGTTCCTCTTCCTCCTGGGGCTCCGGCAGGACCACCACACGAATCTCCAGCACCCGCATCCGGCGGATGGCCGTGACCGTCACCTCCAGGTTCTCGTAAGTAAACCGGTCCCCAGCCTTGGGAATGTGGCCCAGCTCATCCAGCACCCAGCCGGATACCGTGTCGCTGTCGCACTCCCCCCGCACGTCAAACAGTTCAAATACATCGTCCAGATTGGCAGAGCAGGAGATCAAATAGCTGCCGTCCGGCTGCTTTTTGAAGTTCTCCACCACCTCGTCATGCTCATCCCAAATCTCGCCCACCAGCTCCTCCAGGATGTCCTCCAAGGTAATCAGCCCCTCGGTGCCGCCGAACTCATCCACCACGATGGCGAGGTGGGTCTTTTGCCGCTGCATTTTGCTCAGCACGTCCTGCACCGGTTCAGAGGGGGTGGTGTAGAGGGGTTCCGTCATCAGGTGACGCCAGTCGTCCTCCGGCCCCAGGTGGGCCTGGAAGAAGTCCTTCTCGTTCAGCACGCCCAAAATATGGTCCCGGTTCTCGTGCCAGATGGGCAGGCGGGAATAGCCGCAGTCCCGGAACAGGGCGTCCATCTCCTCCGCGCTGGTATCGTCCGGCGCGGCCACCATATCCACCCGGGGGACGAAGATCTCCCCCACCTCCAGGTCGCCGAACTCGATGGCGGAGCGAATCAGCTTGCTCTCACCCGCCTCCAGGCCGCCCTCGTTCTCCGCTTCGGAGACCATGGTGATCAGCTCGCCGCCGGTGATGCCCTCCCCCTCGTCGGGCTTGAAGAAGTGGTTCAGCATCCGCTGCCACAGGCGGAATACGGCGTTGATGGGGGTCAGCACCCACAGGATGACCCGAATCACCGGCGTCACCGCCATGGCGAACCGTTCCGGAGCCTGCTTCACCAGGGTCTTGGGGGTCACCTCACCGAAAATCAGCACCAGGACGGTCATCACTACCGTGGAAAGGGTGGGGCCATAGGTCGCCCAATAGCTGGTAAACAGCAGGGTGGCCAGGGTGGAGGCGGTAATATTGACGATGTTGTTGCCAATCAGCACGCCGGACAGCAGCCGGTCGTAGTCCTCTACCAAATTCAGGGTCGCCTCTGCCTTCCTGTCGCCGTCCTCCGCCCAGCTTTTCAGCTTGATTTTGTTGCAGGAGGAGAAGGCCGTCTCCGTACCGGAGAAGAAGGCGGATGCCAAGATCAGCAATGCTAAAATCAGGATGGTACTTCCTGTTTGACTGTCGTCCATAAGGGGAACATCACACTCCTAAAGATTCGTCGTTCGATTGGGGTTCGGAGCCGCCCTGCCCGTCCAGCATGAGCCGGTACTGCCCTTCCAGCCAGTCCAGCACCTGGTCGTAGCCTTCCTCGCTCATGGGGAACCGGGCCTCAGCCACCACATCGCTCTCCTCCAGGCAGAAGTCGCCGTACCAGCACAGGGTCGCAATGGTCCAGCGCTTCTCCCCGGCCTCCTCCACCTGCTCCGACTTCACCCGAAATCGCAGCCCCTGGAAGGAGCCGTAGAACGTGTTGTCGTTCTGGAAGTGGTGCAGATTGGGCAGATAAAATTTTTCGTTATCACGCAGCATGGCAGCCCCTCCGATAGCTTCATTGTACCGTATTCTGTGGAAAAGTCAAGGGTAACTCTCGTCACGGAGCCGCCCGCCTGGGGATACAGCGCTACTTTGCCCAGTCGGAGCCCCTCTGTCTCATCCCAGTTCTTGCAAAAACCGCGTGCAGCGGGAACCTCCTGCCACACGCGGTTTTTCACATCCTTATGAAATTTCTTGTCAGCAACCGGTGGTGTTACACCAGCTCCAGATAAGCGATTTCAGCAGCGTCGCCGCGGCGGAAGCCGATGCGGACAATGCGAGTATAGCCGCCGTTGCGGTCGGCATACTTGGCGCCGACCGTATCGAACAGATTCTTCGCCACAGATTCCTTGGTCACATAGGAGAGGGCCTGGCGATAGGCCGCCAGATCGTTCTTCTTTGCCAGGGTAATCATCTTCTCAGCGATGGGCTGGACCTCCTTGGCGCGGGTGACGGTGGTCTTAATGCGGCCGTGCTCCAGCAGGTCAGTGGTCAGCTGACGAAGCATGGCCTTCCGCTGGTCGGACGTCTTGCCCAGTTTACGATAACCCATTTGATTCACTCCTTCGGAACGTTTACGTTACGCAAACAGTTTTGAAATTTGATCGTACAGAACTCAGTTGCTCTCTTCCTTGGCCAGGGAGAGCCCCATGGCAGAGAGCTTGTTCATGACCTCCTCCAGGCTCTTGCGGCCCAGATTCCGAACCTTCATCATCTCGTCCTCTGTCTTGGAAATCAGATCCTCCACCGTATTGATGTTGGCCCGCTTCAGGCAGTTAAAGGAACGCACAGACAAATCCAGCTCTTCAATGGTCATTTCCAGCACCTTGTCATGGGCGGCCTCCGGCTTCTCTACCACCGTGGAACGGCTGCCCACTGTGTCGGACAGGTCGGTGAAGAGGGCGAAGTGATCGCACAGGATCTTCGCGCCCAGGGAGACGGCGTCTCTGGCAGAGATGGTGCCGTCCGTCCAAACGTCCAGCGTCAGCTTGTCATAGTCCGTCATGTTGCCCACACGGGTGTTCTCCACCGTGTAGTTCACCTTCAGCACCGGCGAATACAGTGAATCCACCGGAATCACGCCGATGATGGTCTGGGCCGGCTTGTTGCGCTCGGCGGGGACGTAGCCCCGGCCATGACTCAGCGTCAGCTCCATGTTCAGGGTGGCGTCCGCCCCCAGGGTCGCGATGTGCAGCTCCGGGTTCAGGATCTCCACCTCACCGTCGGACTTGATGTCACCGGCGGTGACCTCACCCTCACCGGATGCCTGGATATACACCCGCTTGGTGCCGGTGCAGTGCAGCTTGGCGATGATCTGTTTGACGTTCAGGACGATCTGCGTCACATCCTCTTTGACGCCCGGAATGGTGCTGAACTCATGCTGTATGCCGGCAATCTTGATGGACGTAGCTGCTGTGCCGGGCAGGGAGCTGAGCAGGATACGGCGCAGGGCGTTGCCCAGGGTCGTACCATAACCGCGCTCCAGCGGCTCAACAACATACTTTCCATAGGAAGCGTCACCGGGATTTTCAATACATTCGATGCGTGGCTTTTCGATTTCTACCATTTCAGTTTTACCCTCCTCGTCAGCGGTACCAAAGTACCCTGGTTTGACAGCTCACCAATATGCGAGGGCCACGGATTACTTGGAATACAACTCGACGATGAGGTGTTCCTCCACAGGGAAGTCGATATCAGCACGTTCAGGCAGCCGGTTGATGACGACCTTCAGCTCGTCCTTGTTGGGACGCTCCATCCAGGTGGGCAGGGTGGCGACGATGGCGTCCTCGCCCAGGAATCTCTTGAACTTCACGGAAGAGCGGCTCTTGTCCTTCACCTCAACGGTGTCGCCCGCCTTGATGAGGTAGGAGGGGATGTTGACGCTCTTGCCGTTGACCAGCAGGTGGCCGTGGGAGACGACCTGACGGGCCTCGCGGCGGGTCATTGCGAATCCGGCGCGGAAGCAGACGTTGTCCAGACGGCGCTCCAGGGTGGTCAGCAGGATCTCGCCGGTGATGCCGCTCTGGCGCTCAGCCTTCTCATAGTAGGCGCGGAACTGCTTTTCCTGCACGCCGTAGACGAACTTGACCTTCTGCTTCTCGTTCAGCTGAGTGGCGTACTCAGACTGCTTGCGGCGCATCTGGCCCTTGGGGTTGCGGTTTGTTACTTTCTTGGAATAACCCATCACAGCGGGGGACAGGCCCAGCGCCTTGCAGCGCTTCGCGACGGGCTGCATATTTCTTGCCATAACGATAACTCCTCCTTCTTTGAATCAGACACGTCTTCTCTTGGGAGGACGGCAACCATTGTGGGGGACGGGGGTGACGTCCTTAATCAGCGTGACCTCCAGACCGGCAGCCTGGAGCGCACGGATGGCCGCTTCACGTCCCTGACCGGGGCCCTTGACGTACACTTCCACGCTCTTCAGGCCATACTCCTGAGCGGCCTTGGCGGCAGTCTCAGCGGCGGTCTGAGCGGCAAAGGGAGTGGATTTCCGGGAGCCGCGGAAGCCCATTTCACCGGCAGAGGCCCAGCTCAGCGCGTTGCCCTGCATATCGGTGATGGTCACCATTGTGTTGTTGAAGGAGGAACGAATATGCACGGCGCCCTTCTCAACATTTTTACGGTCCTTGCGCTTACGCACAACCTTCTTCTTATTGTTAGCCATGTTTTAAGTTCCCTCCTTTACTTCTTCTTGTTCGCCATGGTCTTGCGGGGGCCCTTACGGGTCCGGGCATTGTTCTTGGAGCTCTGGCCCCGGACGGGCAGCTTCTTACGATGGCGGCTGCCGCGGTAGGAACCGATCTCAATGAGGCGCTTGATATCCATAGCGACGTTACGACGCAGGTCACCTTCCACCGTGTAGTGCTTTCCGATTTCCTCCCGGAGTGCGCTCTCCTGCTCTTCCGTCAGGTCCCGCACGCGGATATCGGGGTCGATCCCCGTCGCCGCCAAAATCTTTTTGGAGCTGGTCAGGCCAATGCCATAGATATAGGTCAGGCCGACCTCAATACGCTTGTCTCTCGGCAAGTCAACACCAGAAATACGTGCCATATGATCAACACACCTCCTTAACCCTGTCTCTGCTTATGCTTGGGATTCTCACAAATCACCATTACTCTGCCCTTGCGCTTGATGACCTTGCATTTTTCGCACATGGGCTTTACGGACGGTCTCACTTTCATCGTTTTTACCTCCTGTTTTGCTTGTCACGGAGGGTTCCCTTGTCCAGAGGGCGTGCTCCGTGGTCCCCGGATGATGAATGTTCCGGGCTTATTTGCTTCTCCAGGTAATCCGGCCGCGGGTCAGGTCATAAGGGGACATCTGGACTGTCACCTTATCTCCCGGGAGGATCCTGATATAGTTCATTCTGAGCTTGCCAGAAATGTTCGCCAGAATGGTGTGGCCTTTGCCAATGTCTACCTTAAAAACAGCGTTCGGCAGAGCCTCGATGACCACGCCTTCCAGCTCGATCATATCTTCTTTGGACAAGAGAACGGCCTCCTTATATGGGACTTGAATCGCGGAAGGCTGCAAGCGCCCCGCGCAGGGCGCGGTTTGAAATCTTGCCGCCTCTCTGCAATCTTACGATTGCCGGATGTGCGCTGGTTCCTACGCCCCGGAGGTGCTTCACGCTCTTCCGCTTGGGCGCGTCCAGCTTTCTCCCCTTTCCGTCCGCCAGCAGACAGTAGCCATCCTCCACGCTCAGCACGCAGAAGAGCTGGCCCTTGTCATGTCCGGCCAAGGAGAGAACGATTTCGTAAGGGTGGATCACTTCCATATCAATCTCCGCACCGAGTGAGGATCTCAGGCTCGCCTTCGGTGATGAGAATGGTATTTTCATAATGGGCGGCGTACTTGCCATCGGCCGTTTTCACCGTCCAGCCGTCGGGCATCTGCTTGATGTGGCGGGTACCGGCGTTGATCATGGGCTCCACAGCGATGGTCATGTTCTTGACCAGCCGGGGGTTGCCGCCTATCCGGTGCTCCGTGACGAAGTTGGGAACCTCCGGCGCCTCGTGCATCTTGCTGCCGACGCCGTGGCCCACATACTCCCGGACCACGCCGAACCCGGCGGCCTCCGCGCAGGTCTGCACCCCTCTTGAGATGTCGCTGACCCGATTCCCGGCCATGGCATAGTGGATGCCGGCCCAGAAGGACTGCTCCGTCACCTCGATCAGCCGCTTCGCCTCGTCGCTGATCTGCCCCACGGGGTAGGTACCGGCGCAGTCGCCGTGATATCCCCCGATGGGCAGGCCCGTCTTTTTGTCAATGCCCTCGTAGCCAATGCAGGCTCCGATGTCGATGGAGACGATGTCCCCCTCCTCCAGCCGACGCTTGCCGGGGATGCCGTGGATGATCTCGTCATTGACTGAGATACAGGCGGTGCCGGGGAAGCCGTACAGGTGCAGGAAGGAGGGATAGCCTCCGTTGGCAATGATGAACTTGTACATGGCCTTGTCAAGTTCCTTCGTGGTGATGCCGGGGCGCACCAGGGACGCGCCGTAAGCCCGCGCCTCAGCGGTGAGCTTTCCAGCTTTCCGCATCAGCTCGATTTGCCGTTCCGACTTGATGACGATTCGATCAGCCATGCTTTATTCACCCAGGACTTTCATAATGGCGGCGTTGACTTCCTCAACGCTGCCCCGTACATCCACCACTTTCAGTAGGCCCCGCTGGGCATAGAAGCCCTTCAGCGGTTCCGTCTGCTCGTGGTAGGTGGCCAGACGGTTCTTCACCGTCTCAGGCTGGTCGTCCTTGCGCTGGCTCAGGGCCTCGCCGCACAGGTCGCAGATGCCCTCCTGCCTGGGGGGATTTGCGACGATGTGGTAGGTGGCTCCGCAGGCCGGGCAGGTGCGGCGGCCCGTCATACGCTGCTCGATCTCCGCGTCGGGTACCTCGATGGATACCACGGCGTCGAACTGAATGCCCGCGTCCTCCAAGGCCTCCGCCTGGGCGATGGTACGGGGAACTCCGTCCAGAATATAGCCGTTCTGAGCGTCGGCCTCCTGGAGCCGCTCCCCGATGACCCCGATGATGACCTCATCGGGCACCAGGGCGCCGGCGTCCATATACGCCTTGGCCTTCAGCCCCACCGGGGTGCCGTTCCGCACAGCGGAACGGAGGATGTTGCCGGTGGAGATGGTGGGGATGTTCAGCTTTTTGCTGATGATTTCAGCCTGGGTGCCTTTCCCTGCGCCGGGCGCGCCCAACAGAATCAGTTTCATGCCAGGTAGCCTCCCATCAGCTGTTCAGGAAGCCCTTGTAGTGGCGCATCATCATCTGCGCCTCCAGCGCTTTCTGGGTATCCAGCGCCACGGAGACCACGATCAGCACAGAGGTGCCGCCGATGGACAGGGCGCTGATTTTGAAGATGTTGCCGGTGATGATGGGCAGGATGGCAATGACCATCAGGTACAGGGCGCCGAACATGGTGATGCGGTTCAGCACCTTGTGCAGGAAGTCCGCCGTGGGACGGCCGGCCCGGTAGCCGGGGATGAAGCCGCCCTGCTTCTTCAGGTTGTTGGCCACCTCAACGGGGTTGAACTGAATCATGGCGTAGAAGTAGGAGAAGCCTACGATCAGCAGCGCGTAGATGATGCAGTACAGCACGCCGTCAGTGTCAAACACCGACATAAAGGCAGAATTGGCGAAGCTGGGGACAAAGGCCGCAATCGTCGCGGGAATGGAGGCAATCGTCTGGGCGAAGATGATGGGCATCACGCCGGACATATTGACCTTCATGGGGATGTTGGTGGACTGGCCGCCGTACATCTTCCGCCCCACCACGCGCTTGGCGTACTGGACGGGGATGCGGCGCTCCGCCAGGGAGACGTAGACCACAGCCACCAGAATCAGCACGATACCGATGACGATCACCGGCACAAAGGCGGGATGCAGCATCACCGCGTCCTCGTCCGTGGAACCGGCCACCCAGTTGCTCACGCCGGTGTACATATAATACACAGCGTTGGGCACCCGGGAGAGGATACCGCCGAACAGGATGATGGAGATGCCGTTGCCGACGCCGTACTCGGTGATCTGCTCACCCAACCACATGACGAACACGGAGCCTGCCGCAAAGGTCAGGACGATGACGATGCCGGCCCAGACAGTGTCGTTGGACAGGAAGTCATAGTACCGGATCATCATATAGTAGCCGAAGGCCTGCAGCAGGCCCAGGCCCAGGGTGGTGTAACGGGTGATTTGCTCCAGGCGTTTCCGGCCCCGCTCACCGCCGTCCCGCTGCATCCGCTCCAGGGCGGGGATGGCAACGGTCAGCAGCTGAATAATGATGGATGCGTTGATATAGGGCTGGATGCTGAGGGCCAGCATGGTGGCGCTGCCGTAGCCGCCGCCGCTCATGACGTTCAACAGGCCGAGGATGTTGCTCCCCTGTGCGTTGAAATAGCTCTGCAGGCTGGCCGTGTCGATAAACGGGACGGGGATGTTATTGCCCAGGCGGAAGATCAGCAGGATGAAAGCGACGAAGAGCAATTTCTTACGCAGCTCAGGAATTTTCCAAGCGGTACGAATCGTCTCAATCACTTAGATCACCTCGGCCTTTCCTCCAGCAGCTTCAATTTTCTCCTTTGCGGATGCAGAGAAGGCGGTGGCCTGGACAGTCAGCTTCCTGGTCAGCTCACCGTTGCCCAGGATTTTTACCCCGTACTTGCACTGCGTCACCACACCGGCGTCCAGCAGGGACTGGAGGTTGACGGTGGCCCCGTCCTCAAACTTGTTCAGGGCGGAGACGTTGATGGCAGTCAGGGGCTTTGCGAAAATGTTGTTAAAGCCGCGCTTGGGCAGCCGACGGGCCAGAGGCATCTGGCCGCCCTCGAAGCCGATGCGGACATGGCCGCCGCTGCGGGCCTTCTGGCCCTTATGGCCGCGGCCTGCGGTCTTGCCGTTGCCGGTGCCGGCTCCACGGCCCTTCCGCTTGCCGACCTTGGTAGAACCGGCGGCAGGAGACAGGTTGTAGAGTTCCATGGTTCTGTCCTCCTTACTGCTCCTCGGTCACCTGGAGCAGGTAACCGATCTGAGCGATCTTGCCGCGGGTGGCGGCGTTGTCGGGCTGCACAGTGGTGTCGCCAATCTTGCGCAGGCCCAGAGCAGCGGCGGTCGCCTTATGGGCGGCGATTCTGCCGTTCAGGCTCTTGACGAGCTTAATATTGATGTTTGCCATTGTCGTCAGCCTCCTTACAGAATCTCTTCCACGCGCTTGCCGCGGGTGGCGGCAACCTGCTCGGGGGTGCGCAGCTCCTTCAGCGCGGCGAAGGTGGCCGCCACCACGTTCTCAGCGGTGTGGGAGCGCAGGCACTTGGTGCGGATGTCGGAAATACCGGCAGCTTCCATGACGGCACGGACGGGGCCGCCGGCGATGACGCCGGTACCGGCGGAAGCAGGCTTGAGCAGGATACGGCCGGCGGCATACTCACCGATGACCTCGTGGGGGATGGTGGTGCCGGACATGGCGACGGTGATCATGTTCTTCTTCGCGTCCTCGATGCCCTTGCGGATGGCCTCGGGGACCTCGGCGGCCTTGCCGATGCCGAAGCCCACCTTGCCCTTGCCGTCACCGATGACCATCAGTGCGGAGAACTTGGAGACCCGGCCGCCCTTGACGGTCTTGCTGACGCGGTTCAGATAGACCAGCTTTTCAATATATTCGCTGGCCTCTTTTTCATATCTAGGCATACTGTTTCCTCCTCCCATCAGAATTGCAGGCCGCCCTCACGGGCGCCTTCAGCCAGAGCCTGGACACGGCCGTGATAGACATAACCGCCGCGGTCAAAGACCACAGTGTCAATGCCCTTGGCCTTGGCACGCTCTGCCACGTTTTTGCCCACCTGACGGGCGGCATCCTTCTTATCGCCGTCACAGGTGAAGCCCTTATCCAGGGAGGATGCGGAAGCCAGCGTCACGCCGTTCACATCGTCGATGACCTGGGCGTAGATGTTGGTTTCGCTGCGGAATACGTTCAAACGGGGTCTCTCGGGCGTGCCGGAGATTTTGGCACGGACGCGCTTATGCCGCTTCAAACGCTGCGCGTTGGTATTGGGACGAGCAATCATTTAGGCACACCTCCTTATTTCTTCTTGGCGCCGGTCTTGCCTTCCTTGCGGCGGATGACTTCATCGGCGTATTTGATGCCCTTGCCCTTGTAAGGCTCAGGCGGTCTCTTGCCGCGGATAACGGCGGCGAACTGGCCCACGGCCTGCTTATCGCAGCCGCGCACCACGATGGTGTTGGCGTCGGGCACTTCCATGGTGATGCCCGGGATCTCCTCCACCACCACGTCATGGGAATAGCCCAGCTTCATGGTGACGGCGGTGCCCTTCTTCTCCACACGATAGCCAATGCCGTTGATCTGGAGGGTCTTGGTGAAGGTTTCGTGGCAGCCCACCACCATATTGTGCAGCAGCGCACGGGTGGTTCCGTGGAGGGAACGCATCTCCTTGCTGTCATTGGGGCGGGTGACCAGCAGCTCAGTCCCTTCCTGCTTGATGGTCAGGCTGGGGTTGAAGGCCCGCTGCATTTCACCCTTGGGGCCCTTGACCGTCACCAGATTGCCGTCGGCAATGGTGACGGTGACACCGGCGGGGACGGTAATCGGCGCTCTTCCTACTCGAGACATAATACGATACCCTCCTTACCAAACAAACGCCAGGACTTCGCCGCCGACGTGCTGCTCACGGGCAGCTTTGTCGGTCAGGACGCCCTTTGAGGTGGATACGATGGCGATGCCCAGGCCGTGAAGCACCTTGGGCAGCTCGTCAGCGCCGGCATAGACCCGCAGGCCGGGCTTGGAGACCCGACGCAGGCCGGTGATGGCGCGCTCGTTGCCGTTGTACTTCAGGGTGATGCGGATGATGCCCTGGGTGCCATCGTCGATGAGCTGATAATTCTTGATATAGCCCTCATCCAGCAGAATCTTGGCGATGGCCTTCTTCATGTTGGACGCGGGAACATCGACGGTGCTGTGCTTCGCGTTGCTCGCATTGCGAATCCGGGTCAGCATATCAGCAATAGGGTCTGTGATGTGCATGATTGAATGACCTCCTTAACATGGATGGTTACAGGGGTTTCAGCGTTTCGCTTAGATGCCCTCTGTTCAAAGCGCCAGGGTATCAGGGGAACCTTGGGCTGACGCCCGGAGGCGGGCCGGGTATTCCGCCTGACTTCTGACGCTGGTTGACGAATTTGGTTCCCTGATTTACCAGGAAGCCTTCTTCACGCCAGGGATCTCGCCCTTATAGGCCAGCTCCCGGAAGCAGATGCGGCAGACGCCGTAGTTGCGCAGGTAGGCGTGGGGACGGCCGCAGATCTTGCAGCGGTTGTAGCGGCGAGTGGAGTACTTCGGCTCTCTCTGCTGCTTCAGTTTCATAGAAAGTTTCGCCATAATGTTCTCCTCTCGTTATTTCGCAAAGGGTGCGCCCAGCTGGCCCAGCAGGTCCCGGGCTTCCTCGTCGGTCTCGGCGGTGGTGACAAAGACCACGTTCATGCCGCGGATCTTGTCGATTTTGTCGTACTCGATCTCGGGGAAGATCAGCTGCTCCTTGATGCCTAGGGCATAGTTGCCGCGGCCGTCGAAGGCGTCGGGATTGATGCCCCGGAAGTCACGGACACGGGGGAGGGCGATGTTGAACAGACGGTCCACAAACTCCCACATCTTGTCCTGACGCAGGGTCACCTTCACGCCGATGGGCATTCCCTCACGCAGCTTGAAGTTTGCGATGGACTTCTTGGCCTTGACGACGACGGGCTTCTGGCCGGTGATGGTGGCGATGTCGCCCACCACGGCGTCCATGACCTTGGCGTTCTCCTTGGCTTCGCCAACGCCCACATTCACCACAACCTTGACCAGCTTGGGGATCTGCATGACGCTCTTGTAGCCATACTTCTGCATGAGTGCAGGAGCGATCTCGGCATTGTACTTATCCTTTAAAACAGGCATGGTTCGTTACGCTCCTTTCTCAGATTTCTTCGCCGCACTTCTTGCAGGCGCGGACTTTCTTGCCGTCCACGAACTTGTGGCCGACGCGGGTGGGCTTGCCGCACTTGGGGCAGACCAGCATGACCTTGCAGGCATACAGGGCGCCCTCCTTCTGGATGATGCCGCCCTCGTCGCCCTGGCGCTGGGGCTTGGTGTGACGGGACTGGATGTTGACGCCCTTCACAATGACCTTGCCCTCGGCGGGCATGGCGGTCAGGACCTCACCGGTCTTACCGGCGTCCTTGCCGCTGAGGACGATGACGTTATCGCCCCGCTTGATGTTCATCTTCATATCTCGGTACCCCCTTAAATCACTTCGGGAGCCAGGGACAGGATTCTCAGATAATCCTTGTCACGCAGCTCGCGGGCCACCGGGCCAAAGATACGGGTGCCCACAGGGGTCTTATCCTCCTTGATGAGAACGGCAGCGTTCTCGTCAAAGCGGACATAGGAGCCATCTGCACGGCGCACACCGCGGACGGAGCGGACGACAACGGCCTTCACCACATCGCCCTTTTTGACCTGACCGCCGGGGGCAGCCTTACGGACGGAGGCAACCACGGTGTCGCCGATGTTGCCATACTTCCGCTTGGAGCCGCCCAGTACGCGGATGGTCTTAATCATTTTGGCGCCGGTATTATCGGCAACCTTCAGATAGGATTCTTCCTGAATCATACCGGTACCTCCTTACTTTGCCTTCTCGATGATTTCAACCAGTCTCCAGCGCTTATCCTTGGACAGGGGGCGGGTCTCCATCACGCTGACGCGGTCGCCCACATGGGCCTGGTTCAGCTCGTCGTGGGCCTTCAGCTTATAGGTTCTCTTGACGATTTTCTTGTACAGGGGATGGGCCACGCGGTCGGCAATGGCCACAACAATCGTCTTATCCATCTTATCGGAAACAACCAGGCCGACTCTGGTTTTGCGGGAAGAAGTTCTTGCCATAGTTGATCCCTCCTTACTGCTCGGTGGAAGCAGCAATCTGCTTCTCACGGATGATTGTCTTGACCCGGGCGATGTCCTTCTTGACATCAGCGATACGGCCGGGATTGTTCAGCTGATTGGTGGCGTTTTGAAAGCGCAGCTCGAACAGCTCTTTCTTCAGCTCCACCAGCTTGGTGTCCAGCTCAGCGGGGGTCATGCCGCGAACGTCAACAGCCTTCATTACGCTTCAACCTCCTCTGCCGCTTCTTTCTTGATGATCTTGGTCTTGATGGGCAGCTTATACGCAGCCAGGCGCAGAGCCTCCCGGGCGGCCTCCTCGGAGACGCCGGCGATCTCAAACATCACACGGCCGGGCTTCACCACGGCCACCCAGAACTCAGGGGAGCCTTTGCCTTTGCCCATACGGGTTTCGGCGGGCTGCTTGGTGATGGGCTTATCGGGGAAAATCTTAATCCAGATTTTGCCGCCACGCTTGGTGCTGCGGCTCATGGTGACACGGGCCGCTTCGATCTGACGGGAGGTGATCCACGCCGGCTCCAGAGCCTGCAGGCCGTACTCGCCATAGCTGACCGTGTTGCCGCGGCTGGCTTTGCCGGTCATGCGCCCGCGCATCTGCTTGCGGTACTTGACCCTCTTCGGCATCAGCATTACTGATCTCCTCCTTCCTTACGGGGTTGACGGCTGCGGCCAGCGCTCTGGCTGCGGCCATTCGGGTTGCGGTCATTGCGGTCGTTCCGGCGGTCATTGCGGCGGCGGGGACGGTCGCTGCGCTCATGGTAGGGCTTGCTCAGGTCCAGCGTCCGGGGGGTGGTGCGCAGGGTCTGCTGGAGCACCTCGCCCTTGTACACCCAAACCTTGATGCCGATGCGGCCATAGGTGGTGGCAGCCTCAGCAAAGCCGTAGTCAATGTCGGCCCGCAGGGTCTGCAGGGGGATGGTGCCCTCATGGTAATGCTCGGTGCGGGCGATCTCAGCGCCGTTCAGACGGCCGCCGATGCTGACCTTGATGCCCTTCGCGCCGGACTTCATGGCGCGGCCGATGGCGTTCTTCATGGCCCGACGGAAGGAGGTACGCTTCTCGATCTGCTGGGCGATGTTCTCAGCCACCAGCTGGGCGTTGGTGTCCACCTCGCCCCGCTTCACCTCGACGATGTTCAGCGCCACAGGCTTGCCGGTCATCTTCTCCAGCTGAGCGCGGAGCTTCTCAATCTCGGTGGCGTCCTTGCCCAGAATCATGCCGGGGCGGGCGCAGTGCACATAGACGGTGATCTTCGCGTTGTCGCGCTCGATCTCAATCTTGGGCACACCGGTGGCGTACAGGGTCTTCTTCAAAAACTTGCGGATCTTGTTGTCCTCAACGATCAGGTCGCCGACCTTTTCATCGCTGGCGTACCAACGGGAATCCCAGTCCTTAATCACGCCCACACGGAAGCCGTGGGGATTTACTTTCTGTCCCATTTTCTTGCCTCCTTATTCCTTCTCCGCCACCACGACGGTGATGTGGGAAGTTCTCTTGTCGATGCGGCAGCCGCGGCCCTTGGCGCGGGGGCGCATACGCTTCATGGTCATACCGGCGTCGGCGTAGGCCGCCTTGACAACCAGGTTATCGGGGTCCATCCCGTGGTTGTTCTCGGCGTTGGCCGCTGCGCTCTGCACCAGCTTGACCAGCAGTTCAGAGGCTGCTTTGGGAGTATTTTGCAGGATGGCGGTGGCCATCTCCACGTCCTTGCCACGGATCAGCTCACAGACCACGTTCACCTTCCGGGGGGAGATGCGGGCGAAGGACAAGCTCGCTTTAGCTTCACTCATGTTTCATGTCCTCCTTACTTGGTCTTGCCACCGCTGTGGCCCTTGAATGTGCGGGTAGGCGCGAACTCGCCCAGCTTGTGGCCTACCATATCCTCGGTCACATAGACAGGGATGAACTTCTTGCCGTTGTACACGTTGATGGTGTGGGAGACGAAGGAGGGATAGATGGTGGAGCTGCGGCTCCAGGTCTTCAGCACCTTTTTCTCTCCCGTCGCGTTCAGTTCATCGACCCGCTTCAGCAGCTCAGGGGCGCAGAAGGGGCCTTTTTTGATCGATCTGCTCATGCTAATGCCTCCTTACTTCGCACCGCGATGGCGGACGATAAACTTCTCGGTACGGTTCTTCTTGTTCCGGGTCTTGTAACCCATGGCGGGCTTGCCCCAGGGGGTGACGGGGCCGGGACGGCCGATGGGGGCGCGGCCTTCGCCGCCGCCGTGGGGATGGTCGTTGGGGTTCATGACGGAGCCGCGGACGGTGGGACGGACGCCCATGTGGCGCTTCCGGCCGGCCTTGCCGATGTGGATGTTGCCATGGTCCTCATTGCCGATGCCGCCGATGACGGCGCGGCAGTCGGACTTAATCAGGCGGTACTCACCGGAGGGGAGGCGCACCTGAACGTACTTGCCTTCCTTGCCCATCAGCTGAGCGGCCTCGCCGGCGGCGCGGACCAGCTGCGCACCGTGGTTGGTGTGCATCTCGATGCAGGAGATGACGGTGCCCACGGGGATGTTGGACAGGGGCAGACAGTTGCCGGGGAGGATGTCGGCGTTGGGGCCGGACTCCACCTTGTCGCCCTTCTTCAGGCCGGACTGGGCCAGGATATAGCTCTTGGTGCCGTCCTCATACTGAATCAGGGCGATATAGGCGGTGCGGTTGGGGTCATACTCCAGGCGCAGCACCTCAGCCTGGCCTTCCTTATCCCGCTTGAAGTCGATAATGCGGTAAATCTTCTTGTTGCCGCCGCCCTTGTGGCGGACGGTGATGCGGCCGTAGCTGTTGCGGCCGGAATGCTTGTTCAGCTTTTGGGTGAGGCTGCGCTCAGGCTTGGCCTTCTTGTCGATCCCATCGAAGCCGGACACGGTCATACCGCGGCGTGCCGGGGTAGTCGGCTTATAAGTCTTTACAGGCATGATGCGTTACCTCCTTTAAACCATTTCGTCGAAGAGCTCGATGGTCTTGGAGTCCTCAGTCAGCTTGACGACAGCCTTCTTGTAGGCGGGGCGCTTGCCCATAGGACCGTTGCCCATGCGCTTCTTCTTACCATCATAGTTCATGGTGTTGACCTTCTCCACCTTCACATCGAAAATCTTCTCGATGGCGGAGGCGATTTCGGTCTTGTTGGCCCGCTTGTCCACCACGAAGGTGTACTGCCGGTCGCTGGTAGCCATCATGGAAGCCTCGGTAACGACGGGCTTCCGAATAATATCATAAGCAGTCATTACTGAAATACCTCCTCAATGGTAGCCAGGGCGGCCTTATCGACCACCAAGCTCTTAGCGTTGACGATGTCATACACGCTCAGGATGGTTGCGGGGGTGGTGACCACGCCGGGGACGTTCCGGGCGGACAGCACCACGTTCTGCTTCACGCCGTCGGTGACGACGACGCTCTTGCCCGCGTCGAGGGCGGTGAGCAGCTGAACCATCTTCTTGGTCTTGACCTCGTCCAGGTCCAGGCCGTCCACCACATAGACGGCATTCTTGGCGGCCTTGTCGGACAGGACGCTCTTCAGCGCCAGGCGCTTGAGCTTCTTGTTCAGGGTGTAGCTGTAGCTGCGGGGCTTGGGGGCGAACACGACGCCGCCGTGGGTCCACTGGGGGCTACGGGTGCTGCCCTGACGGGCGCGGCCGGTACCCTTCTGTCTCCAGGGCTTTCTGCCGCCGCCGGAAACCTCAGCGCGGGTCAGAGCGGACTGCGTACCCTGCCGGCAGTTTGCCAGGTGGTTCTTGACCACGGCATGGACAGCGGCTTCGTTGGGTTCGATGCCGAACACAGCGTCAGACAGCTGGATATCGCCGGTCTGAACGCCGGTAACATCATATACATTAGCCTTAGCCATTGTAATCTCTCCTTCCCTTCAATTAGTGGTTCCTTGCGGAAGCCTTCTGCGGGTTCCGGCCGGAAGCCTTCTGCGGGTTCAGGCTGATAGCCGCACCGGCCTGCTTCTCCACCAGGACCTTGGCAGCGCTCTTCAGCACGACGATGCCGCCCTTGGGGCCGGGTACCGCGCCCCGGACTGCGATCAGGTCGATCTCGGGGTCGACCTGCACCACGGTCAGGTTCTGAATGGTGACCTGCTCCGCGCCCATCTGGCCCGCGCCGATCTTACCCTTGCGGATACGGGACGGGGTAGAGGTGGAGCCCATGGAGCCTGCGTGACGGTGGACAGGGCCGCCGCCGTGGGTCATGGGGGTGCGCTGGGCGCCGTGGCGCTTCACCACGCCGGCGTAGCCCTTGCCCTTGCTGATGGCGGTGGCGTCTACGTGCTCACCGGCGGCGAACACGTCGGCCCGCAGGATGTCGCCCACTTCCAGCTTGTCATACTCGCTGAACTGGACCTCCTTGAGGACCTTCAGGTTCTCGTCAGTGGCCTTGGCCAGGTGGCCCTTCTGGGCCTTGGTCAGATGCTTCTCGGTGGTAGGCTGATAGCCCAGCTGAATGGCTTCGTAGCCATCCTTCTCGGCTGTCTTCTTCTGGACGACGGTGCAGGGGCCTGCCTTGATGACAGTAACAGGAACGACCTTGCCGTCTTCGTCAAAGGTCTGCGTCATGCCGACCTTTGTGCCGATGATTGCCTTTTCATTGGCCATTTTTGTTTTCCTCCTTAAAAGGTTATTGGTTGAGGTAGTTGACGCGGCGTGCATTGGACTCACGCCCGGCCATTGCTCTCTCAACATGACCCTCCCGACTCGCAAGCCGCCGGGAAACGGGTACAACGAAGTAAATTGCGTCCCCTCTGTTTCAGGGACGATTCTGCCTCCGCCCTGCTTACAGCTTGATGGAGATGTCCACGCCGGCGGGGAGCTGGAGATTCATCAGGGACTCCACCGTCTTGGGGGTGGGGTTCTGGATGTCGATCAGGCGCTTGTGGGTGCGGCGCTCGAACTGCTCACGGGAGTCCTTATACTTGTGGGTAGCCCGCAGGATGGTGACGACTTCCTTCTTGGTGGGCAGCGGGATGGGGCCGGAGACGGACGCGCCGGTGCGCTTGGCGGTCTCGACGATCTTCTCTGCGCTGGCGTCGATCAGCTGATGGTCATAAGCCTTCAGGCGGATGCGGATAGATTCGTTTGCCATGATTTGTGTTCCTCCTTATTTCGTACATTAGACGTACATGGCTGGACGGGAATCCGAGTGGGCTAAAATTCTGTACACTCCGCCGCGTGTATCACTCCACGGCACACAGAAAGCCGACAGAACCTGCCGGCTGGCCGCCATGCGTGGCGATATACTCGCCATCGGCACAGCGTACAAAATCAGCCGCCCGAATCCGGTCCGGACATACTCAGCGGAAGTTACCGGCTCAATGCCGCAATCTCCCGCGTCATCGCATAGCACCCCCGTAAGAGGGCACCTTGCATACTGTACCATTTTCCGAAGCGCTTGTCAAGTGTTTTCTTGAGAAAAGTTTGCAGTTTTTTGGGATTTATCCTGTTTTCACTTTATTATTGTATTTTCCATTTCTTTCGCAGGGCGGAAGGAACCCGGTTCCGCCTCCAAAGCAAGTCTTAAGCAGGCCTTAAGGAACTCTTAATCGTTCCTTTATTGTATTCCACCGGAGCCGATGGTAAACTGAATCTGCCGCAAAGCCCCCCGCCTTGCGAGCTGTACAGAAACGAGGTATCTTCACCATGCGAAAGTCAAAATTCTTCCGTCTCACCCGTCTGCTGGCAGGCGCGGCGGCCGTCTGCCTTCTGCTGTCGGGCTGCTCCGGCGCAGTGTCCAACGCCAGCGATGTCCAGTCGGATTTCTCCCTCACCCTGCCCTCCTCCGCATCGTCGGAGGCCCTCATCGAGACTCACGGCGGCTTCCACGGGGACGGCGTCACCCTGACCCGATACACCTTCTCCCAGGAGGACTATGACAGTCTGGTGGCTCAGGCCAGAAACGGCGGAGGCTGGCAGGCCATCGCCCAGGACGGGCAGCGCCGAGGAGGTCTACTCCTACAATTTTGCGGTGCTGGTGCTGGATACGGACGCGGAGGCGCTGTATTATTACGCGCTGGATACCTGACAGGGGCTGTGAAACACCTCCAGAATAAAAGAAGGCTTCTGGTACACAGATATGTGCCAGAAGCCTTCTTTTTTTAGCGGGCTTTTTGCAGCTTTTGGGGGGACGGGTTCGCTATTCCGTCAGCCGCTCCCTACTCCTCCAGCGGCAGCGTCGCCAGCTCCGCCCCGGTGTAGTACCACAGCAGAATCTCCTCCGCCGTCTTGCCCTCTTTGGCCAGGGCGTTGGCCCCGTACTGGCTCATCCCTACCCCGTGGCCGTAGCCGGTGACGTAGAAGGTGACAACCTCCTCCGTCCCCTCCGCCGTCAGGGTGGGGGAGCGGAGGTCAAACATGGCCCGCAGCTCCGACGTGGCGATGCTGACGCCTCCCACCTCCAGGGAGACGGGCAGCCCAGCTTCGTCATAGGCCGTCTCCCCGAACCAGTCCGCCGGGTCGCCGGACAGGTCTGCGTCGGGATAGTCCTCCAGGACGGCTTCCTGAAACGCAGACGCCTCCACCGTCACCACGCTGTAGTAGTTGGGAACGCCGCTGTCGTCCTCCGGACTGGCCACACTGACCAGATAGGGCAGGTCCTGCCCCCACACCTCCAGGGCGCTGCGGGTGCAGCCGCCGGAGGATGCGTGGAACACCGCCAGCAGCGGCTCCCCGCCGTAGGTCAGGTAGACCCCGTCGGTGTCCGCAATGGCGACGGCGATTTTTTCCGCATAAGCCTCCCCGTTCTCCTCCGGCCAGGCCGCCAGCCGCTCCTCCCGGGAGATCCACGCCTGGCAGCAGTTCGGGTCACCGCACAGGGCCACGTCGTGGCTGTCCGTGCCGTGGGCCATGCGGTACAGGGTGTAGGTGCGGGCGGCGATGGCCTGGGCCTTCAGCGCCTCCTCCTGGAAGGCGGCGGGCATTTCCGCCGCCACCACCCCCCACAGGTACTCATCCAGGGTCAGGGTGCAGCGCTCCCCGTCCAGCAGCACCGTCACCTCCACCGCCCCGTCCAGGGTGTCGGCTTCGGGGGCGGCGTCCTCTGAGGATGTCTCTGCCGCCAGAGCGGAAGCCTCCTCCGGCGTCTCACCGGAGGAGGCGCTGCCGGTCTGGGCGGTACCGCCTTCGGCGGCCTCCGCCCTGGGTGTCTCCCCCAGCCCCAGGGGCAGCAGGAACACGGCGGACAGCAGCGCCGCCACCGCCGCCGCCATCGGGCGGAAGCCGCTTTTGACCTGATTTTTTTGCAAGCCGGTTCCCTCATTCCTTCATATTTCACAAAAATCGGTTACTTTTCACGGTGCAAAACGCCTTTTTCTGACAATTTTAATTTGCTTTAAGAAGCGTGCATTGACCTTCTATTCAAAATATGGTATGATATTCCATACAAGAATATGTGAGAAAGGGTGTTGAGCTTCATGTCGAACGCAGTCCCCACCGGAGGCAGCGCCTATATGCACGCACTGTCCGAAGAATTTTCCAAGTACAATCATATCGACCCCGCCATCTACCAGAAGGCGGACATCAAACGGGGCCTGCGCAACAGCGACGGCACCGGCGTCATGGCCGGTGTGTCCGAGGTGGGCAGCGTCCGCGGCTATGTGGTGGAGGACGGCGAGCGCAAACCGGTGGACGGCCACCTGATTTACCGCGGCATCGACGTGGAGGATCTGATCCGGGGCTTCATCACCGAGGGGCGCTTCGGCTTTGAGGAGACGATTTATCTGCTGCTGATGGGCAACCTGCCCAACAAGCAGCAGCTGGAGGACTTCTGCGCCGTCCTGGGGGAGATGCGCACTCTGCCCCATATGTTCTCCGAGGACATGATCATCCGCAACCCCAGCCGGGACATTATGAACAAGCTGGCCCGCAGCATCCTCACCCTCTATTCCTATGACGAGGACCCGGAGACCAGAACGGTGGAAAACGAGCTGCGGCTGGCGATGCAGCTGATTGCCCGCACCCCCATGATCATCTCCCACGCCTACTCCGCCAAGCGGTGCTACTACGATAAGGACTCCCTGTACCTCCACCGCTCCATGAAGGACAAGGGCGCGGCGGAGAACATCCTGGCCGCCATCCGCAAGGATCAGTCCTACACGGAGGAGGAGGCCAGGCTGCTGGACCTGTGCCTGGTGCTCCACGCGGAGCACGGCGGCGGCAACAACTCCACCTTCACCTGCCGGGTGATCTCCTCCTCCTACACCGACATCTACTCCTCCATCGCGGCGGCGGTGGGCGCGCTGAAGGGCCCCCGTCATGGCGGGGCCAACGTCCGCTGCAAGCAGATGATGGACGTGATTTGTGCCGAGGTCCACGACTGGAAGGACGATGAGGAGGTCAAATCCGTCCTGGAGCGCATCCTGAAAGGGGAGCTGGGGGACGGCAGCGGCCTGATTTACGGCATGGGCCACGCCATTTACACCCTGTCCGACCCCAGGGCGGCGATTCTGAAGCGGTTCGCCCGCCGTCTGGCGGAGCAGAAGGGCATGGACGATGGCCTGGACCTGGTGGAGTCCATCGAGCGGCTGACCCCGGAGGTGTTCCGCCGGGTAAAGGGGAACGAGCGCCCCATGTGCGCCAACGTGGACCTGTACAGCGGCTTTGTGTACATGATGCTGAACATTCCGGAGGAGCTGTTCACCCCCCTGTTCGCCACCGCCCGGATGCCCGGCTGGTGCGCCCACCGGATGGAGGAGATTTATACCACGCCGGGAAAAATCATTCGCCCGGCCTACAAGTCCATGGTGCCGAAGCGGGAGTTCGTGCCCCTGGCAGAGCGGAACTAAGCGCTGCGTTCCGCAGCGCTGCAAAAAAGGCGGTGCGCCTCCGATTTGGAGACGCACCGCCTTTCTCTGTGTGTAACTGGAAAACAAAACAATAAGGAACAGCGGCTCACGATGTGAACCGCTGTTCCTATAGGGAAATTAGGGAGGATAGAATGAAAAGAAGAAGTTGCTCAACTCATGTATTTAAGATACACCCGGGATGTTACAGAACTTCACAGGAAAATGTTACAGAAGTGTGAAATGCAAAATTTTTATTCGTCCTCTGAGCTGTCGCCCTCCAGGTCATCCTCCGCTTCATAGTCCACCACGGGCACCTCCTCGGTGTCCGTATCATCCTCGGTCTCTTCGCTTGCGCCCTCAGTGACCTCGCCGGTGAGGGAGACGGAGTACAGCCCGCTGTCCACCAGCAGCTCCAGGAAGTTGTCCGCCGTGACGGTCTCGCCGGTGGCCAGGTAGTCCTCCGCAGTTTCGCCGCTGCGGATCTGCCGAATCTGAGTGAGCACCTGGTCCGCATAGCGCACCTCCGGGGTCAGGGTGGTCATGGCCAGATACCCGTCGCTGAGCCACTGGACGCTTTCCAGCCCGCACTGAGCGCCCACCACGATGGGGTAAACGCTGCCCCTGTAAGCGCTGTGGAGGGTGGTCAGGGCGGCGCTGCAGCTGTCGTTGTCGGTGGTCAGCAGCGCGTCCAGATTCTCCCCGCCGGAGTAGTAGGTGGTGAGCAGGCTCTCCATCCGGTCGGCGGCATCCGCCGTCGCCACGTCCTCATAGCTCTGCTGGCCGGAGGGGATGGTCAGCTGGCCGCCGGTCAGGTAAGCGTCCAGAACCTCCATGGCCCCCTCATAGATGAGCCGGTCGGCGGTGGTGTCCCCCACCACCAGCTCCAGGGTGTAGGTGTCGCTTCCGGCGTCCTCGTCATCCAGCCCCAAGGCGTCCACCAGGTAGGCGGCCTGGGCGGCCCCCATGGCGGCGTAGTCCGTCCCCACATAGCAGGTGACGGCGCTGTTGTCCAGAGAGGTGCCGCAGGCCAGGACGGAGATGCCCGCCTGACCGGCGGAGGTCAGGGCGGCGTCAATGGCGTCCGCGTCCACCGCCTCCACAATCAGGATGGCGCATTCGTCCTCAATCATGGCGTTGAGCTGACGGCTCTGGGTGTCCCCGTTCCCCTCCGCGTAGGCCATCTCCACGGAGAAGCCCGCGTCCTGGAGCTTGGTTTGCAGCTCGGCGGCCTGGCCGTCCAGCGAGTCGTCCCCCTCCGCGCTGCCGGCCAGGGCGATGCCGATCAGCGTCATGCTGGCGGTGGAATCCGGCTCCGGCAGGGTGCTGCCGGAGCTGGAACCGGCGGCGCTCCCCTGAACGGTGCAGCCGGTGAGGGCCAGCAGCCCCAGGGTCAGAAACGCTGCGCAAAATCGCTTGATATGGTTCATGGTATGTTATCCTCCAGGCCCGGACTGGCCGCCCGAACCGATGTTATGATGATTCCTTCCGGAAGCCGGGCGGACCAAAACCGCCCCTCCAAAAGTCTGCCCCCATCTTAGCACAAGACAGGCCCCTTGACAAGGAGGAAGATATGAATTTTTTCTTAAAAGTGCGAAGTTTGCTTTGTTTTCAGGGGTTTCCTGCCTGTTCCAATGAGGAGGGCGGGGATTTTCGACGCGGTTCGTCAGCGGCTCCCCTCCAAACGCCCCTCGAAGGAGCGCCGCCTCTGAGAGCCGCGCCAAACGGAAAAACCGGGCCGCACAGCCGTGCGGCCCGGATTATCGTCTGCCGGAGGGCGGTCACCGCTCCTCCCGGAAGTAGTTCTGCCCCAGGGCGGCAGGCCCCAGGTTCTCCTGCTTCTTGCGCATGGAGGTGATGACCAGCACCACGATGGTGACCACATAGGGCAGCATTTTGAACAGCTCCTGGGAGTACCGGGTCAGCCCGCCGATGTAGTAGTACAGCCAGTACAGGATGCCGAAGAGGTAGGCCCCCCAAATGGTGTTCAGCGGCTTCCACGCCGCGAAAATCACCAGCGCCAGGGCCAGCCAGCCCAGGGACTCGATGGCCCCGTCGTTGGCCCAGGTGCCCTTGATATAGTCCATGACGTAGAACATCCCGCCCAGGCCGGTGATGACCGACCCCACACAGGTGGCGGTGTACTTGTATCGGGTGACGTTGATGCCGGTGGCGTCCGCCGTGGCGGGGGACTCCCCCACCGCCCGCAGGTTCAGCCCCACCCGGGTGCGGCCCAGCAGCAGGTGCAGCACCACCGCCAGGGCGATGGCCGTATAGACCAGGAAGCCGTGGTTGAAGAGGATGGCGCCCACCGTCCCCAGCTTCGCCAGGGGCAAGGTAGCCCGGAAGCCGCCGCTGGTGGTGGCCACGGAGATCTGCCCCACGCCGCCGGCCAGCTTGTTCATGCTGCCGCCGAAGAAGTTTGCCACGCCGGAGCCGAAGATGGTCAGTGTCAGGCCGGTGACGTTCTGGTTGGCCCGGAGGGTGACAGTCAGGAAGGCGTAAATCAGCCCGCCCAAGGCGGAGGCCACCACGCAGCAAACCGTGGCGATCAGAATGCCCACCAGGGCGTTGGGGTTCTCCACCCCGCTCTCGTAGAAGAAGGCTCCGGCCAGGGCGGCGATGCCCCCCAGGTACATGATGCCAGGGGTGCCCAGGTTCAGGTTGCCGGACTTCTCCGTCACCACCTCGCCCAGGGCGCCGAACATGATGACGGTGCCGAAGGTGATGGCGGCCTGCAACAGGGAAATGAGCTGAGACATATCACTTGCCCTCCTTTTCCTTGCCGGGGCGGACCAGGCGGTAATTGATGAAGAACTCGCTGCCCAGGATGAAGAACAGGATGACGCCCTCTATCATCTGGGCGGCGTACTCGTTCAGGTTGTACTGGGAAGCGATTTCACTGGCCCCCTTCTCCAGGAAGACCAGCAGCAGGGAAATCACCACCATAAAGAAGGTGTTGAACTTGGCCAGCCAGGCCACGATGATGGCGGTGAAGCCCCGCCCGCCTGCCGTAGAGGTGGAGACGGTGTGGGAGGACCCGGCCACGGCGATGAAGCCGGAGAAGCCGCAGATGGCGCCGGAGATAATCATGGTGCGGATGTACACCTTGGTGATGGACACGCCGGCGTACCGGGCGGTGTTCCGGCTCTCCCCCACCACGGCGATTTCATACCCCTGCTTCGTGTAGCGGAGGTAGCAGAACATCCCCACCGTCAGCAGCACCGCCAGCAGGATGTTCAGCCCGTAGGACGCGCCGAACAGGGAGGGGAACCAGCCGATTTGGGAGTTCTGGTTGATGATGCCCACGGTGTTGGAGCCGTAGGGATTCTCCCAGCAGGCCACGCAGAAGGAGGTCAGCTGGATGGCCACATAGTTCAGCATCAGGGTGAACAGCGTCTCGTTGGTGTCCCACCTGGCTTTGAATACAGCGGGAATCAGCCCCCAGATGCCGCCGCCCACGATGGAGGCCAGGGCCATCACCACCAGCAGCAGGCCGGTGGGGAGGATGTCGGCAAAGTTAATCATGCAGAAGGCGGTGCAGATAGCCCCCACCAGAATCTGGCCCTCTGCGCCGGTGTTCCAGAAGCGCATCTTAAAGGCGGGGGCCAGGCCCACGGACATACACAGGAGCAGCGCCGTGTCCCGGGCGGTGATCCAGGCCCGGCGGGAGGTGCCGAAGGCCCCGCTGAACATGGTCTTGTAGGCCTCCACCGGATTCATGTTCACGATGCAGTAAATCAGCACCGCGTCCACCAGCAGGGCCAGCAGCACCGCCAGCAGGCGGATCGCCACAGACTTCCACAGAGGCAGGCTGTCCCGCTTGACGATGCGAAGGCGGGGTGCGCCGGAAGCAGATGTTTGCATAGGTCAGTCACCCTCCTTTTCCTGTAGGTTGGTCATCAGCAGGCCCACCTGCTCCTTGGTGGCGGTCTTGCCGTCCACGATGCCGTTGACTTGACCGGCGCACAGCACCAGGATGCGGTCACACAGGGCCAGCAGCACGTCCAGGTCCTCGCCGACGTAAATCACGGAGACGCCCTGCCGCTTCTCCTCATTCAGCAGATGATAGATGGTATAGGAGGTGTTGATGTCCAGCCCACGGACGGCGTAGGCCGTCATCAGCACGGTAGGGCTCAGGGCAATCTCCCGGCCCACCAGCACCTTCTGGACGTTGCCGCCGGACATCTTCCGCACCGGCGCATTCATGCTGGAGGTGACCACCCCCAGCTCGTCCACCACTTCCTTCGCCATCCGGTTGGGCTTCTTATGCCCGGCGAAGATGGAGTGACCCTCGCTGTAGCTGCGGAGCATCATATTGTCCGGGATGCCCATGCTGCCCACCAGGCCCATGCCCAGCCGGTCCTCCGGCACGAAGGACAGGTGTACCCCCATATCCTTGATTTTCCGGGGGGAGCAGCCCACCAGCTGCTCCTCCTGCTGGCCCTCCGGGTAGTACAGGACGCTGCTGCCCGCCGTCACCGGCTGGAGGCCCGCGATGGCCTCCAGCAGCTCCTTCTGGCCGCAGCCGGAGATGCCCGCGATGCCCAGAATCTCACCGGAGTAGGCGGTGAAGGACACGTCCTTCAGCACCTGCACCCCCGCCGGGGAGGTGCAGGACAGATG
>JAJPXL010000113.1 GCA_021205455.1 Clostridiales bacterium
CCGTTAGAGACGATGTGACTTCTCACTGGTGAGACTGCCGCCCATGGCGGCTGGGTAACATTCTGCTTTTCCATCGGTCGTGCTAATCTGAGTTTCAATGAGAAAACACGCTTTTCCTTAGCAAAGCGAAAATAAATTCTTAAGTTGATGACATTGCCCTTTCAGGGGCGGCAAGAAGTTGTTATAATCTCTGCGTTTTCAAACAAAATCGAAGCCCAGCAAGGCGGGTTCGATTTTGAGAGGAGGCGTTGCGGAGCGACTGAGGGTTCGGCGTCAGCCGGACACGAAGGATACGAAGCTAACGCCGACGAGGGAGCTGTCAGCGAAGCTGACTGAGGGTTGATGTCGCAGGCAGTTCCGTTGGTATTTTTAATGGTTGAACAGCACAAGTTTTAGCTTTCGCACCCTACTGGTTGCCTGAGGGCAGCGCGCAAGAAACGCAACCACTCAGAAGTCGTAATTGCTGTTGCCGCCGCCTCTGCGTCCGCCGCCGCCTCTGCGGCCACGGCCGCCACGTTCGTTGCCGCGGCCCAGCTCGGACTGCTTGCTCTCGGAATCGGACATGAACTGCTTGAGCATATCGTCAAAGCTCTGGGGCTCCTTGGAGGCGGGCGCTGCGGGGCGGTTATTGTAGTAAGTACCACCGCGCTCCTGACGGCCGCTGCCGCCGGACCGGTTGGCGCTGCGGCTGTCCCGGCTGCCATTGCCGGACCGTTCGCCGCCCTGCTCCCGTGGGCCACGGCTGTCCCGATTGCCCCGTCCGTCTCGGCTGCCGCCGGGTCGGTTGCCCCTGCTCTGATGGTCGGAGCGGGGCGGGGGCGGGGGAAGGGTCTGCTTGATGGAGAGGTTGATGCGGTGATTCTCATCCACGTTGATGATCTTCACCTTGACCTCCTGCCCGACGGTCAGGAACTCGCTTACCTCGCTGACATAGGAATACGCGACCTCAGAAATATGCACCAGGCCGGAACGCCCCCCTGGCAGCGCAACGAATGCGCCGAATTTCGTGATGCCGGTGACTTTGCCGTCTACTACTGCTCCGACTTCTAACTCCATACTGTGTTCTGTGTCCTCCCAAGTTTTCTCTCTCTTATCCCGCCGGTGGGCGGATGGTCAGTTGGTGGTATCGTAGAAAATGATCTCCCCCGGCTCCACCAGGCCCAGCTTCTCCTTGGCAATGCTCAGAATCGTATCCGGGTCATCGGCGTTTTCGATGTCTTCGGCCAGGGCACCGTTGACGGCCTCCTGGGCGGTCACCTGGGCCTGTACGGTGTTGTAATCGGCCTCGGCGGTCTGAAGCCTGCCCCGCACGTTCAGCAGCTGAATCGCCACGACGACGAACAGAATCAGAATGACGAGCTTGGTAAGTAGGCTGGCTCTTCCGGTTTTCATGGGGACTCCTCCTTTGTGTGCGTTCGCGTTCGGATTGCTCCAAAGGAGCCATTTTGGCGAATACCATTTTTATTTTAACCCATTTCTCGTAATAATGGAAGCTGTTTTTTGAAAATTTTCCAAATTTTTTTATCAGACCGGCGAGAAATCGCCCCGGCGTCAGGAGGAAGCGGAGCAGATGCCCCAGCCGATCGGCCGCCTTTTGCAAAAGGGGAAGGAGCAGCGGGCTGAGGGATGCAAAGTACAGCCAGCCGCCCAGCGCCATGACCAGCGCCGTCAGCAGCCGCACCCGCCCCCGGGTGGCGTAGATCGACCAGAGAAACAGCGCCAGTCCTGCGGCGACCCAGAACAGCACGTCCAGCGCGCCGCCCACCACAGTCCGCCGCCCCCGGCGGAGCACCCGGAACAGGTCGTACAGCAGCCCCAGCCCAAGCCCCAGCACCACCCCGCCGGACAGCGCCGCAGCCTGGGCGGCGACGGATATCTCCACGGGCTACCCCAGCAGGCGGCTGAACCAGCTGCCCCTGGGCTGGGCCTCCTCGTAGGACAGGGCGTCGATGAGGCCCTCCACCTTCAAATCGCCGCCGTCCAGGCTGAGCTTCTCGATGTGCAGCCCGTCCCCCCGCACCACCAGAGCGCCCTGGGCGGTGGACATGATGATGGTGTTCTCGTCAAAGCGCTCCACCTCCTCCACGCCGGACACGCTGAGGGAGGCCCGCTCCTCCAGAATGACGTGATGGGGCGCCCGGAGCTCCCCGTCCCCTGTGTGCATTGCCATAGCCTTGTACCTCCGTTTGTTCGTTGGCACAGTATATGTCCCCGGACGGGGAACTATGACAAGCCCGAAGGCGGCCCCCGCCGCACGCAGCGCCGGCTCTGCCTTCACCGCTCACGCCACGGCGTTGGCGTTGATGCCCTCAATGACCCTGCGGATGCCCGTCCAGACGGTCAGGTCGGTAAAAATCTCCACAATGCTGCCCTGGTCGGTAAACGGCGCCTCCTGCAAAACGGAGAGGTCCTTCATCAGCCCATTGTGGACGATGTACTCCACGATTTGATTCACGAAGTAAATCTGTCGGCTGTCCAGCGCCGTCTCGTCCAGGTAGGCCGCGAACGCCTCCTTGGCGGCCCTCATGTCCAGCCCCACGATCTCCCGGACAAATTCGCCCAGGGGCTTCGCGCCCAGCTCCGCCTCGTAGTCCTCCCGGCTGCCCACCTCGCTCCAGAGGATCTCCTCCAGGGCGTCCACGTCCTCGTGGGTCAGGGGCACATTGCCCCTGAGCTTGGCGATGGCTGCCTCGTCCTGGTGCTGCCGCACATAGAACGCCGCCTTCGCCTTGTAGTTCTTCAGGTCGTCGTTCTCCAGCTCGGACTCGTGCCAGTCCATGGACAGAATCTCGTCCTCAAAGTTGGTGGTGTACCGCGCCGTATCGGTCGGGATGTACTTGATGAGGCCGCGGAGGGCCTCCCGGATATGCTCAAACTCGTTGATGCCCGCATTGTCCAGGTAGCTTGTGTGCAGGATTTTGTCAATCAGCTCGGACTGGGCCTGAATCTCCGGGATGTTGGCGACGCCGGCGATGCCGGAGACCTTTTTCACCAGGTCGCTCCTGGCCCGGGTGTACTTCCTCCCCGCCAGGCAGGCCAGCTCGATGCCGTACATCAGCGCGTCGAACCGCACCGCCTTGGGGTCGTCCTCGTCCGGCAAAATCAGCGGGGCCAGCTCCGTTCCCATGAGCAGCGTGTCTGAATAGGTCAGCGTCTTGTAGCTGTCCGGGTCGGCGTACAGCTCCGCATATTTCAGGTGCTGCCGCACGGCGAAGTTCTCCCTGTTCAGCTCCCGCACCTTGCCCACCATGTCCTCCACCAGAGCCGCCCGGAAGGCGATCAGCGCGTCCGTCTGGTAGTCCAAATCCTGGAGCTTATAGGCGATCTGCGCCTTCAGGCTGAAAATCGCCCCCTGCAACGCGATTTGGCTGGCGGCGGGCCGCCCCTCGCTCATCCGGAAGAAGGCAAAGTTGCCGCAGAAGTCGAAGATATAGAACTTCTCCTTGTCCGCGCCGTCCATCAGCCCCGCGCAGGTGCGGGTGCCCCGGCCGATCATCTGCCAGAACTTGGCCTTGCTCATGACCTTCTTGAAGAACACCAGGTTCAGCACCTCCGGCACGTCGATGCCGGTGTCCAGCATATCCACGGAGATGGCGATTTGGGGCAGCTTTTTGGGGTCGCTGAACTCATCAATGGCGCTCTGGGCGTAGTTGATGTAGTTGTCGATGACCTTGGCGTAGCCGGGCAGGTTGGGGTACTCCCGGTTGAAGATGCGCAGAATCTCCTCGGCGTGGCGGTGGTTCCTGGCGAAGATGATGGTCTTGCCCAGGGTCTCGCCGTAGTCGATGTGCAGGCCCTGGGTCATGAGGATGTTCAGCACCTTCTTGATGGTGTCCTCATTGAACACCCACTCGTTCAGGGCGGAGGCGTTGATGCTCCTGGGCAGCTCGCCGTTTTCATCGGTGAAGGTGTCCTCGTAGGATGCCTTCTCCTCGTCCGTCAGGTCGTCGTAGGCGATGCCCTGCTCCGGGAATTTCAGGCTGGTCTCCACGCTCATGTAGTCCACCAGGTAGCCGTCCCGCACCGCCTGGGCCAGCTCGTAGCCGTAGGTGGGGACGCCGCTCTCCAGCTCAAAGACCTCATAGGTGTTCTTGTCGATCTCGTCCTTGGGGGTGGCGGTGAGGCCCACCAGGGGCGCGTCGAAGTAGTGGAAGATGTCCCGGTACTTGTTGTAGATGGAGCGGTGGGCCTCGTCGCAGATCACCAGGTCGAAGTGGCCGCAGGTGAACAGCTTCCCCTCCTCGTCCTGCACGGCGTCGATGCAGTTGTACATGGTCTGATAGGTGGAGAAGACGCAGTGCGCATTGTAATTGTCCTTCTCCTCGCACAGGTTGGTGACGGAGAGGTCGGGCAGCCACTTCACGAAGCTGCGCTTGGCCTGGGTCACCAGGCTGTTCCGGTCGGCCAGGAACAGGATGTTCTTCACCCAGCCCTGCTGGAGCAGCACGTCGCACAGGGCGATGACCGTCCGGGTCTTGCCGGAGCCGGTGGCCATGACCAGCAGGGCCTTCCGGCGGTTGCGGCGGCCGAAGCTGTCACAGACGGCCTTGACGGCCTCCTCCTGATAGTAGCGCCCGGCAATGGTACGGTCCACCATCACGTTTTTCAGGCTGGTGCGCATGGCCCGCAGGTTGAACAGCTTCTCCAGGTCCCGCTTGGAGTAGATGGTGGACACCCGCCGCTCGGGATAGGCCCCGTCGTCGATGCGGGTCTCAAAGCCGTTGGTCAGGAAGATGACCGGTCTGCGGCCATAGGCCCCCTCCAGCAGGTCGGCGTACAGCTTGGCCTGCTGCCGGGCCTTGGACACGTCCACGCAGGTGCGCTTGGCCTCGATGACGGCCAGGGGCCGGTGGGCGTCGTCGTAGAGCACATAGTCGGCGTAGCCCACCTCGCTCTTGTTGGGCATCCCCGGCAGCTCCACCTCGTTGAGCCAGTCCTTCCCCTCCGTCCATCCGGCGGTGCGGAGCATCTCGTCGATGTAGAGCTTGCGGGTCTTGTACTCGCTGAGATCCAGGGGCTTGGGGACGTAGTCCGGCTGCTGCCGGGTCCGGCGGGCAGTCAGCTCCGCCTTCAGGGCGGCGTTCTCCTCCGTCAGCTTCTGGAGGTCGGCCTGAGCGTCGTCGGCGGGGGGCGCCTCCCCCTGCTTCTGCCAGAGGGTGGGGTCAAACGTTCCGGCGGTGTACTCCGTGGCGTAGCAGCAGGCCACGAAGTCCAGGAACACATAGAGGTTCTCCAGGCAGAGCTGCCCCATCTCCTCCGTCACCGCCCTGCCGGTGTGGGCGGCGGTGTTGCCCGCAGTGCGGATGTAGTCCATCCGCGTGTAGATGTCCGGCCCCACGATGTCCCGGAACTCCTCGGTGCGCATCAGGTTGTACAGCTTGTCCTGATAGGGCATCACCAGGTCGCCGTCCACGGAGTACATCCATTTGACGGCGCACTCCATAGCCCGGCGGCAGGTCAGGACGCAGGCCGCCGGGTCGATGTGCAGAATTTTCTCCGCCGCCACCGCTGCCGGGGCGAAGGGGGCGAACTGGGGTTCGGCGGTGAGGAAGTCAAAGTTGGTCATGGGGACACCTCCGGTTTCATAGGGGTAATGGGCGGGATTCACCCGAAATATTCCTGCATCAATGATTTTTTCAGCGTTTCCAACTGGTCAATGCTGGCTTGGATAGTGGATTTTGTCTGGTCGGTGGATTGGACAAAGGCGGCGAATTTCTCTTGCAGCTCAATCGGCGGGATAATATATCTTTGCCCTTCAAGTGGTTTTTGAGTTATCTTTGGTTGACCAGAATAGTCAGCATACTGGAAGAAATTCATCATTTCCATCAGCTCGAAAAGAAATTCAATTTTAAACTCATTCGTCTTAAATTCTTTGATATATATGGCGTTGTCTGTTATCCAAACAGGGGTTTTAACTGCATGGACATTTCCGCACCACGCTCCAACTCTTCCAATGATAACAGTCGGATGGTATACAAGGGCTTCTTGTGTATACCATGCTATTCCATTTCCCCCATAAACAGGTATTCCTTCGGTTAACCGTTTCTCCTCGGGCAAAAATTTTCCGCTTGAGAACTTAAAAAGTTCTCCTCCGAATTTGGTTGGGAATCCTCTCTCATTGTGATTATTCTCCCCAAACATCTCAACAAATCGGGCTTTCACCAGTTCGTCCAGTTTGGCAAGCTGCTGATGCCGTTTGTCAATAAGATAGTCAACTTTCCCTAACATTTGAATGATTTTCTCTTGCTTTTCAGGGGAGTGAAGGCTAATCATTACTTTCTGCAAGCCTTCTCGCGTTATTTGCGGCTGAGCTGTCCCGCTGATTACAGTCGAAAAATCAAACGCTTGCATTGCATAGGACAGATATTTTACATTAACTTCTGCACTAACCTCATCCAAGCACATAGCATTGCCAGTAATATATGCTTTTGGCTTTGTTAGATTTACGGTTCCGCAAGTTGCTCCCCTGCACGTAATTGCAACTGTTTCTGATTCGTGATTATATTTGTCATAGTACCCTATAATCCCATTTGCGCCATAAACAGGATACCCTACGTCTTTTAGCTCAGATGTGGGTATCGTTTTCCACTGTTTTGGCTTACAAATTGATGTCAGTTTAACTTTTCTCATAACATCCCCCTCAACTCCCGCAGCCCGGCGGCAACCTCCTGCTCCAGCGCCTCCAGCTCGTCCAGGATCTCCCCGGTGGGCGGGTACTCCACCGGCACATACTCCGTCTGCCTGTACTTGCTGATGGAGAGGTCATAGCCGTTTGCCACGATTTCCTCCACCGGCACGAAGAAGCTCTGGGCGGTGCGGGGGCGGTCGGCCTCCTGCTCCCGGTGGCGGAACCGGTTCACGATGTCGGGAATGTCGTTTTCCGCTACGGGGGTGCGCTTATCGTCCAGGCTGTAGCCGTCGGCCTTCATGTCGTAAAACCACACCCGGTCGGTGCCGCCGTGGCCGGTTTTGGTGAACACCAGCACGGCGGTGGACACCCCCGCGTAGGGCTTGAACACCCCGGAGGGCATGGAGACCACCGCCTCCAGCCGGTTCCCCTCCACCAGCTCCCGCCGGATGGCCCTGTGGGCCGAGGAGGAGCCGAACAGCACCCCGTCCGGCACGATGCAGGCGCACCGCCCGCCCACCTTCAGCATCCGCAGGAACAGGGCCAGGAACAGCAGCTCGGTCTTTTTGGTTTTGCAGACTTTCAGAAGGTCGGCGGAGACGATTTCCGCGTCCAGGCTGCCCTTGAAGGGGGGATTGGCCAGAATCAGGGAGTATTGCGCCCGGTCCGTGTTCTGGTCGGAAAGGCTGTCGCGGTACTGGATGGAGGGGTTCTCGATGCCGTGGGTCATCATGTTCATGGCGCCGATGCGGAGCATGGTGCGGTCCATGTCGTAGCCGTGGAACATCTCGTTCATATAGTGGTTCTTCTTCTCCCGGTCGAAGAAGATCTCCTCCCTGTGGGTCTCCTTGAGGTAGTCCCCCGCCGTCACCAGGAAGCCGGAGGTGCCGCAGGCGGGGTCGCAGATCACGTCGTCCGGCTTCGGCTCCATCATCTCCACCATCATGCGGATGATGTGGCGGGGGGTGCGGAACTGGCCGTTCCGGCCGGACTGGCTAATTTTGCTGAGGAGGTACTCGTACACGTCGCCCCGGATGTCGCTGTCGTGGAGCTGGGCCATCTGGCTGTAAATGTCGTCCAGGCAGTCCACCACCTTGCTCAGCAGCAGGGGGGTGGGCAGCTTGAAGATGGCGTCGTCCATGTACTTGGAGTAGGCGCTGTCCTTGTCCCCGTGGAGGTTCTTGATGAAGGGGAAGACCCACTCCTGCATGACGGTGTACATCCGGCCCGCCGGAAAGTCGTGGAACACGGACCTTGAGCTGCTCGCCGGGGATTTTCCGGCCGCCCACCTCCACCTCTCCGGCGAAGATGCTGGTGTAGGGCAGGCCCAGCATGGCGCTCTCCTTGGCCCGGAGGTTGTCGGTATCGTCCAAATCCCGAATGAACATCAGGTAGGTGATCTGCTCGATGACATCCAGGGGGTTGACCAGGCCGCCTGCGGCGAAGATGTCCCACAGGCCGTCGATTTTGTTTTTCAGTTCTCCGGTGATCATGTCAGTTGTTCTCCCCGTTCTCCGGATACGGGCGGCGCAGCGCGGCGCGTCCACGTTTCGGCAAAAAATTCTATAAAATATATTATAGGCGCAACTGCCCCAATCGTCAAAGCAATTTTATCATTTTCGCAAAAATGATGGAAGGAAACCGGGCGCTGCCCGCCCGGCGGGGGAGGGCAAGGCGTTTCCCCCCAAAAAAGAGGAAAATTTTTTACGCAGATGGTTCCAAACCGGCATTTCTGCCGGTTG
>JAJPXL010000134.1 GCA_021205455.1 Clostridiales bacterium
GCAGTACCACAGCCCGCCAAACCGGTAGAGCAGGCCCCCGCCCCCTCCGGCAGCACCCCGTTCCAGGAGCTGCTGGACTTCGCGGAGAAGGACGGCAAGGGCATCGTCACCGTCACAGACTGACAACCACTGGACGCAAAAAAGCAAAGGAGCAACCACAATGGCAAAGGGATTCAATCAGCGCAATATGCGCTCCGGGGGCGGCGGCCTCAACATGAACATGATTCGTCAGGCCCAGAAGCTCAGCGAGGATATGCAAAAGCGCACCGCAGAGCTGGAGGCGAAGGAGTACAGCGCCCAGTCCGGCGGCGGGGCGGTATCCGTCACCGTCACAGGGAAGCATCAGGTGAAACAGCTGACTATCGCGCCGGAGGCCATCCGCCCGGAGGAGGCGGAGCTGCTCCAGGATATGCTGCTGGTGGCCCTGAACGAGGCCAACCGCCTGGCCGATGAGGACAGGGAGCAGGCCATGGGCAAGCTGACCGGCGGGTTAAACCTCTGAGTTTCAATAAAAAAGCACCCTGACGGGCTGCGCGAAGCAGCACCCGTCAGGGTGTTGTTTTGTTTTAGGGGACCTTAGCTCTGGCTGTCGCCGCCCTGGTTCTGCTGCTGATAGAGCTGGAGCAGGTAGCTGGCACTGCCCTTCAGCTGGTCGATGGCGCTGCGGAGGGCCGGGAGGTCCTCCTCCTTCATCTTCTCCGGCTTGTTGCTGTAGCGGTTCACCAGTTTCTCCAAATTGCTCAGGTCGTTCTTGACCTGCTTCATCTGCTGCTTGTCGATCTGCTTGCCGCAGACCGTCACCGCGTTCTTGCACTCGGCCACCAGCATCTCTCCCTCGTTGACCACTTCCATCAGCGACTTGCGCTGGGCGTCCTGGGCGGCGTACTCCTGGGCGTCCCGGATGGCCTGCTGAATCTCATCCTCGGACAGGTTGGAACTGGAGGCGATGGTAATCTCCTGGGAGCGGCCGGTGCCCAAATCCTTGGCGGACACCTTCAGGATGCCGTTGGTGTCCAGGTCAAAGGCCACCTCGATCTGGGGCACGCCCCTGGGGGCCCGCTTGATGCCGTTCAGGCGGAACTTGCCGATGGTCTTATTGTCCTTGGCCATGGGGCGCTCGCCCTGGAGGACGTGAATCTCCACGGAGGTCTGGAAGTTGGCTGCGGTGGAGAAGATTTGGGAGTAATGCACCGGCAGGGTGGAGTTGCGGTTGATGAGCCGGGTGGCCACGCCGCCCACCGTCTCGATGGACAGGCTCAGGGGGGTCACGTCCAGCAGCAGAATCTCATTGTTCCGGCTGCCCGCCATGCCGCTGGCGCTGGAGGATACTAAATTGGCCCCGCTGAGGGTGCCGCCCTGGACCGCCGCGCCCATGGCGACGCACTCGTCCGGGTTCTGCTCCTTGGAGGGCTGCATCCCGGTCAGCATCCGGACGTGCTCCTGCACGGCGGGGATACGGGTGCTGCCGCCCACCAGCAGCACCTTGCTCAGGTCGCTGGCGGACAGGCCCGCATCGTTCAGGGCGGTGCGGACGGGGATGGTGGTGCGCTCCACCAGGTCGCGGGTCAGCTGGTCAAACTTGGCCCGCGTCACCGTCACGTCCAGATGCACCGGGCCGTTGCGGGTCTGGGCGATGAAGGGCAGGTTCACATTGGCGGAGGTGGAGGCGGACAGCTCGATTTTCGCCTTCTCCGCGGCCTCCCGGATGCGCTGCATGGCCACCGGATCCTTCGCCAGGTTGATTTTGGTCTGGCTCTTGAACTCGCTGACCAGGTAGTTGGCCACCCGCTGGTCAAAGTCGTCGCCGCCCAGGTGGTTGTCGCCGCAGGTGGCCAGGACTTCAATCACGCCGTCGCCGATCTCGATGATGGAGACATCGAAGGTGCCGCCGCCCAGGTCGTAGACCATGATTTTCTGGGCCGCGCCGTGGTCCAGCCCATAGGAGAGGGCGGCAGCGGTGGGCTCGTTGATGATGCGGCGCACCTCCAGCCCGGCGATGCGGCCCGCGTCCTTGGTGGCCTGGCGCTGGCTGTCGTTAAAGTAGGCGGGGACAGTGATGACGGCGTCCTTCACCGGATGGCCCAGATAGGCCTCCGCGTCGGTTTTCAGCTTTTGCAGGATCATAGCGCTGATTTCCTGGGGGGTGCGGCTGCGGCCGTCCACGTTGACCCGGTAATCGGTGCCCATATGGCGCTTAATGGAGGAGATGGTGCGGTCCGAGTTGGTCACCGCCTGGCGCTTCGCCAGGTCGCCCACCAGCCGCTCTCCGGTCTTGGTGAAGGCGACGACGGAGGGGGTGGTGCGCCCCCCTTCCGCGTTGGGAATGATAACGGGCTTACCGCCCTCCAGTACGGCCACACAGCTATTGGTGGTGCCGAGGTCAATGCCGATAATGGTGTCCATAGCAACTTCTCCCATCTAACGCTGGTACAGCGAGATAATGAAACGCAGTGAATGTGCGCCCCTCTGAAGCGGGCGCGAAAAACCAGAAACAATGTCACTTTGCGCGTAATTCTATTGTATCACAAAGTCTATGACGAAACTGTTAATTTTCCTGAGTTTTCAAATTTTTAACAATGGGAAAGTCGGGCGCGGCAAAAGCGCCGCCCCACGGCTATAACCGTGGGGCGGCCTTTGGAAAAGATAACTCTGATGTTGTTCCAATTTCTTCTGAGCTGCTCAGCTACGCATCTTCAAACGCTACGACACTCGCTTCCTCGTAAGCGGAGAACGCCTCCGCAAAGGTTTCCTCCGTGACCGGTTCCTCTGCGCCGTCTTTCACGCAATAATAGGTTTCCCCACCGTTGGAATCATAGACGACTCGATATTGCACATCCAGCACAAAAGCTCTGCCGTCAGCATCGAGCCTGTATTGTTCAAGGCTGCTGTTGGAAGCGGTATATAAGAAGCCGTTTCCAATTCTAATGGAATAGGCTGTGCTTATGCTTTCAGGGCTTTCCAGGTCGCCAAGGTCGTAAAGCGTTCCACCCTCTGCGTAATAGGCGCTGCAACGAATGGCCGCGGCGTTGCCGACGCCATCGTCGAACGTGCCATCCGCAACCAGCAGGACGGGAGTGCTTTCCCCGATGTCCAACAGGGCAAAGGCGTCCTCATCCGTTAGTACAAGACCGAGCGCTTCATAGGAAGCAAGCGCATCCTCGTCTGCCTGTAGGATACTGAGCTGTGCATAAGAAGCAGTATCGTCTGCTGTCCCTGATACGGCGAACACCACCGCTGCGGCCACCAGCACTAGCGCCGCTATAGTGAGGAAGGCTGACTTTCTCTTAAACTTCATAATCGCCACGATCCTTTCTTTCATTACGTGTTTGCCAAAGCCGTTGTAAAACGGCAGGGAGACTGACCCCGGCTCCGCCATGCGGAGGAGCGTCCGGGCGTAGGCCGGCCCTGCGCCGCTGCCAAACTGCCGCAACACCGCCTCATCGCAGGACAGCTCCACGTCCCGGTTCGCCAGAATGTACAGCAGCCACACCAGGGGGTTCCACCAGTGGACGCACAGCGCAGCGGCAAAGAGCAGCTTTGTGACCGCGTCCCACCGGCGGACGTGAACAAGCTCGTGGGCCAGCACATACTGGAGGGCAGAGCCGTCCTGCCGGTCCATCTGCTTCGGCAGGAGAATCACCGGGTATCGGACGCCGTAGGTCAGGGGGGAGGTGATTTGGTCGGAGACGCGTACCTCCAGGGGCCTGCGGAGGCGGTGCTCCTCCAGCCAGCGCCGCACCTCCGGCGTGTCGTCCGGCAGGGACGCCCGGAACCGCGCCATGCACCGGAGGTAGCCGTACAGGCAGAGGGCCGCCAGCACCAGGCTGCCCGCCAGCCAGACAGCCCCCAGCACCTGGGCCGGGGTGACGGACTGGAGGGCCGCAGCGCCGCCGACGACGGACGCCGCCTCCTGGCCGGAGGCGGAACCCGCGGCGGGCTCCAGCCGGGTCTGTACCGCCTCAGTGACCGCCTGGGCCGCCGAGGCCGCCCCCACCTGGGCGCTGACCGGCAGGGTGACAGACAGGGGCAGCACCAGCCGCAGGGCCGCCGCCACCCAAAGGGCGTGAAACGTCCATCGGGGCAGCCAGCGGCCAAACAGCAGCCGCAACGCCGCAATGCACAGAATCATCACGCTGCCGGTGACGCTCATCTCAATCAGGCTCATCCTTGTCCTCCGTTTCCAGCCGGTCAGGCTTTAGTGCAGCTGCATCTGCAAAGGGGTGCAGCAAATCAAATGATGCTTATCGGCTTAACTCAGGCGTCATTCATATCGAAGGAGACATATATAGAGCTGGTTTCGCTGCCCTCGCTTAGGAATTTGAAATCTACCGATTGAATGCCCACCTCCGGAGCATAGTAGGTCAGCCCTTCAAAAGGATACCATCTCCCCTCCGGTTCCGTGCCCAGGGCTTCCCGCAACTCGTCTGCACGGATGCCTATCAGCTCCATATCAAACATATAGAAACTCTCCACGTCTGTTGCATCGAAGTAGACGCAAGTCAACCGACATTCACCGGCATCCAGCCCGCTTTTTACATCAGTGTAAACCAGTCCAACATGAATCTCATTTTCCCCGCTCACCAGGAGGTATCCTGTGTCGTAAAGCACGGTCGGCTTCGTGACCCCATCCGGCATATCGCCCTGCTGACCGGTTACATGGTCTATGACCCAGCCCCGGTCGAGGAAGTCCTGCAAGACGGGGTTCTGAGGGTACGTCACCCCGTTCAGGGTGAAGCTGGCCTCCGCCTCTGGTACCTGGTTTACGTCCTGCTCCTGTGTTTCCCTCACCACCACGGCGGCGAACACCACCGCTGCGGCCACCAGCACTAGCGCCGCTATAGTGAGGAAGGCTGACTTTCTCTTAAACTTCATAATCGCCACGATCCTTTCTTTCATTACGTGTTTGCCAAAGCCGTTGTAAAACGGCAGGGTGGGTGAACCCGGCTCCGCCATGCGGAGAAGGGTCCGGGCGTAGGCCGGCCCTGCGCCGCTGCCAAACTGGCGCAGCACCGCCTCGTCACAGGACAGCTCCACATCCCGGTTCGCCAGAATGTACAGCAGCCACACCAGAGGGTTCCACCAGTGGACGCACAGCACAGCGGCGAAGAGCAGCTTTGTGACGGCATCCCACCGACGGACATGGACAAGCTCGTGGGCCAGCACATACTGGAGGGCGGCGCTGTCCTGCCGGTCCATCTGCTTCGGCAGGAGGATCACCGGGCAGCGGACGCCGTAGGTCAGGGGGGAGGTGATTTGGTCGGAGACGCGCACCTCCAGGGGCCTGCGGAGGCGGTGATTCTCCAGCCAGCGCTGCACCTCCGGCGTGTCGTCCGGCAGGGACGCCCGGAACCGCGCCATACACCGGAGGTAGCCGTACAGGCAGAGGGCCGCCAGCACCAGGCTGCCCGCCAGCCAGACGGCCCCCAGCACCTGAGCCGGGGTGACGGACTGGAGGGCCGCAGCGCTCCCGCTGGCGGACGCTGCCTCCTGGCCGGAGGCGGAACCCGCCGCTGGCTCCAGCCGGGTCTGCACCGCCTCAGTGACCGCCTGAGCCGCCGAGGTCGCCCCCACCTGGGCGCTGACCGGCAGGGTGATAGACAGGGGCAGCACCAGCCGCAGGGCCGCCGCCACCCAAAGGGCGTGAAACGTCCATCGGGGCAGCCAGCGGCCAAACAGCAGCCGCAACGCCGCAATGCACAGAATCATCACGCTGCCGGTGACGCTCATCTCAATCAGGCTCATCCTTGTCCTCCGTTTCCAGCCGGTCAGGCTTTAGTGCAGCAAATCAAACGATGCTCATCGGTTTAACTCAACTGTCATACCCCTCAAAGACCACCAACATCTGTCCAACTTGCTCACTTGCATTTATGTTGAAGGAAAAGGTCACTTCAGAAATGCTCTGCTTTGGAACAGAATAGGAATAGATGAAATCCGTGGTATTCTGGCTTCTCTCTGTCGGCTCGCCCAAGGTTTCCTGTAACGCATCCTGGTTGATACCCACCATTTCCTGCCCAAACAGGTTGAAGCTCTCAACATCTGTTCCCCAAACGCTGAGGCTTCTCAGCCGACATTCACCGGCATCCAATCCGCTTTTGACATCGGACTCAACCAGGTAGGCGGTGATATGATAATCCCCGCTCTCCAAGGTGTACCCTGTATCATAAAGCACATCCGGCTTTGTGACCCCATCCGGGGAAGTGCCCTGCTGCTCGACCACGTCTGTTATAACCCAGTCCCGGTCGAGGAAGTCCTGCAAGACGGGGTTCTGAGGATACGTCACCCCGTTCAGGGTGAAGCTGGCCTCCGGCTCCGGCACCTGGTTCAGGTTTTGCTCCTGATCTGCCTCTGCGACCACGACGGTGAACAGTACCGCCGCGACCACCAGCACCAACGCCGTTATGGTGAGGAAGATTGACTTTCTTCTAAACTTCATAATCGCCACGATCCTTTCTTTCATTACGTGTTTGCCAAAGCCGTTGTAAAACGGCAGGGAGACTGACCCCGGCTCCGCCATGCGGAGGAGGGTCCGGGCGTAGGCTGGCCCTGCGGCGCTGCCAAACTGGCGCAGCACCGCCTCATCGCAGGACAGCTCCACGTCCCGGTTCGCCAGGATGTACAGCAGCCACACCAGAGGGTTCCACCAGTGGACGCACAGCACAGCGGCAAAGAGCAGCTTTGTGACGGCATCCCACCGGCGGACGTGGACAAGCTCGTGGGCCAGCACATACTGGAGGGCGGCGCTGTCCTGCCGGTCCATCTGCTTCGGCAGGAGGATCACCGGGCAGCGGACGCCGTAGGTCAGGGGGGAGGTGATTTGGTCGGAGACGCGCACCTCCAGGGGCCTGCGGAGGCGGTGCTCCTCCAGCCAGCGCTGCACCTCCGGCGTGTCGTCCGGCATGGACGCCCGGAACCGCGCCATGCATCGGAGGTAGCCGTACAGGCAGAGGGCCGCCAGCACCAAGCTGCCCGCCAGCCAGACAGCCCCCAGCACCTGGGCCGGAGAGACGGCCTGGAGGGCCGCAGCGCCCCCGCTGGCGGACGCCGCCTCCTGGCCGGAGGCGGAACCCACCGCGGGCTCCAGCCGGGTCTGCACCGCCTCAGTGACCGCCTGGGCCGCCGAGGCCGCCCCCACCTGGGCGCTGACCGGCAGGGTGACAGACAGGGGCAGCACCAGCCGCAGGGCCGCCGCCACCCAAAGGGCGTGAAACGTCCATCGGGGCAGCCAGCGGCCAAACAGCAGCCGCAACGCCGCAATGCACAGAATCATCACGCTGCCGGTGACGCTCATCTCAATCAGGCTCATCCTTGTCCTCCGTTTCCAGTTGGTCGATGAGCCGGTGCAGCTGGGCCAGCTCCTCGCCGGACAGCTTCTGCTGCCCCAGGAGGGCGGCGAACAGCTGGTTGGCGGAGCCGTCGAACAGCTTGCCGATCAGCTCCTCCGCCTCCGCCGCCTGCACCTCCTCCTTGGAAATCAGCGCATGGCACAGGAAGTGGGGCTCGCTGCGGGCGATGGCCCCCTTTGCAATGCACTTCTTGATGACGGTGTAGGTGGTGTTCTGGTTCCAGCCGATGTCGGCGTTCAGGATGTTGGAAAGCTCCTTGGCGGTCTTGTCCCCCTCCCGCCAGAGGACGTTCATCACCTTTAACTCCGAGTCGAACAATTTGATTTCCACAGCGCATCGCTCCTTTCCAAACTATTGCAATAGTTTATAGTTATATACTACTACAATAGTTTGTAGATGTCAACACTATTTTAAAAGTATAATTGTGAATTTTCTATGAACAAGCAGCCGTTCTCCGGCCCTGCCGGACGCCGACGGCAGCCCTGCGCGGGAGCGGACAGGGAAACAGGGGGCAAAAATGCGCAAAAAAGTTCGAGCGGACTGCCGTTTTGCAATGCAATCCGCCCGTTTTAAGCACAAAAAGCCGGAAGCGCGTCTGCGCTTCCGGCCTGGCCGGTTTGGGCTGCGCCCAACCGGTTCTCTCCTTCTGTTCCCTTATTTTTGGACGAAGTCCCTCGCCACGGCGGCGATATGCGACCCGCTGAGGCCGAACTGCTTCAGCAGGGCGGCGGCGGGGCCGGAGTGGCCGAACACGTCCTGCACCCCGATGCGGCGCATGGGGGTGGGCAGCGTTT
>JAJPXL010000157.1:0-25616 GCA_021205455.1 Clostridiales bacterium
CACGGTGGCTGCGGTTGCAAGGGGCCAACATCATGACCCAGTAGGGGTAGACGGTGGGCTATACCCTGTCCGACCATCTCTCCGCCCTCCACAAGCACGCCGGAGGGCGGAAACTGGTGGACGTCTGCCTGGCCAACTCCGCCCCCATCCCCAGCCCGGTGGCCGCCCGCTACGAGACGGAGAACGCCGCCCCCCTGTACATTGACCGGGAGGCGGTGGAGGCCATGGGGGTGGAGCTGGTGACCGCCCCCCTGTCCAATGAGAAGCTGGCCAATCAGGCCCGGCATGACCCCATCAAGCTGGCCGAGGCGCTGATGGCGCTGATTCAGGACCGCTGCCTGCGGGTCAGCACGGCAGACGGCATCCGTTACATCCTGGACCGATAGGGGGCGAGTGAGATGTCCTTTTCCTCTGACACCAAGGCGGAGCTGTGCCGGGAAAAACTGAACCGCTGCTGCTGCGCCCAGGCGGAGGCCTATGGGGTGCTGCTGTTCTGCAACGCCTTCACCCCCCAGGAAATCCGCATCACCACCCAGTCCGTTGATGTGGCCCAGCGGCTCCCCCGCCTGTTCCGGAGGGCCTTCGGCGTGAAATTTGACATTCAGCCGGAGGCGCTTGAGGCCGGACATAAGATGACCTTCCGCATGACCGCCCCCGCCGCCATCCGCACCGTGCTGGATGCCTACGGCTACAGCCCGGAGACGGCGGTGGCCCTGCATATCAACTACGCCGCGCTGGAAAAGGACTGCTGCAAGGCGGCCTTTTTCCGGGGGGCTTTTTTGGTGGGCGGCAGCGTCACCGACCCTGCCAAGCGGTACCATCTGGAGCTGTCCACCAGCCACCTGGCCGTCCACCGGGAGCTCCAGGCCCTGGCCCCGGAGCTGAACCTGGCCCCCAGGGAGACCCGGCGGAAGGCCAGCTACCTGACCTACCTCAAGCAGAGCGACGCCATTGCCGACTTCCTCACCACCATCGGCGCCCCGGTGGCCGCCATGGAGGTAATGAACGCCAAGCTGGAGAAGAACCTACTGAACGGCGTCAACCGGCAGTACAACTGCGATGTGGCCAATGTGGAGAAAGCGGTGGCCGCCGCCCAGGAGCAGATCGCCGCCATCCGCCGGCTGGAGGCGCGGGGAGTGCTGCCCCACCTGTCGGACAAGCTGCAGGAGACGGCCCACCTGCGGGTGGAGCATCCGGAGCTGAGCCTGTCCGAGCTGGCGGCGCTGTGTGAGCCGCCGGTGAGCAAGTCCTGCCTGAACCACCGCCTGCGGAAGCTGACCGAGCTGGCGCAGGAATCAGGCCAGAGCGGCGGAAAGCCGTAAGCGATTCCCCACCAAAATACGGAAAGGAGGCCCCTTCTATGGAGCTTCTCATCAAACAGCGGGTGTTCAGCTGGACGGACACCTATGACGTATATGACACGAACCAGCAGCCGGTGTACTTCGTCAAGGCGGAGTTCCTGACGCTGGGGCATCAAATCTACCTCTATGATATGGAGAACCGCCCTCTGGCCTCCATCCACCAGAAGATTTTCCGCTTTCTGCCGGAGTTTGAAATCGTCATCGGCGGCCGCTCCCTGGGCACGCTGAAAAAGGAGATGACCCTTTTCCGGCCCCGTTACAACCTGGATTGCAACGGCTGGCGGGTGCAGGGGGACGTTTGGGGCTGGGACTATGACGTAGTGGACGCCATGGGGAACTACGTCCTCCACATCACCAAGGAGCCGCTGCACTGGGGAGACACCTACGTCCTCCACATCCCCGACCCCGCCAATGAGCTGCTGTGCCTGATGATTGCCATCGCCATCGACGCGGCGAATTGCAGCGACGGCGATTGATGATGGATGTTACCTCATAAAACAGGCAATGAAGCACGTTTCCGTTTTCCTGAGGAGCGAAACGTCCTCACACAGAAAATCAGATTAGCACCATCAGCAGAGAACCGCGATGTTCTCCAGCCGCCACCGGCGGCAGCTTTGGTGCGTATCAAGTCACATCGTCTATTGCCTGATAGACCACCTGATTGAGAGATAAGGCGCAAGCCGCCAGTGGGATAGAGGGAGATTCTTAAGAGGGACGCACAGCGGCCCTCTTGAGCCGCCCTCTTTCCCCCATTTCTCGGCGGAGCGAGAAATGGGGCCCGCCAGGAGGGCAAAACCGATTTCTTTTTTCATTCCTTATCTAAGGGGGAAACTCCCCTTAAGTTGACAATACTAACCGAACAGGGAGGGAGCATACCATGTCCTTTGTCCACCTACACGTTCATACAGAATTTTCCCTCCTGGACGGCGTCTGCCGTATCCAGTCCCTCCCCCAGCGAGTGAAGGAGCTGGGGCAGAACGCCGTGGCCATCACCGACCACGGCGTCATGTACGGCGTCATCGACTTCTACCGGGCCTGCAACGCCGCCGGGGTGAAGCCCATCATCGGCTGCGAGGTCTATGTGGCCCCCCGTACCCGGTTTGACCGGGACCCCGGCCTGGACCGGGACAGCCGCCACCTGATTCTGCTGTGCCGGAACAACGAGGGCTACCGGAATCTGTCCTATATGGTGTCCCAGGCCAACCTGGAGGGCTTCTACGGCAAGCCCCGCATTGACCTGGATTTGCTGCGGGAGCACCATCAGGGCCTCATCGCCCTGTCCGCCTGCCTGGCGGGGGAGCTGCCCAGGCTGCTGGTGAACCACGATTACGAAGGGGCCAAAGCCCACGCCCTGACCATGCTGGACATCATGGGGGAGGGCAACTATTATCTGGAATTGCAGGACCACGGCATCGCGGAGCAGCAGGATGTTATCTCCGGCATCCGCCGCCTCCATGCGGAGACGGGTATCCCCCTGGTGGCCACCAACGACGCCCACTACCTGGAGCAGAAGGACGCCCACGCCCAGGACGTGCTGATGTGCGTCCAGATGGGCAAGACCCTGGACGACCCGGACCGGATGCGCTTTGCCTCCGACCAGTTCTACCTGAAATCGGAGGCGGAGATGGCCGCCCTGTTCCCGGAGTTCCCGGAGGCCATCGCCAACACCCAGAAAATCGCCGACCAGTGCAACGTCACCTTTGAGTTTGGCCACTACCACCTGCCGGAGTTCCAGTACCCGGAGGGGTACGACGGCCCCAGCCTGTTCGCCAAGCTGTGCCGGGAGGGGTTCGAGAAGCGCTACCCCACGAACCCGGAGGGCTACGCCCAGCGCCTCCAGTACGAGATGGACATGATTCAGCAGCTGGGCTTCGTGGATTACTTCCTCATCGTGGCCGACTTCGTGGGCTACGCGAAAAGCGTGGAGATTCCCGTGGGCCCGGGCCGCGGCTCCGCCGCAGGCTCCATGGTGTCCTACTGCATGGGCATCACCGACGTGGACCCCATGAAGTACGGGCTGTACTTTGAGCGGTTCCTGAACCCGGAGCGGGTCACCATGCCGGATATTGACATGGACTTCTGCTACCGCCGCCGCCAGGAGGTCATTGACTATGTCCAGCGCAAATACGGCGCGGACCATGTGGCCCAAATCGTCACCTTCGGCACCCTCCAGGCCAAGGGGGTGGTGCGGGACGTGGGCCGGGTCATGGGCATGAGCTACAGCGATGTGGACCAGATCGCCAAGCAGATCCCCAACGCCCTCCACATGACGCTGGACGACGCCTTAAAGCTGTCCAAGCCCCTGAAGGATCTATATGACAACGACCCCCGGGTCCATGAACTGATTGAAACCTCCAAAGCCATCGAGGGGATGCCACGCCACGCCAGCAAGCACGCGGCGGGGGTGGTCATCACCCGCCTGCCGGTGTACGACTATGTGCCCCTGGCGAAGAACGATGAGAGCGTGGTCACCCAGTACGTCATGACCACCCTGGAGGAGCTGGGCCTCCTGAAAATGGACTTTCTGGGCCTGCGGAACCTGACGGTCTTAGACGACGCCCAGCGGATGATACGGAAAAAGGTGCCCGACTTTGACCTCCACAACATCCCGGAGGACGACCCGGCGGTGTTCCAAATGCTCCAGGAGGGCCGCACCTCCGGCGTGTTCCAGATGGAGTCCGCCGGCATGACCAGCGTGTGCGTCCAGATGAAGGCGTCCAGCATCGAGGACCTAACTGCCATTGTCGCCCTGTACCGCCCCGGCCCCATGGAGTCCATCCCCCGGTTCATCCAGTGCAAGCTGAACCCGGAAAAGGTGACCTACCGCCACCCTATGCTGGAGCCCATCCTCTCCAGCACCTACGGCTGCATCGTCTACCAGGAGCAGGTGATGATGATTTTCCAGCAGCTGGCGGGCTACAGCCTGGGGGGCGCGGACATGGTGCGCCGGGCCATCTCCAAGAAGAAGGCCAAACAAATCGAGCAGGAGCGTCACAGCTTCATCTACGGCGACCCGTCCCGAAGCATCAAGGGCTGCATCGCCAACGGCATCCCAGAGGAGACCGCCCAGGCCATCTATAACGAAATTTACGACTTTGCCAACTACGCCTTTAACAAGGCCCACGCCGTCTGCTATGCCATCGTGGCCTACCAGACCGCCTGGTTCAAATACTACTACCCCCAGGAGTATATGGCTGCCCTGCTGACCAGCGTGCTGGACTCCAGCACCAAGGTGGCGGAGTATATCGCCGAGTGCAAGGATATGGGCATTGCCCTGCTGCCGCCGGATGTGAACGAGTCGGGCGCGGACTTCTCCGTCTCCGGCAACAACATCCGCTTCGGCCTGGCCGCCGTGAAGGGGGTGGGCTGGGGCGTCGTGGAGGCCATGACGAAGGAGCGGGCGGAAAACGGCCCCTTCCAGAGCTTCCAGGACTTTTGCGAGCGGACCTCCGGCAGTGACATGAACCGCCGCACCGTGGAAAACCTGATTCGCTGCGGCGCCTTTGACTCCTTCGGGGTGAAGCGCAGCCAGCTCTTAAAGGTGATGAACCAGGTGCTGGACGGCATCGCCCTGGAGCGGAAGCAGAACCTGGAGGGGCAGTTCGACCTCTTCGGCGGCATGGGCGAGGAGCGGCGCAGGCGGCCGGAGACGGCCCTGCCCAATATCCCGGAGTTCTCCCGGCAGGAGCTGATGGCCATGGAGCGGGAGACCACCGGCCTCTACCTCACCGGCCACCCCATGGACGAGTACCGGGAGGTGGTGAAGCGCCTGGCCTCCACCCGCATCGGCCCCATCCTGTCCGACTTCGCCCAGGAGGGCGGCCCCACCACCTTCTTTGACGACCAGCGGGTAAGGGTGGCGGGCATTGTGGCCGTCTCCCGGACGAAAACCACCAAGACCAACAAGCTGATGGCCTACGTCACCCTGGAGGACGACACCGGCTCCATGGAGCTGCTGGTGTTCGCCCGGGTGCTGGAGCAATCGGGCAACTACCTGACGGTGGGGACGCCGGTGCTGGCGGAGGGCCGCCTGTCCGTCCGGGACGAGAAGCCCCCTCAGATACTGGTGGACACCATCTCCCCCCTGACCCAGGAGGACGGCCCCGGCCTGCCCCCGGAAGGGGGCGGGGCTGCCCCGACCCGGCCCGGCGTGGTGCCAGACGCCCAGCGCATCTGGCTCCGCCTCCCCTCCCAGGATGCGCCGGAGGCCAGGAAGGCCCATCAGATGCTGGTCATGTTCCCCGGCACCGGCCGTATGATTTTCTACTATGCAGACACCGGCGTCCGGGAACGCCAGCCCTGCCTGATTCACACCTCCCTGGTGCGGGAGCTGAAGGCCCTGCTGGGGGAGGAGAACGTGGTGGTCAACTGACCTCTACCGAACGACACGGAAATCAAGTTTTAGATGAAACATATTAAAGATGCAATCTATCCTGGGTTGATTGAGAATCACGCAGCCGTACAGTCAGATTTCCACGACCAAAGGGCAACAAAATTGTCGCCCGTCCCGCCGTAAGGCTAGGGAGCGCAGCGGAAATGCCGCTTGACGGCGGAGGGACGAGGCGGCAATCCCCGCCAGCCGCCATGGGCGGCAGTCTCAGCAGGTATTAAGTCACATCGTCTGTTGCCTGATAGACCACCTGATTGAGGGATAAGGCGAAGCCGCCAGTGGGATAGGAGGAGGGTTCTTAGGGGGGAGCGAGGCCCCGAAGCTCCCTCCTAAGCCGCCTTCTTTCCCCCATTTCTTGGCGGTGCAATTTACGGCGTTAAAAAAATATGCCAGCGGCATATTTTTAGCCGGAAACCGATGCCAGCTATGCTGGCGAGGGTCACTGTCCGAGGAGGATACCGTAAAGGGTCAGCAGGCGGTAGTCAGGCCCGCCGGGAGGGCAAACACCTATTTCCTTTATCAATCTTTCTCTAAGGAAAAAACCTTAAATTGATGACATTGCCCTGAAAGGGGAAGAGAACGTGGTGGTCAACTGACCTCTACCGAACGACACGGAAATCAAAAACAAACGAACGAAACCACCCTGGCGTCCAGCCGTCCGAAGCGGCATTTATTCCGCGGTTCCTGTGACAGACGCCCTGAGAAAAGTGAGGCAAACCTTGAAACAGTCCACCCATACCGCCACCGCCCAGAGCGACCTGCTCCACGGCCCTGTGGCGCGCAGCCTGCTGACCTTCTCGCTGCCCTTTATGGTCAGCACCCTGCTGCAAACCCTGTACTCCACCACGGACACCGTCATTGTGGGCCAGTGCCTGGGCAGCAACGGCCTGTCCGCCGTCTCCAACGGCAGCCAGCTGATGCAGATGATCTCCATGATCTGCGTGGGCTTCTCCACGGCGGGGCAGGTGCTGATCGCCCAGTCCGTGGGCGCAGGTAACACCGGCAAGATACGCCAAATCGTGGAGAGCCTGGTCTATCTGGTGATCGGGCTGTCCGTCGCCCTGGGCGTGCTTTGCGTCGCCCTGTGCGACGTATTCTTGACCGCCCTGAACACCCCGGCGGAGGCCTACGAGCAGGCCCGCTACTACGTCATCATCTGCGGCTACGGCACCATCTTCACCGGCCTGTATAATATGTTCAGCGCCATCTTCCGGGGGCTGGGGGACAGCAGGCACCCCCTGCTCTTTGTCTGCATCGCCTCGGTCATCAACATCATCCTGGACCTGCTGTTCGTGGCGGTACTGGGGTGGAACGTGGCGGGGGCTGCCCTGGCCACCGTGCTGGGCCAGCTGGCCAGCGTGGCGTTCAGCGTGGTTTACCTCTACCGCAACCCCAGGCTGCTGCCCTTCCCCTTCCAGATTCTGAAAATGCGGCCCCATGGGGAGACCGCCGGACAGATCACCAAAATCGGCATCCCTCTGGCCATCCAGAGCGCAGCGGTGCAGTTCAGCTTCCTGTTCGTCAGCGGCATGGTGAACACCCTGGGGGTGGATGTCAGCGCCGCCTTCGGCGTGGCCCAGAAGCTGCGGAACGTCCCCGGCGTGCTGACCCAGGGCCTGGGGCTGGGGGCCAGCAGCATGATCGGCCAGAACCTGGGAGCGGGTCAACAGAAGCGGGTCAGCCAGACCGTCAACTGGTGCCTGCTGTTCACCACCATCGTCAACGCCCTGTTCGGGGTGCTGTTCGCCTTGGCGCCGGTGCTGTGCTTCCGGATGTTCACCCAAGACGAGGCGGTGCTGATTTACGCGGGGGTATGTATGTTCACGCTGGTAGTGGAGTTGCCCGGCAAGTGCGTCATGCCCGCCTGCAACGCCCTGGTCAGCGCCCAGGGCTTCGTGAAGTTCAGCATGGTGGTGGCGTTTTTGGACGCCTTCGCGGGCCGGGTGTTGCTGTCCTGGCTGCTGGGCATCGTGCTGGATATGGGGGCGCTGGGCTTCTTCCTGGGCTACAGCCTGGCCACCTACCTGACCGCCATTCCTGCCCTTGTATACTATGTCAGCGGCCTCTGGAAACGGCGGCGCGTTCTGGTCTCCTAAGCCGACTGATGACAAAACCGCGGATATGAACCCCCTGGGAGGGGCCGTTCCGCCCCGCCTCAACACGAAAGGAGCAACTACTATGAACTGTGGAGAACGGCTGTATGGCTTCCGGGTGACAGACATTCAGCCTGTGGAAGAGCTGGAGGGCACCCTCTGCCAGCTGGAGCACGAGCAAACCGGAGCGCAGCTGGCCTGGCTCCAGCGGCCGGAGCAGAACAAGACCTTTATGATAGGGTTCCAGACCCTGCCGGAGGACGATACCGGCGTATTCCACATTCTGGAGCACTCCGTGCTGTGCGGCTCCAGGCGCTTCCCGGTGAAGGAGCCCTTTGTGGAGCTGCTGAAAACCTCCATGAACACCTTCCTGAACGCCATCACCTTCCAGGATAAGACGGTGTACCCGGTGTCCAGCCGGAACGAGACGGACTTCTTCCACCTGATGACGGTGTACCTGGACGCGGTGTTCTGCCCCGCCATCTATGAAAACCCGGACATCTTCCGGCAGGAGGGGTGGCACTGTGAGCTCCATGACGGCGAGGCCCAGCCCACCTATAAGGGCGTGGTGTTTAATGAGATGAAGGGGGCCTTCTCCTCGGTGAACGAGGTGATCGCTAACGAGATGAACCGTATGCTCTTCCCCACGAGCTGCTACCGCTTCGTGTCCGGCGGCGACCCGGTCCACATCCCGGAGCTGAGCTATCAGCAGTTCCTCCAGACCCACAGGCGATTCTATCACCCCTCCAACGCGAAAATCTTCCTGGACGGCGACCTGCCCATCGGGCAGATGCTGGAGGTCATTGACCGGGACTACCTCTCCCACTATGAGCGGCGGACGCCGGACTTCTCCCTGACCTGGCAGGAGCCGGTGGCGCGGCAGGAGGCCGTGGCCTATTACAGCGTGGCCCCCACGGAGGACACCGCCCATAAGACCTACTTCACCGTGGGCAAGGTGGCAGGCTCCTGGCAGGAGAAGGAGAAGCTCATCGCCCTGGAGGTGCTGTGCGACTACCTGGCAGGTTCCAACGACGCCCCGCTGAAGCGGGCCATCCTGGAGCGGGGGCTGGGCCAGAACGTGCAGATGGAGTTGTGCGACCATATGCTCCAACCCTGGCTGCTGTTCCAGGTGGAGAACACCGACCAAGCCCAGTGCGGCGAGATTCAGTCCGTCCTGCGGGAGACGCTGGAGCCTCTGGCCCGGGACGGCCTGGACAGGGATGCGCTGCTGGCCTCCCTGAACCGGATGGAGTTCCGGTACCGGGAGCGCACCGAGCCCCAGGGCGTGATTCTGGGGCTGACTGCCATGAAGTCCTGGAACTACGGCGGCGACCCGGCCCTGTATCTGACCACAGGGGACGCCTTCGCCGCCCTGCGGCAGCAGGTGGAGGGGGACTTCTTCCCCCGGCTCTTGGGGGAGACGCTGCTGGACGAGGCGCATCTGGTCACGCTGACCACCCTGCCCTCCCCCACCCTGAACGGGGAGCATCAGCAGGCGGAGCAGCGCCGCCTGGCGGACATCGCCGCCGGTTGGGACGACGGGCAGCGCGCAGAGGTCATCGCCCAGACCGCCGCCCTGGAGCGGTGGCAGCAGACCCCGGACAGCCCGGAGGCTCTGGCCGCCCTGCCCCACCTGCAGCTGAATGAAGTGGCCCCGGAACCGGAGCGGCTGGAGCCAGAGGTAGGAGCCCTTCAGGGCGTCACCGTGCTGCGCCACCCCTCCCTGGCCAGGGGCGTGGTGTACTTTGACCTGTACTTTTCCCTGACGGACTGCACGCTGGAGGAGTTGCCTCCCCTGCGGCTGCTGAGCCGCCTCCTGGGCAACCTGCCCACCACCCACTACACCGCGTCCCAGCTGCGCCAGGAGCTGAAAACCCACCTGGGCAAGCTGACCTTTGGGCTGGACGTGTTCTCCCGCCCGGAGGAGGACGGCGTCTGCACCCCCTGCTTTGTGGTGTCGTGCAGCGTGCTGGAGGAGCAGGTGCCCCACGCCGTCCGGCTCATCCGGGAGGTGCTGCTGGAAACCCGTCTGGACCAGGCCGGCCCCGTCCGGGAGATTCTGCTCCAGGCGGAGACGGCTTACCGCCAGTCCATCATCGCCAGCGGCAACCAGTTCGCCATCTTCCGCACCCTATCCCACCTGACGGCGGAGGGAGCCGCACGGGAGGCCGGGAGCGGCTACACCTGCTACCGCTGGCTCCATGAGACGGCGGGGGGCTTTGACCGCGGGAAGGATGCCCTGCTGGCCCAGCTCTCCGCCCTGTCTGAGCGGTGCTTCACCGCCCGGCGGCTGACCCTGGGGGTGGCCGGGCCGGTGGCGGAGGCTGACCTGGCCGGGCTGGCCGGCGGCTTCCCCGCCGGGGAAGCCGTGCCGAGGGCGGCGGCCTATCCCTGCTCCGCCCCCTGCCGGGAGGGCATCATCATCCCCTCCCAGGTGTCCTACGCCGCCCTGGGGGCTGACCTGGGCCAAGTGGGGAAGGCCCACTTCGGGGAATTGCAGGTGCTGTCCACCATTCTGTCCTACCAGTACCTGTGGAACGAGGTGCGGGTTCAGGGCGGGGTCTACGGCACCGGCTTCCGGGCCCGGGAGAACGGCACCGTCACCTTCCACTCCTACCGGGACCCCAACGGCCTGCGCTCCCTGAAGGTCTATCAGGCCGCCCCCGACTTCCTCTCCGCCTTCTGTAGCGGCCCGGACGAGCTGGAGCCGCTGATCATCGGCGCTGTAGCCGCCACCGAGCCGCTGCGCTCCCCGGCGGACAAGGCCCAGTCCATCTTTGAGGGCTGGTTCCGGGGTACTACTCACGCGCTCCGCTGCCAGCGCCGCCGCGAGATGCTGGAGACCACCAAGGCCGGACTGCTGGCCCTCCGGGACCCGCTGGCGCAGGCCGCGGCCCGGGGCTCCGTCTGCATGATCGGGCCGGACAGCCTCTTTGCCCAGGCGGCCCAGGAGGATTGGACGCTGCTGGAGCTGTAATTTATAACAGGACACACGCCCCGCCGGTTTGCCAAAACCGGCGGGGCTGCTTTGTCCGTTATCAAACCGCCCTCCGGCGCTGGGCCTTCCCTGCCGCATAAGTGGAGGGAGTGAAGGCGGAAAGGGCCCCTGCCGGGAATCACCCGGCAGGGGCCTTTAGCGAACAAAATATCGTTGTATCAGTGACCTTTGGGAATGCGCTGAAGGGCCGCGTTCAGCGCCTCCACCTGTTCGGCGGGCACCGTGTCCCCCGCCATTTTCAGCAGCCCCTCCATGGTCATGGAGGCCAGCATACTTTGCAGGTTGGCGTTCTGGTTGGCGCTCTTGGCCACATCCCCCCGGCTGGCAATGGCGGCATCCATCATGGGCGCAATCACCTTCCGCGCCTCCGGGTCGGACATCAGCACGCCAAATTTATCCTTGATGGAATAGCAGTTGGGGTCATTGCGGTCCCGGTCAAACCAGTTCACCACCTTGACAACGTTCCCCATGAAATAGGCGGCGTTTGGCTCGCTTACCTTTTGGATGGTCATGCGGTCCGTGCAAGAACCGGAAACGGCTGTGATTTCATGCCTGCCGGTGATGGGGACCGTGAAGGTCACGATTTTATCGCAGGGTTTGGTCTGGAACGCCCTGCCGTCCACCAGCAGGGTAACGGAGGAGAGGTTCGTATAGACCTTGACCTCCGTTTTCTCCTCCGGCCGGTCAACGTACCGCTTGCCGCAAAGGTGCAGGAACGGCTCTTTGCCCCAATAAGCCTTGTACAGATAGAAGGCGTCCTTTTTCAGCTTCCTGTCCATCGTGACGAGGCCCTTCTGGTTCACGCCGTGGCTGCCGCCCTCGTCCCGGCCGTCGGCGGCAAAATCAAAGAGGTTCCACACGTGGGTCGCCCACAAATAGGGCCGCTCTGCTATGCAGCGGAGGAGATACTCGTGGTAAAGCGCCTGATACTCCTCCGAGTAATCCCCCTTTTCAGGCGCTGCGTTGTGGAACGCCGGATTGGCGTCTGCGCCATACTCCGAGAAGCCGATGATGCGCTCCGGAAATCTGGCGTGATAGGTGTCAAAGAAGCTGTCGTTCTGCGCCAGGTCACCCAAATACCAGCCAAAGTACAGGTTGTAGGAGCCGATGTCAGGAATCATCGTGATGGGGTTGTCGATTTCCAGCATGAACGCATGGGCCATGGTGGTGACCCGCGAGGGGTCCAGGCGGTGGCACAGGTCGTTCAAAATCCGGTGGTTTTCCAGCAAATCCTCCGTCACCTGGCTGGAGGCGGTGATTTCGTTGCTCAGACCCCAGCAGACGATGGAGGGGTGGTTGTAGCACTGATTGACCAGCTCCGTCATCTGGGAAACGGTGTTCGCCCTGCCCTCCGGCATATGGCAGGTGATGTACGGGATCTCCGCCCAGACGATGAGGCCGTTTTCGTCGCACAGGTCATAGAACTCCTGCGCCTGCTGGTAGTGGGCCAGGCGCACCGTGTTTGCGCCGATCTCCCGGATGATCTCCATATCGGCCCGGTGGTGGTCCATCGTCAGAGCGTTGCCCACGCCGGCCCAATCCTGATGGCGGCTGACGCCCCGCAGGGGGTAGCTGCGGCCGTTGAGGAAGAAGCCCTTCTCCGTGTCAAAGGAGAAGGTGCGGCAGCCAAATCGGACGGCCTTCTCATCCTCGCCCAGTCTGACCACGGCGGTATAGAGGTACGGGTCATCCACGCCGTCCCACAGGTGAACGTTTTCTATCACGAGGGACGCGGCCACCTTGCCGTCTTTGGCGGGGGCGGAGACGGTTTGCCCGGCCGCCTCCACCGTCATTACGCCCTCTCCGACCACATCCGCCTCCACCGTTATCTCGGCGTTGGTACCGGTTACCACAGGGGTCACATGAATCTGCCCCAGGTGATTTTCCGGCAGGCACAGCAGCCTGACCCCGCGGTACAGGCCGCCGTAGAAGGTGAAGTCCGCCTTTTGCGGATAGCAGAAGTTGTTTTCCTCGTTGCACACCTCCACGCGAACCACATTCCGCTCCTGTAGCACATCGGTGACATCCACCCAGAATGCGGAATATCCGCCCTCATGGTGGCAGAGCATCTTCCCGTTGACGTAGACATCGGCAATCATGGCGGCGGCGGGAAACTCCAGATAAACCCGCTGACCGTCCGGCCTGGCAAACGCATTCTCGTAAACGCAGGTGCCGCGGAAGTAATCGTTGCCGCCGTCCTGGCCATCTGCGGCGTTCCATGTGTGGGGCAGGCTGACCTGCTCCGGTTTGCAGCCGGGCTTGGTGAAGAGCCAGCCGTCGTTTAAGTCCAAACTCTGACGCATAAAAGCGCTCCTTTCTGTTGAGGCGGTGCTGCGTTCCGAAAATACGGCGGGTTTGTTTCAAACAGAGCCTTGCGCTCCGTCGATGAGCACCAGGGACAGATCGTTCACGTTGGTGCCGGTGGGGCCGGTGATGATGAGGCTGTCCACGGCCTGCAGCGCGTGGTAGGCGTCGTTGTTGGCGAGATAGGCCCCGACCTCCATGCCAAGGGCACTGAGGGCTGCGCAGGTGTCCCCATCGGCGTAGCCACCGGCCGCGTCCGTGGGGCCGTCGGTTCCGTCAGAGCCAACGCTGAGGACGGCCACATTTGGAATCCCCGCCAGTTCTTCCGCAGCCGCCAGCGCAAGCTCCTGGTTCCTTCCCCCCAGGCCGCTGCCGTGGAGGTGTACAACGGTCTCCCCGCCGGCGAGGAAGGCCAGCTTCTTTCCATCGGCGGCGTGGCTTCCGGCAATCGCGCCCAGGAAGCGGCCGGCCTCCCTCGCTTCGCAGGCAAGCCGGTCTGTCAGCAGGACGGGCTCGTACCCCAGGGCGGCGCACTCGGCCATGGCCGCCTCGCACAGCTGCCGAACGCTGCCGATGAGAGGGGCTTCGTCGGGCGGGAGGGCTTTGGGCAGCACGGTGCGCAGGAGCGCCGTTTCCGCCCCGGTCAGCGGCAGCCCGTATTGCTCTGCGATGGAAATCGCCTGTTCGGCGGTGGTGGTGTCCGGAACCGTAGGCCCGCAGGCAATCATGTCCAGCGGGTCGCCCAGGACATCGGAGAGCACGACGGTGTAAACCTTTGCCGGGGCGCACCAGGCGGCAAACTGCCCGCCCTTCACCAGGGAAAGCCGCTTGCGAATTGTGTTGACCTCCGTAATGCCCGCACCGGAGGCCAGGAGCAGCTGCGTGAGTTCCTCCATCCTGTCAGGGGAGACGCGGGGCTTTTCAAAGAGGGCGCTTCCGCCGCCGGAGAGCAGGAACAGCACCGTATCCGTCTCCTCCAGGGTTCCGCTCATATCCAGGATGGCCTGGGTGCCCGCATAGGAGTTGGCATCCGGCACCGGATGGCCCGCCTCCAGGCAACGGATGTTTTCCAGCTGGTGCGGCACATGGCCGTATTTCGTCAGTACGATGCCCGCCTCCGGCCGGATGCCGGGCAGGTCCAGCGCGGCCTTCGCCATCTGCCAGGCCGCCTTCCCCACAGCGAAGAGGTACAGCTTCCCCGTCGGGGCGAAATCCCTCAGGGCCTCCTTCACCGCCTTGTCCGGCTTTACCGCGGCTATGGCGGCGCGGGCGATGGTTTCCGCGTCAAAGCGCAGCTTCTGATTCATAGACGTTACTCACACTTTCTGGTGCTGTTTCCGGTATTCTGTGGGGGTGACCCCTGTGGCCTCCCGAAAGGACTTTGAAAAGTAACTCCGATTTCCAAAGCCCAGCGCGTCCGAAATCTCCTCAATGCTCTTGTCCGTGTACGTCAGCCAGTATTGGGCGCGCTCCAGGCGAATCTGGCGGATGTAGTCCACAATCGACAGGCCCAGCTCCTGCCGGAACCGCCTGGACAGATAGGTCTGCGTATAGCCCGCCTTCTGCGCCAGTAGCTCCAGCGTCAGCTTTTCCTCCGGGTGGTTGGAGATGTACTCACAGACGAGCTTGATCCGCGCTGAGCAGGCCGCCGTCTGCTGGACGCGATGCACCTGCTGGGCATAGTCCTCCAGCATCTGGTTGGTGATAAGGGCCATTTCTCCGCAGGTTTCGCTGGCGTTCAGCTTCTCCCGATATTCCGTACACAGGGAAAAGGCGGATTTTTGCGGCATACCGCCGTCCACCGCCGCCCTGGATACCAGGGTCAGAAGCAAATGCTCCATTTGACGGTAATCCTCTATCGTTTCCTGAGGCATGGCCTTGGGGGTGTGGGCGTTGGCCTTTGCAATGGTATCCAGGACCGTCAAATCGCCCTTGCGGATTTTGTTCAGAAGCTCCTGCTCAAACTCCCAGTTGCCGGTCTGCTTGTCAAACGGGTCCACCGACAGCTGGACCTTGCGGCTTTTCGCTGTGGATTTGCAGATATAGCCGCCCACTTCCTTATCCCGTATCTTCCTGCCGGTCAGACAGTAGTGGAGCATCTGCGCCCAGGAAACGGCCACGGCGGGCGCAACGCCGGGCAGCTCTCCAATCCACCCGCTGACGGCCGCGCGGTCCGCCGCATTCAGCGACGGGTCGTTCAGGATTTTGGGGTGATTCTTGCTCTCGTTCACCACGGAGAAGAAGGGGCCCACCGCATGGATGGCCTGGAGCCTGCCGTCGGCGCCTTCAAAGGCGATGATCCAGTTGAGCAGCGGCTGGATGGTCAGAATCAGCGGCTTGCCGCCCTTCCTCCAGTACCTGGTGATGACCTCTCCGCGGCCATCTCCGGAAAGCAGATGCAGAAAGGCGTCGCCGGCCGGGCAGTCGCTCTCCCAGAGCTGAAAGCCCGGGTCAATGATCCAGTTCCAGACGGGACAGCAGCTGCCTGTCAGCTTCCGGAACGCGCCCAAATCAGCGGAATCCTGCATATCCTGCGCCCTCCTGTTCCTTTGCTTCTGATATGATACAGTATAATACATCCCCCGGCCGATGTAAACAACATTTTCCCGGCCAACTGTGCAGCCGGGAAAATGCGCAGGTCACTTCTTCCGGGCCTTTCTGGCAGCCTTCTTGGCGGCTTTCTTTGCCCGCTTGTCAAGGACCTTCTGATTCTCTGTGTCAAAATCCTTGCCGTGCTTTGCACAGTATTCCTTCAGTTCCAGAATGCGGTTTTCCTCCGCCTCGGCCTTTTGCGCCTCTTTCTCCATCCGCTCGCGCTCCTGCGCCGGGATGTACTCGATGCCCATGGCCTCGCACTCTGCCCGCTTCTTCTCCTGCAGCGCATCGTGAACCGTCGGCATCTTCGCTTCAATGTCGTTGAAGAAGGCGAACAGGATGAAGAACAGCAGGCCCATCAGCACAAACGCGCCCTGATAGGAGAAGTTGATCCAGGTGGTGGCCGCCGCGGTCTGGTCTGCATACAGCGCGACGCCGTTGGCGTCCGTGCCGATCTGAACGGGCGTTGTATAACCGGCAATCAGCAGGCCCAGGTTGAACAGGCCCTGGCCGATGCCGTTGGAGAAGCTGTGGACGAAGCCCACCAGGGCGGCGGTGATGCCTTCCGCCCGGATGCCCTGGCTGTATTCCACATGGTCGATGGAGTCACCGATGAAGGTGTTTATGCTGTACATGAAGAACATCGTGCCAATGCCGCTGATGGCGGTTCCGCCGTAGACGGCGGCGGTGTGGCCTGCCATCATAAAGGCGACGCCGGAACCCAGGATGGACATGACGCCGCCGATAATCATGGTAATGCGGCGGCCCAGTTTGCGAATCATGGGGACGACCACGAAGAGCGCCGGCCCCATGGGCGCCATGGCAATCATGGTGAATCTAGCCTGAATGGTTGCATAGGTGCCGTAGGAGTTGCCCTGCACGACCCAGCCGGAATAGTAGACCTGGGAAACGGTCTTCAAGGCGTTCAGAACCTGGTAGACCAGAATCATGATAATGAGCATGATCCAGTATTTGTCCTTCAGGCAGGCCTTCAGCTGGGTCAGGAAGCTGGCCTCTTCCACCTTTTGGGCCTCTGTGCTGCCCTGGAACTGGTTGCGGCGCTCTTCCGTGACCCGCTCACGGGTATAGAAGTATTGCAGGAAGGTCAGCGGCACGGCGATGCAGCAGATAACGGCCATGGTCAAAAGGTAGCCCTGCTGATTTTCGCCGCCCACCAGGGAGCAGATTCCCGTGAGAATCAGGGGGAAGGTGATGGAGATGATGCCGGTGCCCATGTTTTTGGTGATCTGACCGGCCATGGAGTTTGTGGCGCGCTGCTTGACGTTTCTGGTGGAAAGGGAGGCGCTCATCTCGTATGCCATGTACCACATGGTATAGCCTACGGAGTAAAACAGGTTGTAGGAGACGACGATCCAAATCGCCTGCACCACGACGCCCTGTACGGGAATCCAGAACATCAGGAGGATGCTGATCACAATGATCGGCAGGCTCAGGATGAACCAGGGACGCAGCTTGCCCTGGCGGCAGGTAGTCAGATCCAGCAGCTTCGCCATGAGCAGGTTCGTGCCGGCGTCAATCAGCTTGCTCAGGATGGGGAACCAGACCATGAAGATGGCAATCCACGCGCCCCGGCTGACGGTGAACCCCAGAACATCGGTCAGGTACTGGTTAAAATAGCTGTTTACGATGGATTGCAGCAGCATGACGCCGAACGGCCCTGCCACATAGCCCAGCCACAGCTCACTCCTCGAAACGTTCGCAGAAGTGGATTTGGAATTCCAGAATTTTCCGTTCAGGAAATTGCCCAGAAGCCCTTTCTTTTGCAGTGTGTTGTCTTCCATAGGAATCCTCCTTTTTCGTTTGTCGTTTTTGCGGATTGGTTACTGCTCCCGTCCGATTTTAATGTCGGCCAGAGCTTCATAATACTGTGCGATGGCGCTGTGGTCCTTTTGGCCGCCCTCGTGATGGTGCATCCACTGCAGCACCTCCTGCACTTGGGCGGTCATGGGAACCGGCGCGCCCACGCTGTGGGCGCAGTCAAGGGCGTTGTTCAGGTCCTTGATGTGCAGGTCGATTTTAAAGCCGGGCTGGTCGTTGCCGGAGAGCATCATAGGCGCTTTGGCGTCCATGACGGTGGAGCCGGCCAGGCCGCCCCGGATGGCCTGGAACACCAGCGCCGGGTCTACCCCCGCCTTCTGGGCCAGGGTCAGCGCTTCGGCCAGGGCCTGGATGTTGCAGGCCACGATGATCTGGTTTGCCAGCTTCGTCGTGTTGCCTGCGCCCACCTCGCCGCAGCGGACAGCGGAGGAGCCCATCGTCAGCAGCAGCGCCTTGCACCGGTCGAAGACCTCCTGCTTGCCGCCCACCATGAAGCTCAGTGTGCCGTCGATGGCCTTGGGCTCGCCGCCGGAGACAGGCGCATCCAGCATTTCAACGCCTTTCCCGGCCAGGGCTGCGGCGATCTCCTGGCTGGCGACGGGGTTGATGGAGCTCATGTCGATGAATATCTGGCCCTCGTGCATATACTGCGCGACGCCGCCGTCCCCCAGCATCACTTCCTTCACCTGGGGGGAGTTCGGCAGCATGGTCAGCACCACGTCGCAGCCCTCGCCGATGTCCCGATAGGTGCCTGCCGTTGCGCCGCAGGCCACCAGCTCCTCCACAGGCGCCTTGCTGCGGTTGCACACCGTCAGGTCGTAGCCCGCTTTCAGAATGTTTTTCGCCATGGGCTTGCCCATGATGCCCAGGCCGATGAGTCCGATTTTCATTTTTCTACCTCCAGTTTTATGATTTCATATTCCTCCAACCGGTCCAGCACAAGCTCCGTGCGTTCTCCGGCCGTTTCCACGGTCACCCTGCCGCCGTGATAGGCCTCCGCGCTGCAAAACCGCCCGGGCAGGACAAAGCGGAGCGCGTTCATGGGAAGCGGCGGGAAGTAGCTGTTGGCGAAGCAGCCGGAGGCGTTGACCAGCTGCAAAACCCGGTCCTCGCCCTGCTTTTTCCAGGTAAGCTCCACGGTGGGGTGGAGGTCAGGGGCGAGGCTCGGCTGAGCGCAGAGGCTGCCGATCACGTCCAGCATCACGTTCAGGGTGTTCTGGTAGCCCTCCTGGCAGTAGAAGGTTCCTACTTGCCAGGGCAGATATACCGCCTTGCCCTTCCCATAGGAATGGATCACCACGCCGGGCTCCCCGGAGAGTTCGGTGTAATAGCACCGCTCCGGCGGGCCGAAGGGATGCTCCGGAATCATGGGCAGTAGTTTCTCCGTCCCCTCCTCGTAGTCCGCCAGGAGATAATCAGACCCGAACGCGATTTGCGGCGCAGCCTGACAGGAGGGGAAGCGGCTGTCCCCGGCGGCGTAAAAGACGGCGGAAGCGTGGTCGTGCTGCTTTTCCCGCACCGCTTTCATGCCGATGCACTGCAGCGCCTGCTGCGCTCTGGGCTGAAAGGTCTGGGTATACAGGCCGGTCTCCCCGGTGGCCACCAGAGTGCCGCCGCCCTGCACGAACCCGTCCAGCAGGGCCGCCTGGCTGTCCCCCAGCATTTTTGCGTCCGGCAGCACCGCCACCTCTTTTTCCGCCAGCAGCTCCGGGGTGAGGTCCGAGAGCTTCACCTCGTCGAAGGGAATGTGCCCGGCGGTCAGCGCCCGAATCCACCCGTCGACCTCCGGGTCGCTCCTGGCAAGCAGGCCCTTGTGGACAAGCAGCACCCTGGCGGCGGAGGAAAGGCCCCGGTACAGCGCCTCATGCGCCGCGTAGAACTGAAACGCCCGTCTGCTTGGCTCCAGGCAGGAGCGGTCGGAGTGGCTGCCCAGGGTGCCCATGATGTACAGGCTGGTGGAGCCGGCGTTCGCCAGATTCTGCCACTGGCGCAGCGCCATCTGGGCGGGGCTGACCGAGGTCTCACGGTACCGGAAGCCCAGGAAGTCCACGCTGGCGTTGTCCGCGGGGCGGCTGGGGTCGCTCCCCACGGTCAGGCGGCAGTTGGAGCTGGCGGAGAGCTGCCACTGGGGAACGCCAAGCTCTGTGCCGGACTCCGTGCGGATATAATCTACGCCGTTGATGGCGATTTCCGGGCTGATGGCGCGGACCGTTTCCACAAGGCGCTGCTTCTGCGCCCGGGTGACCATGCCCTTGAAGGCCGAGTATTTGAGGTAATCCGGATTTTGGGGGTCATCCTTCTCCGGGATTTCCAGGCCAAACTTAGCCCGAAACTTGCGCCTGCAATTTTCGCAGTGGCAGGGACCGTGATAGACGCCGCTGTAATCGACGACCAAAAAGCCGGACATATTACAAAACACGCCGTCGAACGGGAAGCGGGTCAGCACCTCCTTCAGGATTTCCAGCATCTTCTCCTGCTGGTACGCCCCGTTGGGGCAGCACTGAACGTCGCCGTTATAGTTGAGGATGTTCCCGTCCCTGTCCCGATAGGCCCAGTCGGGGTGCTGCTCGTAGATCGGGTAGCGCACCTTGGAAAAGTCCGTCCGGGCGATGACGCGGATGCCGTTCCTGTGGCATTCCTCGATCATTGCGCCAAGGCTGTCGCCGGTCAGATAGTCGCTCTTTGTCTGGTAATCCAGCGCGGTTTCATAGCTGGCGATGATGCCCGCCGCGTTCAGGGTCACGACGGTCGCGCCGAAGTCCTTCAGCTCCCGTGCGTATGCGGCGGCGTCCATGTTCGCCATGTCGATCTCCCGAAGGTTGGTCTGTACCATCCTCCAGGGATAACCGTTCCACCAATGTGCCATAGTATTCCTCCTCCAGGAAGGCGTGGGTTTGGCCCATGCCTGCTCAATATTTATCCGGGCTGCGCTGACCGGAAAAGATGCTCTTTTCCGTCACGCGGTTGACCATTGTTCCGCCTTCACGATAGGCTTTGATATTTTGGATGGCATAGCCGATGCTCCTGGCCTCCCGGTCGGTCAGGGCCGGGGTGGCGTGAGGGGTGATAATCACGTTAGGCAGTTCCCACAGCGGGCTGCTTTCCGGGAGGGGTTCGGTTTCAAAGGTGTCCAGCCCCGCGCCGGCAATCGTGCCGTCCTGCAGCGCCTGAATCAGCGCCGGTTCGTTGACCAGCTTGCCCCGCCCCACGTTGATGAGGAATGCCGAGGGCTTCATCGCCGCCAGCTGCCCGGCGTCTATCATGTGGAAGGTGTCGTCGTTCAGCTCGGCGCACAGCACCACATAGTCGCACTGGGACAGGAATGCATTCAAATCGTCTCCACCCTCGCTGGCGTACACCCGGTCCACGTTGTCCGCCGGCTTCCGGCTGCGCCGCCAGCCCAGGACCTCCATGCGGAAGGCTTTCGCCATCCTGGCAAGCTCGGCGCCGGTATTGCCCAGGCCGATGATGCCCAGGGTCTTCCCGAAGAGGTTGGTCTTGCGCATATAGTCCCGGCTGACCGCCCAGCGGTGCTCCCCCTGCGCCCGGAAGAGCATGGGCATATCGTAGGTCAGCATCTGCATAAAGAGCAGGGCGTGCTCCGCTAGGGCCGGGGCGCTCCGCCCGGCAGAGCTGGTGAGGAGGATGCCTTTTTCAAACACCTCCGGCCTTGCGCTGCGGTCCACGCCCGCATGGCAGCAGTGCACCCACTTCAGGTTTGGATTTTCCAGCATGAAGTCATACAGGTCTCCGTTCAAAATCGCCACGTCGCAGGTCTTGGCATATTCTGCGATTTTCGCCTTTGCATCCGGCAGGTACGGCATCACATAGTGGACCTTTGCGGGCTGCAATGCGGCGAACAGCCTGTCCAGCTCTTCCTTTGGCGCATAGACTGTGACCAGCGCTTCTCTGATTTCCGGCATTTACGGTTCCTCCTTGTAGTGTTTTTTGGTGTGCGTTCAGGCGTATGATCCAGCCGGTGTCTGTACCCGGAGCAGGATTCTTTCATTAAGGACAATATAACAGAATTTCTCAGGAGGGAAGAACAAAATCTTGCACTCCGTGTTTTCTTTTTGCGGTTATATCAAAGTCATTTGTTTTAGCGTCTTCATGCGAAAAAATTGTGTTGACGCGGGGTTTTGCCGCGATTTAAGACATCTCCCGCAGGATTGCAGAGAAAAACCCACGCCAGCCACTGCGGCGGTTGGCGTGGGAATAGGCGCGTAGTTTCCTGCAAAGAAATGCGCCCCCTTTGCGCAGACGGATAGCGGCGGAGGAGCGGCACCGTTCCCTTTGCACCCTTGACAGCCCGACAGAAATTCCCTACAATGACGGTACAGACCTTTTTCGCAAATTTTTTGCCGTTTTAATGAAACTCTCATAAAACCGTGGTATGCTAATGGTATCCTGAACAGAATGGGGAGGTATGAACCATGCGGATTTTACTGGCAGAGGACGAACGGGATTTAAACAGCATCATTGCCCAAAAGCTCACCGCCGACGGATACAGTGTGGACTGCTGCTACGATGGGGCGGAGGCGATAGATATTCTCTCTTATACCGAGTACGACGCCATCATCCTGGACATTATGATGCCCAAGGCGGACGGCTTCACCGTGCTGCAAAAGCTGCGGGACGGGGGGAAGACCACGCCGGTGCTGTTCCTGACTGCAAGGGACGCGGTGTCCGACCGGGTGCGGGGGCTGGACAGCGGGGCGAACGACTACCTGGTGAAGCCCTTCTCCTTTGAGGAGCTGACCGCCCGGCTGCGGGTGATGACCCGCACCTCCTTCGGCGCGGCCAGCAGCGTGCTGACGGTGGGCGACCTGACCATGGACTGCGCCGCCCATGTGGTGCGCCGGGGCGGCAGGGAAATCGCCCTGTCCGCCAAGGAGTACGCCCTTTTGGAGTACCTGATGCACAACAAGGGGGTCGTTCTGTCCCGGGAGAAGATTGAGAACCACATTTGGAACTTCGACTATGAAGGGGGCACCAACGTGGTGGACGTGTACATCAGCTACCTGCGCAGGAAAATCGATGGCGGAGAGGCGCAAAAGCTGATTCACACCGTCCGTGGTCGGGGCTATGTGCTGCGGGAGGAGACGGGACGGTGAAGAACGTATCCATCCGTCTGAAGGTGACGCTGTGGTATACGGTGGCATTGATCATCGTGGTGGCGCTGACCTACTTTATGATTATCTTCGTCAGCAATCAGGTGCTGCAAAAGACGGTGCGGGACAACCTCATTGAAACGGTGGAGGACAACGTGGACGAGGTGGAGTTCTATGACAGCCTGGACGGTATCGACCTGAGCACCGACGTGGACCATTTTGCCGTCTACGGCGACGGCTTTCTGGAGGTGGACGACGACTTTCTGGACGCGGTCAACGAGGTCTACACCGCCCTGTACTACGCCGACGGCACCCTGCTCTACGGGGAAAACCCGGTGGCCCGGGAGGTGGCGGAGCTGGCGTTCATCGACTCCCAGGTGCAGACCCTGACCATCGACGGCACATTGTACTACGTCTTTGACCGGCAGTTGGTGCTGGAAGGGCTGGAGGGGCTGTGGCTCCGGGGCGTGGTGGCCGAGACCCAGGGGAGGGATCAGATGGAGGACATCTCCCGCCTCTCGCTGATTCTGCTGCCCTCCCTGGTGGTGCTGGCGGCGGTGGGCGGATACCTGGTGGCCCGGCGGGCCCTCAGGCCCATCCAGCAAATCTCCGAGGCGGCCTCCCAAATCAGCCAGGGGGATGACCTGAAAAAGCGCATCGACCTGGGCAGGGGCAAGGACGAGCTGCACCAGCTGGCGGACAGCTTTAACGAGATGTTCGCCCGGCTGGACGTGGCCTTTGAGGTGGAGCAGCAGTTCACCTCCGACGCCTCCCACGAGCTGCGCACCCCCATGTCGGTGATTATGGCTCAGTGCGAATACTCCCTGGAGGAGCCGCGGACGGCGGAGGAATATCAGCAGGCCCTGGAGGTGATTCAGCGCCAGGGGCGGAAGATGTCCAAGCTCATCAACGATATGCTGGACTTCGCCCGGCTGGAGCTGCACACCGAGCGGTACCAGAAGGAGCCGGTGGACCTGACGGAGCTGGTCTCCTCTACCTGTGAGGATTTGGCGCTGATTCAGGAGAAGGGCATCACCCTGACCTGGGAGGCCGCTCCGGCGGTGACGGTGAACGGGAACCGGGAGCTGCTCTCCCGCCTGCTGGTGAACCTGGTCAGCAACGCCTACCGCTACGGCGTGGCGGGGGGCTGGATTCATGTGACCCTCCGGGACGAAGCGGACGGGGCGATACTGTCCGTGGCCGACAACGGCATCGGCATCGCCCAGGAGGAGCAGGAGAAGATTTTCGACCGGTTCTATCAGGCGGATTCCTCCCGGTCGGGGGCAGGCTCCGGCCTGGGGCTGTCCATGGTGGCCCAAATCGCCCAGTTCCACGGCGGGGCCGTGACGGTGGAGAGCGTGCCAGGGGCGGGCAGCACCTTTATCCTGACCCTGCCAAAAGAAATTGAAAAAAATACAAAAATGTGAAAATGCTAATGTTGCTCTAATCTTTGGCGTCTATAATGAAGCCAGAATCAAGGAAGCACTCAAAAATACAAAATACAGCTTCCAATTTAGATGCTAGAAAGGAGCATTCCACATGTCACACTTGAAGAAGTTATTTGAAACCCCCATGAAGGCAGTGATCTCCTCTGTCTGCGCTGTCGGTATCCTGGCAGGCGTGGGGACCGGAACCGCATACGCTGCAAGCGCGATTGCGGAAAACACCTCCATTGGCGCAGAGAACGCACAGAATTTCGCCTTTGCAGACGCCGGCGTTGACCCGGCGGAGGCGACGCTCACCCGCACGGAATTCGACTTTGAGCAGGGCCAGTTCGTGTACGAGGTGGAATTCACCGCAGGCGGCACGGAGTACGAGTATTGGATCAAGTCCAGCGACGGCACCGTGGTGAAGAAGGAAGTGGAGTTGGTGAGCCTGGAGGCTGCCACCGCCGAAACGGCCCAAATCACCCTGGACGAGGCCAAGGCTGCGGCGCTGGAAGACGCGGGTCTGACCGCCGATGAGGTGACCTTTACCCAGGGTAAGCTGGATGAGGAGAACGGCACTGCGGTTTATGACATTGAGTTCTACACCGACACCGACGAGTATGAGTACGAAATCAACGCCGCCACCGGCGCAGTCTACAGCAAGAACAGGGAAGCCCTTCCCGCAGCGGAAGCCGCCTCCGACACTGCCGCCGAAGCCGCCGGCCAGCTGACCCTGGACGAGGCCAAGGCCGTTGCCCTGGCAGACGCGGGAGCCGCCGAGGCGGACGTGACCTACACCAAGGCCAAGCTGGACACGGATGACGGCGTCGACGTCTATGACATCGAGTTCTACACCGCCACCCAGGAGTACGAGTACGAGATCAACGCCACCACCGGCACCATTGTGGACAAGAGCGTGGAAACCATTCAGACCGCTTCCGGCAGCACCTCCAACTCCGGCACGGCTGACAGCACCGGCAACAGCGCCAGCACCTCCTATATCGGGGTGGACAAGGCCAAGAGCATCGCCCTCTCCGACGCGGGCGTGTCCAGCTCCGACGCCACCTTCACCACCGCCAAGCAGGATAAGGACGACGGCGTGGTGGTCTATGACATCGAGTTCTACACCAGCACCAAGGAGTATGAGTACGAAATCAACGCCACCACTGGCGCTATCCTGGATAAGGACGTGGAAACCCGTAAGGCCTCCAGCTCCGGCAGCAGCTCCGGCAGCTCGTCCAGCACCGGCAGCAGCGCCAGCACCTCCTATATCGGGGTGGACAAGGCCAAGAGCATCGCCCTCTCCGACGCGGGCGTGTCCAGCTCCGACGCCACCTTCACCACCGCCAAGCAGGATAAGGACGACGGCGTGGTGGTCTATGACATCGAGTTCTACACCAGCACCAAGGAGTATGAGTACGAAATCAACGCCACCACTGGCGCTATCCTGGATAAGGACGTGGAAACCCGTAAGGCCTCCAGCTCCGGCAGCAGCTCC
>JAJPXL010000157.1:25626-36990 GCA_021205455.1 Clostridiales bacterium
TATCCTGGATAAGGACGTGGAAACCCGTAAGGCCTCCAGCTCCGGCAGCAGCTCCTCCGGCAGTTCCAGCAGCGCCAGCAGCTACATCGGCATTGACAAGGCGAAGTCCATCGCCGCCAGCCACGCGGGCTACTCCGTCTCCGATGTGACCTTCTCCAAGGTGAAGCTGGATGAGGACGACGGCGTTGCGGTCTACGAAATCGAGTTCTACAAGGGCAACGTGGAGTATGAGTACGAGATCAACGCCACCTCCGGCAGCATCCTGGACTATGACTCCGAAGTGGACAACGATTAAACCCCAGCAGCCGACACCTCCGACAGCGCAAAAAGGCACCCCGCCGAACCCTCGGCGGGGTGCCTGCTTCATTTTGCGATAATGGTAAGAGGCGAATTGCCTTACCCGTTCATCTGCTTCCGGCGGGACAGGTTCATGGTGCCGTCCTGCATGGTGCCGAGGTCCTCCAGGCTGGCGCCGGTGCCCTTGACCACGCAGGAGATGGCGTCGTCCGCCACACGGGTCTCGATGCCGGTGTTGGACTCAATCAGCTTGTCAAAGCCCCACAGCAGGGAGCCGCCGCCGGTCATCACAATGCCGTTGGTGGAGATGTCCGCCGTCAGCTCGGGCGGCGTGCGCTCCAGCACGGCGTGGATGGCCTCCAGGATGCGCTGAATCGGCTCCTCAAAGGCTTCAATCATCTCGTTCGAGGTGACGGTGAAGGTCTTGGGCAGGCCGGTCATCAGGTCGCGGCCCTTGATGTCCTTGGTGACCTCCTCCTCACGGGGATAGACGCCGCCGATGCTGATTTTCAGCTCCTCCGCGGTGCGCTCACCGATGAGGACGTTGTACTTGCGGCGAATGTACTTCACCACAGCGTCATTGAACTGGTCACCGGCGATTTTGATGGACTCGGACTCCACCACGCCGGACAGGGAGATGACGGCGATGTCCGTGGTGCCGCCGCCGATGTCCACCACCATATGGCCCTCGGGCTGGGAGATGTCAATGCCTGCGCCGATGGCGGCGGCCACAGGCTCCTCGATCAGGTACACCTTCCGGGCGCCTGCCTGGATGCCTGCGTCGATGACGGCCCGCTCCTCCACCTCGGTGATGCCGGAGGGGACGCAGATGACGACGCGGGGCTTGAAGACGTGCACCGGGGCCACCTTGTTGATGAACTCCCGCAGCATCCGCTCGGTCATATCATAGTCGGAGATGACGCCCTCCCGCAGGGGGCGCATGGCGACGATGTTGCCGGGGGTACGGCCCAGCATCATCTGCGCCTCCGTGCCCACCTTCAACAGCTTGCCGGTATTCTTATCAATGGCTACGACGGACGGCTCCTGAAGGACGACGCCCTTCCCTTTGACGTGTACCAGGATGGAAGCGGTACCCAGGTCGATGCCGATATCTTTTGCAATGCTCATTTCACACACTCCTGAATATGTTTGATGAAATCCAGTATTTCCAGAAGGCGGGCGCTTTAGCCGCACCTTCGCTGCTGCACTTTGCCGCAGGAACCCTGTCAAGCCCCCAAAGCTCCATACTAACAACATATTATAGCGGTTTTCCCCCCAGATTTCAACGCCATTTTGAAAGATTTCATAGAATTTTCAGATTTTTTTGCGATTCCGGAAAGGATAGGGAAAACGGACCAATATATTGCATTTTTTGTCTGTTATTGCGGTTTCACCTGCGTTTGCGTGCCGCTTGACGTAGCCATCAGGCGCAGCACCGGCTCCGGCACATAGGGGGATACGTCCTTGCCGTAGCTGGCCAGCTCCCGCACCATGGAGGAGGAGATGGCTGTGACATCCGCACGAAAATAGATAGACTCCAGCTCCGGGTGAATCAGCTTGTTCACCTCGGCGATGTTTTCCTCATAGTCATAGTCCATCCCGTTGCGCAGCCCCCGCACCAGGTAACGGATACCCTCCTCGGCGCAGTAATCTGCCACCAGCCCCTCGTGAAAGACCACCTTGGTGTGCAGGATGCCGTCCTGCGCCAGCGCTTCCTCGATGGCCGCCTTCATGTCCTGGGCGGGGTACTGGCGCTGCTTCAGCGCATTGACGCCAATCAGGATGTGCAGCTCGTCAAACAGCCTGGCCGCCTTCTTCACGATGGCGTGGTGCCCCAGGGTATACGGATCAAAAGAGCCGGCAAACAGCCCTTTGACAGGTTCTCTCATCGGGTATTCCTCCTGTTGGGAACGATTCTTCCCACATTCTATGCTATAACCCCCCGCTTGTCAAGGGCGGATTGCGGACGCCGCCGATTCCCGCCAAAAAACGGGATAAAACTGTGAAAATCCGTTGACGCAGGCAATAAAAAAAGGTATACTATTCTTTAACAGTGTACGCAAATCCCTGCCTGAGAGGCCATTATGATCCATCTGAGAAACGTTAGAAAACAATATTGGGAGCAGGAGCAGCCGGCCCTCCGGGGGGTCACCTTCCGGATGAAGCCGGGGGAGTTTGCTTTCCTGGTGGGGCCTTCCGGCTCCGGGAAGTCCACCCTGCTGCGCATCCTCCACGGGGAGGACGCTGCCAACAGCGGCATCATCCTGGTCAACAATTACGATGTGGCCCACCTGACCCGCCGGCAGCTGCCCTATTACCGGCGCACTGTGGGCATGGTCTATCAGGACTTCCGGCTGATCCCCAACCGCACGGTGGAGGAGAATCTTTCCTTCGCCATGCGGGTCATCGGCGCGTCGGACAAGCAGATCCGGGCGCGGGTGGAGGAGGTGCTGGAGCAGGTGGAGCTGACCGGCCACAAGCACAACTATCCCACCGAGCTTTCCGGCGGGGAGCAGCAGCGGGTGGCGGTGGCCCGGGCCATCCTGAACCATCCCGCCCTGGTGCTGGCGGACGAGCCCACCGGCAACCTGGACCCCAAACTCAGCTACGAGATGATGAAGCTGTTTGAGCGAATCAATGAGGACGGCACCACCGTGCTGGTGGTCACCCATGAGCAGAGCCTGGTGGACCGGTTCCACAAGCGGGTCATCCGGCTGGAGGCGGGCAAAATCGTGGCGGACGAAGAGGACGGGCTGTATCAATCATGCGAAACCTGATTTATTTTGTGCGGGAAGCGCTGCACGGCCTGCGGAGCCACGCCCTCGGCTCCTTCGCCGCCATCGGCACCATCGCCGCCTGCCTGCTGCTGACCGGCTGCTTCGGCCTGCTGGCCGTCAACCTGCAGCTGAACGTGGAGCAGATGATGGGCGACCGGGAATTCCTGGTCTACCTGGAGGACGATTTGTCCCAGGAGGACTATGACGCGGTGGGGGAGGCCCTGACCGCCATGGAGAATGTGGAGGAGGCCACCTTCATCTCCAACGAGCAGGCCCTGGAGAACCAGCTCTCCAGCAGCTCCATCCTCAGCGACTACTTCCAGAACGTGGATTACAACCTGCTGCAAAACCGATACCATGTCGTGGTCACGGATGCGGACGCCCTGGCCTCCTGCGTGGAGGCGGCGGAAACCCTGGACGGGGTGGAGCACGTTTACGCCTCCTACTCCCTGGCCCAGCAGATCACCACCCTGCGCAATCAGTGCCTCACCGGCGTGGGGGTGATGGTGGTGCTGCTGGTGGTCCTCTCCGTATTCATCATCTCCAACGTGGTGCGGCTGGCGGTGGTGGCCCGCTCGGAGGAGATCGCCATTATGCGCATCGTCGGGGCCACCAACGGCTTCATCCGCGCCCCCTTCCTGGTGGAGGGGCTGCTGATCGGGCTGATCGGCGGGCTGTGCGCCGCCCTCCTGACCGGGGGGCTGTATGGGCTGGTGGAACGGTCGCTGACCTCCGTGGGCAGCAACAGCGTGTTCAGCTTTTACGCCATTCAGGACATTTGGCCTGCCATCCTGCTGGCCACCTGCGGCGCGGGCCTGCTGACCGGCCTGTTCGGCACCATACTGCCCATGCAGCGGGTGCTGAAAACCGCATAGCAGCGTAGCAGCGCAACGAAACATGAACTCTGTGGGCCGGGTCCTCCGGCATGGATGAGGTGACTACATAAGATGAAACAGCAACGCAAGCCCTCCGCCGGGCACACCAGCCGTACACCCCTGATTGCACGGATTTTAGCCGTCAGTCTGGCCGCCCTCTTTCTGCTGACCCTGTTTTCCCAGATTTTCCAGTTCGCCTTCGCGGTGGAGCAGGAGGACATCGACGCCCTGAAGCAGCAGCAGGCGGAGGCTGCGGAGACGCTGGAGGACTACAATGACCAGCTCGCCGCCCTCAGCCAGGAAAAGGACTCCGCCGCCAAGCGCTATGACCTGCTGACCAGTGAGCTGGACTACCTGAATGAACAGATTCAGTCCTCCGAGGCCCTGATTGCAGGCTATGAAAGCGAAATCGCCTATCAGTCGGAGCGGCAGGCCACGGCGGAAGCCACGATGGAGACGCTGGAGGACGACTATGTGCAGGCCGTCCGGGCCATGGAGGCCCAGGGGGTTTCCGCCTTCTGGTCGGTGCTGCTGAACGCCACCAGCCTGTTCGACCTATTCCAGAGCATGAACGACCTGCAGGCCGTCACCGACGCCCAGCTGGAGGTCATCTCCCAGATGGAGGACGCCCAACTGGAGGCGGAGGAGGCCCAGGCGCAAATCTCAGCCCTGCTCAGCGACCAGGAGGAGGCCCAGGCGGCGCTGGAAACCCAGAAGGCCGCCGTGGAGGACAGCCTGGTGGAGCTGGATGTGGCTATTGATGAGATCCTCTCCAACGAAGCTGCCTACGCCGCTGAAATCTCCCTGCTGGAGAGCGAGCAGGCCAGCCTGGCCGATGAGATTTTAGAGACGGAAACTGCCCTGGCTGCACAGCAGGCCCAGGCTGCTGCCGAGGAGGCCGCTGCCCAGGCTGCTGCCGAGGAGGCCGCTGCCCAGGCTGCCGCCGAAGAAGCAGCCGCCCAGGCTGCCGCTGAAGAAGCCGCCGCCCAGGCTGCCGCCGAAGAAGCCGCTGCCCAGGCTGCCGCCGAAGAAGCCGCTGCCCAGGCCGCCGCCGAAGAAGCAGCCGCCCAGGCTGCCGCAGAGGAGGCCGCCGCTCAGGCCGCTGCCGAAGAAGCAGCCGCCCAGGCTGCCGCTGAAGAAGCCGCCGCCCAGGAAGCCGCCAGCAGTACGCCAGCGGAGAGTGGCACCTCATCGGAGGAAACCTCCTCTGGTACCAGCTCCGGTTCTTCCAGCTCCTCCAGTTCCTCCGGTTCTTCCAGCTCGTCCAGTTCTTCCAGTTCCTCTGGTTCCTCCAGTTCCTCCAGCGTTACCGGCAGCGATGTGGTGGCCTATGCCCTGCAATTCGTGGGGAACCCCTATGTCTGGGGCGGCACCAGCCTGACCAACGGATGCGACTGTTCCGGCTTCACCATGCAGGTCTACGCGCACTTCGGCTACTCCCTGCCCCACTACTCCGGCTCGCAGGCCTCCTGCGGCGTGGGCGTGTCCTACGCCAATGCCCAGGAAGGCGACCTGATTTGCTACAGCGGCCATGTGGGCATCTACATCGGCAGCGGCAAGATGGTCAGCGCCCTGGGGGAGAAATACGGCATCGTCATCAGCTCGGTGAACACCAGCCGCATCGTAGCTGTGCGCCGCATCCTGACATAACATCATCATAACGTGCAGCCGCTCTGTGAAGCCTGTTCACGGAGCGGTTTTTGCTGCGCAAAGCCGCGCCACGGAACACCGTGGCGCGGCTGAACTGTTTTATGGGAGGGATGGCTTACTTCTTGGCCTTGGCAGTCTTGATTTCCGCCACCAGCTGGGGCACCACCGTGAACAGGTCGCCTACGATGCCGTAGTCCGCCACCTGGAAGATGGGGGCAGAGTCGTTCTTGTTGATGGCGATGATGGTCTCGGAGTCCTGCATACCGGCGGTGTGCTGAATGGCGCCGGAGATGCCCAGGGCCACATAGACCTTGGGATGCACCGTCTTGCCGGTCTGGCCGACCTGATGGTCAGAGGACAGCCAGCCTGCGTCCACCACGGCGCGGGACGCGCCGACCACGCCGCCGCCCAGGGCGTCCACCAGCTGCTGGGCCAGCTCCAGGCCCTTGTCCACATCCTTGCCAATGCCGCGGCCCACGGAGACGATGATGTCCGCGCCGATGAGGTCCACCATCTTGGCGGCGGACTTCTTGATCTCCAGCACTTCCACGCCCAGATCCTCCGGCTTCAGGTCGGCAGTGACGTTCTCCACCACGGTCTTGGCCGCGCCGGCCTCGTCAAACTCCTGGGTCTGCATGACGCCGGGGCGGACGGTGGACATCTGGGGACGGAACCGGGGGCAGATGATGGTGGCCATCAGGTGGCCGCCGAAGGCCGGACGGGTCATCTTCAGGTTGCGGTCCTCATAGTCGAAGGTCTGCTTGCTCATATCCAGGGAGGAGCTCTCGGTCAGGAACTGCACATACTTGCCGGTGTCGATGTCCAGATGGGTGGCGTCGGCGGTCAGGCCGGTGTGCAGCCGGGCGGCGCAGCGGGGGCCCAGGTCACGGCCCAGGTTGGTGGCGCCGATGAGGATGATTTCCGGCTTCTTCTCCATCACCAGGTCGCACAGGGCCTTGGTGTAAGCGCCGGTGGTGTAGTCCTTCAGCAGGGGGTCATTGCAGTAGTACACCCGGTCAGCGCCGTAGCCGCCCAGGGCCTTGATATACTGCTCGGGGATGTCGCTGCCCAGCACAACGCCGCACAGCTCCACACCCAGGTCGTTGGCCAGCTTGCGGCCTTCGCTGAGCAGCTGGTAGCTAATGGACTGAATCACGCCATCGCGCTGTTCGCACAGTACCCAAACGCCGTGGAACGCGGCGGTATCGGTGAAATTGTATTCAGACATTCTATATGCTCCTCTCTCAGATCAGATGCTTGCTGTCCAGGATGCCGGCCAGCTCGGCGGCGTCCTTTACCATGGTGCCTGCGCCCTTCTGGGGAGGCGTGAAGCTCTTGAACACGTTGGTGGGGGAACCCTTCAGGCCGATGGTGTCCGTCTCGATCAGCGGCTCGTCCTTCAGCGCTTCATAGTCCATGATTTCCAGCGGCTTGTCGTAGCACTCGAAGATGCCGGGGACGGACATATACCGGGGGGTGTTCAGCTCCTTGATGCAGGTCAGCAGGCAGGGAGTCTGGACTCTGACCATCATGTAGCCGTCCTCCAGCATACGCTTGCAGATGAGGCTGTCGCCGTCCTGCTGGATGCCCGCCACATAGGAGACCTGGGGCAGGTGCAGCTTCTCAGCGATCTGGGGGCCGACCTGGGCGGTGTCGCCGTCGATGGCCTGGCGGCCGCAGAACACCACGTCACCCTTTTCCACGCCGATCTTATTGATGGCGGCGGCGATGATCTGGGAGGTGGCGAAGGTGTCGGAGCCGCCGAACTCCCGGCCGGAGATCAGCACGGCACGGTCAGCGCCCCGGGCGATGCACTCCCGGAGCATTCCCTCTGCGGTGAAGGGGCCCATGGAGACGGCGATGACCTCGCAGCCGGTGGACTCCTTCAGCTCCAGAGCGGCCTCCAAGGCGGACAGGTCGTCCGGGTTGGTGATGGTGGCCATAGAGGCACGGTCCAGGGTGCCGTCCGGCTTCACCGCGACCTTGCCGGAGGTATCGGGAACCTGTTTCACACAAACAATTGCTTTCATTGTCAAAGTCCTCCTTTATTTCAGCAGGTCGCCGGAAATGACCATCATCTGGACTTCGCTGGTGCCCTCATAGATTTCGGTGATCTTGGCGTCCCGCATCATGCGCTCAATGGGATAGTCGCGGGTGTAGCCATAGCCGCCGAACAGCTGCAGACAGCGGCGGGTCACGTCGCTGGCGGTGCGGGAGGCGATGAGCTTGGCCTCGGCGGCCTCCACGCTGTAGCGCTCCTTTGCACCGTCCATAACGCTCTGCTTCTTCAGGGCGGCCTTGTAGACCAGGTACTTGGCGGCGTCCACACGGGCCTTCATCTCGGCCAGCTCGAACTGGGTGTTCTGGAACTGGGCGATGGAGCGGCCGAACTGCTTGCGCTCCTTGACGTAGGCCACGGTCTCATCCATTGCGCCCTCGGCGATGCCCAGGGCCTGCGCGGCGATGCCGATGCGGCCGCCGTCCAGGGTCTTCATGGCCAGGGCAAAGCCCTTGCCCTTCTTGCCCAGCATACGATCCTTGGGGATGCGGCAGTCCTCGAAAATCAGCTCGCAGGTGGAGGAGCCGCGGATGCCCATCTTCTTCTCATGCTTGCCCACGGAGAAGCCGGGGTCGGTGCGCTCCACGATGAAGGCGGAGATCTCCTTGCTCTTGCGGCCCCGCTTGTCCAGCACGGTGCCGGTGACGGCGATGATGATGAACAGGTTGGCGTAACCGGCGTTGGTGATGAAGATCTTGGAGCCGTTCAGCACCCACTCGCCGGTGGCCTCGTCCAGCACGGCGGTGGTCTGCTGGCCCTGGGCATCGGTGCCGGCGCCCGGCTCGGTCAGGCCGAAAGCGCCCAGCCACTCGCCGGAGCACAGCTTGGGCAGGTACTTGGCCTTCTGCTCCGGGGTACCGTTTTCAAAGATGGGGGCCGCGCACAGGGAGGTGTGGGCGCTCAGGATAACGCCGGTGGTGCCGCAGACCTTGCTCAGCTCCTCCACGGCCATGACGTAGCTCAGCACGTCGCCGCCTGCGCCGCTGTACTCCTTGGGGAAGTAGATGCCCATCATGCCCAGCTTGGCCATCTTCTCCACGGTCTCCACCGGGAACCGCTCTTCCTCGTCCACTTCCTGTGCCAGAGGCTTGACCTCGTTCTGGGCAAATTCCTGGTACATCTTCTGAGCCAGGAGCTGCTCTTTGGACAGACTAAAATCCATAAAACTGTATCCTCCAATCAAAATATATAGCCCAGGCTGCGGCCGGATTCAGGCCGCAGCCTGGCAGGGTGTGCGATTACAGCTGATCCACAGGGGTCTTGGTGCGGTCAGCGTTGTAGACATAGAAGCCTCTGCCGCTCTTGACGCCCAGCTGGCCGCCCCGCACCATCTTGCGCAGCAGGGGGCAGGCGCGGTACTTGCTGTCGCCGGTCTCCTTATACAGCACGTCCATGATGGCCAGGCAGATGTCCAGGCCCACATAGTCGCCCAGCTCCAGCGGGCCCATGGGGTGGTTCGCGCCCAGCTTCATGGCGGAGTCGATGCCCTCGATGTCGGACACGCCCTCCATCTTGATGAAGGCGGCCTCGTTGATCATGGGGATCAGGATGCGGTTGACCACGAACCCGGCGGCCTCGTTGACCTGGACGGGGGTCTTGCCGATCTGCTCCGCGATGGCCTTGATGGCGGCCACGGTCTCCTCGCTGGTGTTGGCACCGGCGATGACCTCCACCAGCTTCATCCGGTCAGCGGGGTTGAAGAAGTGCATACCGATGACGGGATGGCTGATGCCCTTGCCGATCTCGGTGATGGACAGGGAGGAGGTGTTGGAGGCCAGGATGCACTCCGGCTTGCAGAGGGCGTCCAGCTCGGAGAAGGTCTTCTGCTTCACGCCCATGTCCTCAAAGGCGGCCTCCACGATCAGGTCGCAGTCCGCGCACAGATCCTCCTTCAGGCCCGGGGTGATGGCGGCCAGGATGCCGTCCACCTTCTCCTGGGTCATCTTGCCCTTGGCTACCAGGCGGGCGTAGCCCTTTTCGATTTTGGCCTTGCCGCCCTCGGCCCACTCCTGTTTGATGTCGCACAGGGCGACCTCGTTGCCGCACTGAGCGAAGGCCTTGGCAATGCCCTGGCCCATGGTGCCTGCGCCAATAATACCGACTTTCATAGTAAGTTCCTCCTAAATTATTATGTGAAGTAAACGCTGAAAACGTATGGATTAGCCGCCATTTTTCTGCCTGGCTGGAATCACCAGAAAAACGAATGCAGCGAGATAGATAGCTCAGTTATTGGTGAACACAGGCTTCGGCTTGGGCTTTTCGCGGCTCATAAAGCAGCCCATGCCTTCGATTTGGTCGTTAGTCTCGAAGCAGGAACCGAACAGCTCCTCCTCCAGCACCAGGGCGTCGTCCATGTCCTTCTCCAGGCCCTCGTTGATGGCCTTCTTGCAGGCCCGGACGGCGATGGGAGCGTTCCTGGCGATGCCGACGGCCATCTTCTGGGCGGCGGGCAGCAGCTCCTCCACCGGGTAGACGGCGTTCACCAGGCCGATGCGCAGGGCCTCGTCCGCCTTGATGTTCCGGGCGGTGTAAATCAGCTGCTTGGCCATGCCGGGGCCGACCAGGCGGGCCAGACGCTGGGTGCCGCCGAAGCCGGGGGTGATGCCCAGGCCCACTTCGGGCTGGCCGAACACGGCGTTGTCAGAGCAGATGCGGATGTCGCAGCTCATGGCAAGCTCGTTGCCGCCGCCCAGGGCGAAGCCGTTCACCGCCGCAATGACGGGGATGGGCAGGGTTTCAATCTTACGGAAGACATCGTTGCCCTTCTTGCCAAAGGCGGTGCCCTCGGCCTTGGTCAGGGTGCTCATCTCACCGATGTCAGCGCCGGCCACAAAGCTCTTCTCCCCGCCGCCGGTGATAATCAGGCAACGGACAGCGGACAAATCCAGAGCATCGATTGCGGCGTCCAGCTCCTCCAGAACGGCGCTGTTCAGCGCGTTCAGCGCCTTCGGACGGTCAATGGTCAGGGTCGCCACCGCGCCCTGGGTTTCCAACTGAATGAAAGCCATGTCGTATTCCTCCTTGTAATATGTTTCCTGTATGGAAACAGGTGAGCTTGTTATTTTTTTAACGAACTCTCTACCTTAAAAGTATATACGCTTTGGGGGCATGATGCAAGGGTTTTGCGGGAAAATTCTCGATAAAATTTTCTCAGGCTTTCCCGCAGACAGAACAGCAAATTGCACAAGGGCGGCAGCGGGGGATTCTTTGCCAGAAATGAACAAGCCCCCGCCGATTCGGGCGGGGGTGGATTTGTGCAAGACGCACCACAGGAGCGGCAAGGGCGGACGGTTCAGGCGGCGATTCCTTGGGCAAGGAGTGGGGAAAAGAAGGCGGCTTAGGGGGGGAACTTCTGGGCCTCGCTCCCCCCTACCCTGGCAGCAATTTTGTTGCCCGTTGGTCGCTGAAATCTGGCGGTAAGAGTACGCTGTTACTTCTTAGATAAGGTTCTTTATAAAGGCATTGTCCTACCTCCACCGTCAGGCGGCATTTCCGCTGCGCTCCTCACATCTCCTGCCGCCCCTGAAAGGGGAGGTGCCTCCGAAGAAGGCGGAGGGGTGGGATCCCCTTAGACAAAATTTCTGAAGGAACAACGTGTTTGCCCTCCGGGCGGGCCCTATTTCTTGCTCCGCCAAGAAATAGGGGAAAGAAGGCGGCTTAAGAGGGGGACCTGTGGCCCCCCTCTTAAGAATCTCCCCGTATCAGG
>JAJPXL010000144.1 GCA_021205455.1 Clostridiales bacterium
TTGCTACTTTTCTCGGCGGAGCGAGAAAAGCAGGCCATGCCCTGGCAAGGGCAAAAACACAGTTCCTTCATCCATCCTTGTCTAAGGAGTGCAGCCCCGCCGGGAGGGCAAACACGGCAGTTCCTTCCAAGAACCATATCTAAGGAGAAAACGGGCAGGCGGCCAAAGGCCGCCCCTACTGTTCAGCCAAGGACAGTAGACTATCCTCAATAAAAAATCAGATGTCCGCAACTAAACGACAGCAAAATTGCCACCACGTTCCGCTGAGGCGGAACGGGCGGCAATCGTCTCCAGCCGCTATTGGCGACTCACCACAAAACGCTCCGCTTGACAGCCGCAGCAAACTCCGATAAAATAAAGAAGTGCCATCTGATACATGAAGGAAGCTGAATTATGGCTGCAAGAAAGCAAGCGAAGCAAACCTATAACAACGAATCCATCTCCGCCCTGAAGGGGGCCGACCGGGTGCGCAAGCGCCCCGGCGTCATCTTCGGCTCTGACGCCCTGGAGGGCTGCCAGCACGCGGTGTTTGAGATTTTGTCCAACGCCATCGACGAGGCCCGGGAGGGCCACGGCGACCTGATCATCGTCACCCGCTACGAGGATAAGTCGGTGGAGGTGGAGGACTTCGGCCGGGGCTGCCCCGTGGACTGGAACAGCAGCGAGGGCCGCTATAACTGGGAGCTGGTGTTCTGCGAGCTGTACGCCGGCGGCAAGTACGACCAGGACAGCGGCGAGAACTACGAGTACTCCCTTGGCCTCAACGGCCTGGGCAGCTGCGCCACTCAGTACGCCAGCGCCTACTTTGACGCCACCATCTACCGGGACCAGAAGAAGTACACCCTCCACTTTGAGAAGGGGGAGAACATCGGCGGCCTCCGGACGGAGGACGCCCCCCGGCACAAAACCGGCTCCAAATTCCGCTGGCTCCCCGACCTGGACGTGTTCACCGACATTGACATCCCACTGGACTACTATCTGGACGTGCTAAAGCGCCAGGCGGTGGTGAACGCCGGCGTCACCTTCCGGCTGCGGAACCAGGTGGGGGGCAAGTTTGAAGTCACCGACTTCCGCTATGAAAACGGCATTGTGGACTACGTCACCGAGCTGGCCGGAGACAGCGCCCTGACCACCCCCGCCTTCTACCAGGCGGAGCGGCGGGGCAAAGACCGGGACGACAAGAAGGAGTACAAGGTGAAGCTCAGCGCAGCCTTCGTCTTTTCCAACACGGTGCAGTTGGTGGAGCATTACCACAACTCCTCCTGGCTGGAGCATGGCGGCTCCCCGGAGAAGGCCATGCGCTCCGCCTTCGTCTCCGTCTTTGACGGCTACCTGAAAAGGCAGGGCAAATACAACAAGGGGGAGGCCAAGCTCACCTGGAACGATATTCAGGACTGCATCATCTTCGTCTCCAACAACTTCTCCACCCAGACCAGCTATGAGAACCAGACGAAGAAGGCCATCAATAACCGCTTCGTCCAGGAGGCCATGACCGAGTTCCTCCGCTCCAGCCTGGAGGTCTACCTCATCGAGAACCCCATGGACGCGGAGAAGGTGGCGGGGCAAATTCTTGTCAACAAGCGCAGCCGGGAGACGGCGGAAAAGGCCCGGCTGAACATCAAGAAGAAGCTGTCCGGCACCATGGACATCTCCAACCGGGTGCAGAAGTTCGTGGACTGCCGCACCAAGGATGTCTCCCGCCGGGAGCTGTATATCGTGGAGGGCGACTCCGCCCTGGGGGCCTGCAAGCTGAGCCGGGACTCCGAGTTCCAGGGCATCATGCCCATCCGGGGCAAGATTTTGAACTGCCTGAAGGCGGACTACGCCCGCATTTTCAAGAGCGAGATCATCACCGACCTGCTGCGGGTCATGGGCTGCGGCGTGGAGCTGACCGGCGGCAAGCAGCGGGCCAAGGATTTGGCAGAGTTCGACCTGGACAACCTGCGGTGGAACAAAATCATCCTTTGCACCGACGCCGACGTGGACGGCTACCAGATTCGCACCCTGCTGCTGACCATGCTGTACCGCCTGACCCCCACCCTTATTAAGGAAGGCTATGTGTACATTGCCGAGTCCCCCCTGTTTGAAATCACCTATCAGGACAAGACTTGGTTCGCCTACTCCAACAAGGAGCGGGACGACATTCTGGAGCGGGACTTGAAGGGCAAAAAATACACCATCCAGCGCTCCAAGGGCCTGGGCGAGAACGAGCCGGACATGATGTGGCTGACCACCATGAACCCGGAAACCCGGCGGCTCATCAAGGTCATGCCGGAGGACGTGGAGCCCACCACCCAGATGTTCGACCTGCTGCTGGGGGACAACCTGGCCGGGCGGAAGGAGCATATCGCTGCCCATGGGCATGAGTTCCTGGATTTGGCGGATTTGTCGTAATTTTGCAAAAACCACCCTCTGCGGGTTCTCCGCAGAGGGTGGTTTTTTATTTTATATTGTTGGATATTTTCACGAACGCCTCTTGGAGTTCTTCCGCATTCGCCATGTGTGGGTATCTGTATTCAGCGCCATCGGAACCGGCGGTGAAAATCACAATGGTATGATAGTGGAAAATTTTGCCAAGCAAGCCGTTGCTGATGCCAATGTTCTGGACTTTATTGACGGGGGAGACAAGTTTTCTCGATTTAATAATACCGTCATGACCGGTAATCAATGTCCCATTCAAAGACACATAGCACCCCTTAAACAACAGCCAATCATGTATCCCCCAAAGCACAACTGCAACAATCACGATGGCCCCCAGCACTGTAGAAGCGAACAGAAAGCATACACCGATAATCAGGAGAAACGCAAGGAAAATGGCATCCAAGACAGTAAACACCTTTGCGGTCTGGCACATTACGGAAATGCTACTGTCATCTGGTTCAGAGGCTTTCTTGACGGGTGTGCCGCAATATGGGCAAACAACAGCTTCGTCATCTATTTCTTTCCCGCACTTTGTACAAAACATATCGGATTCCCTCTTTCTATCATCTTTCCCCCTGGGCTTGGGTTCTCATTGCTACTATAGCATTATTTTTTGCCCGCGTCAATACTTTAAAGTATTATTTTTAATATCTATAGTTTCTTGAAGTAGGGCATATAATACCTTAAAGTAGGGTTAAAAAGAGGTGACGGTATGACAAGGGAAGAATTGATGCAGCGCACAGCATCCAATATCCGCCGCTTACGCAAGGCAAAAGGCCTGAGTCAGGAGCAGCTTGCTTTGGAAGCCGGGTTGAATCCTGCTTTTTTGGGCCACATTGAGCGGTGCCTGAAGTGCCCCACAATAGACACCCTGAATAAGATTGCTACAGCGCTGGAGGTTCCCTTGTCTGTGTTGGTGACCTTTCCCGACGAACAAGCCGCTTCACAGGGCAATCGGGCGCAGGCGGAGCAGATTGCCGCTGCAATTTCGACCGTATCTTCGGAGGACGCTTCCAAAATCCTTGAAATTGTGCTGGATATGGTTGCTTTCATACAAAAATCAAAGGAGTGACCGGACAGGAACCTGTCAGGTCACTCCTTGCCTATAAAATTGTAGCGCCGCCCCGCGGAGTTCCGATGGACTCCGCGGGGCGGTATTTTGCGGCGGCGCTACTTTGATTAGCGTATCATAAAAATATTTCTCCATCAATTATTCTGGCGGAGAAATCATAAAATCTTAAGGACTCCCGAAAAAACTGCGGAGCAGACAGCGCCTTCGGCGCTGCCTGCTCCGTTTTTAGAGGGGTTAAATTGTACTTGCCACCTAAGCGGCTGCGGAGGGAATTACACCTCGTACAGCTTGCCCAGACGGGTCAGGTGCTCGTAACGGGCCAGAGCGGTCTCCTCGCTCTTGGCGAACAGCGCCTCGGCGCGCTCCGGGAAGGAACGGGTCAGAGCGGAATAACGGGCCTCGTTCAGCAGGAAGGCCTTGTAGTCCTCGGACTTCGGCGGCTTGGAATCCAGGGTGAAGGGGTTCTTGCCCTGGGCCTTGTTGGTGGGATTGAAGCGGAACAGGTTCCAGTAGCCGCAGGCCACGGCCTTCTTCATCTCCGCCTGGCAGTTGGTCATGCCGCCCTTGATGCTGTGCAGCTCGCAGGGGCTGTAGCCGATGATGAGGGACGGGCCGTGATAAGCCTCGGCCTCCACCATGGCCTTGATGCACTGAGCGGGGTTGGCGCCCATGGCGACCTGGGCCACATAGACGTAGCCGTACTGCATCTGAATCTCAGACAGGCTCTTCTTGGCGATTTCCTTACCGGCGGCGGCGAACTGCGCCACAGCGCCGATGTTGGTGGACTTGGAGGCCTGTCCGCCGGTGTTGGAGTAGATCTCGGTATCGAACACGAAGATGTTGATGTCTTCGCCGGTGGCCAGGACGTGATCCAGTCCGCCGTAGCCGATGTCATAGGCCCAGCCGTCGCCGCCGAACACCCAGCAGGACTTCTTGTTCAGATAATCCTTCTGCGCCAGGATGTCGTCCGCGCCGGCCTTCTCCAGGGCGGCGATGAGGGTCTTGGTAGCGGCCTGGTTGGCGGCGGAGTCATCATAGGTGGCCAGCCACTCCTCAGCGGCGGCCTTCACGTCGGCGTTCTGCTCGGCCAGGGCCTCGACCTTGCCCTTCAGGGCGTCACGGATGGTCTTCTGGCCATAGTACATACCAAGGCCATGCTCGGCGTTGTCCTCAAACAGGGAGTTGGCCCAGGCGGGACCCTTGCCTTCCTTGTTGCCGGTGTAGGGAGAGGTAGCAGCGGTGCCGCCCCAGATGGAGGAGCAGCCGGTGGCGTTGGAGATGAACATCCGGTCGCCAAACAGCTGAGTGATGACGCGGGCGTAGGTGCTCTCGGCGCAGCCTGCGCAGGAGCCGGAGAACTCAAGCAGCGGGGTCTTGAACTGGGAGCCCTTGACATCGGTGCCGGTCAGCTCTTCCTTGACGGAGACGCTGGCCACAGCGTAATCGAAGCAGGGCTGCTGATCCAGCTGGGACTCCTGCGGGACCATCTTCAGGCTGCCGGTGGGGCAGGCGCCGACGCAGACGCCGCAGCCCATGCAGTCCAGCGGGGAGACGGCCAGGGCGAACTTGTACTTGCCCTTGCCCTTGCCGACCTTGAAATCGGCCATCTTCATGTTGGCGGGGGCGTTCTCCTGCTCGGCCGCGTCCAGCGCATAGGCGCGGATGGTGGCATGGGGGCAGCAGAAAGTGCACTGGTTGCACTGCACGCACTTGTCAGGCGTCCACTCCACCACGTTGACGGCGACGCCGCGCTTCTCATAGGCGGATGCGCCGGAGGGGAAGGTGCCGTCGACCATGGGCTCGAAGGCGGAGACGGGCAGGCTGTAGCCGTCCATCTGGTTGATGGGCTCCATGACCTCCTTGACCAGCTTCACGGTGTCGGGACGGCCGGTCAGCTCGGCGGGCTCGGCGTCGGGAGCGGGGTTGGCCCAGGATTCGGGGATCTCGCACTTGACGAAGGCAGTGGCGCCGGCGTCGATGGCATCCCAGTTCTTCTGGACAACGTCGCGGCCCTTCTTCAGATAGGAGTGCTCGGCGGCGTCCTTCATGTACTTGATGGCGTCCTCGGCGGGCAGCACACCGGCCAGGGCGAAGAAGGCGGACTGCAGCACGGTGTTGGTGCGCTTGCCCATGCCAACCTTTTCGGCCAGGTCGATGGCGTTGATCATGTACAGGTTGATCTTGTGGTCGTACATATACTTCTTGGACTCGGCGGAGAGGTGCTCCTCCAGTTCCTCGAAGGTCCACTGGCTGTTGACCAGGAAGGTGCCGCCGTCCTTGATGTCGTTGACGATCTTGAAGTGCTTGGTGATGTAAGCGGGGGTGTGGCAGGCCACGAAGTCGGCCTTGTTGATGTAGTAGGGGCTGCGGATAGGCTTGTCGCCAAAGCGCAGGTGGGAGACGGTCACGCCACCGGTCTTCTTGGAGTCATACTGGAAGTACGCCTGAACATACTTGTCGGTATGGTCGCCGATGATTTTGATGGAGTTCTTGTTGGCGCCCACGGTGCCGTCGCCGCCCAGGCCCCAGAACTTGCACTCCACAGTGCCTTCTGCGGCGGTGTTGGGAGCGGGCTCTTCCGGCAGGGAGAGGTAGGTGACATCGTCGGTGATGCCGATGGTGAAGTGCTCCTTGGGCTCGTCCTTCTCCAGCTCCTTGTAAACGGCGAAGATGGAGGAGGGAGGCGTATCCTTGGAGCCGAGGCCGTAGCGGCCGCCGATAACGGTGATGTCGCCCTTGCCGGCCTTGGACAGGGCGGTGACCACGTCCAGGTACAGCGGCTCACCCAGAGCGCCGGGCTCCTTGGTGCGGTCCAGAACGGCGATCTTCTTGCAGGTGTCGGGGATGGCGGCCAGCAGACGGTCGGCGGAGAAGGGACGATAGAGGTGGACATTGATCATGCCGACCTTCTCACCCCGAGCGACCTTGTAGTCCACCACTTCGCTCATCACGTCGTTGATGGAGCCGATGGCGATGATGATGTTCTCAGCATCGGGCGCACCATAGTAATTAAACGCGGCATAGTTGGTGCCCAGCTTCTCATTGATCATGGCGAAATACTTGTCCACGATGTCGGGCAGGGCGTCATAGTACTTGTTGCAGGCTTCACGATGCTGGAAGAAGGTATCGTCATTCTCGTGGGAGCCGCGGACGATGCCGTGGTTGGGGTTCAGGGCGTGGTTGCGGAACGCCTCGACAGCGTCCATGTTGACCATGTCGGCCAGGTCCTTGTAGTCCCAGACGGACAGCTTCTGAATCTCATGGGAGGTGCGGAACCCGTCGAAGAAGTTCAGGAAGGGCACGCGGCCTTCAATGGCGGCCAGATGGGCCACAGGAGCCAGGTCCATGACCTCCTGGGGGTTGGCCTCGGCTAGCATGGCGAAGCCGGTCTGACGGCAGGCCATAACGTCCTCGTGGTCACCGAAGATGTTCAGGGCGTGGGTGGTCAGGGCACGGGCGGCCACATGCAGGACGCCGGGCAGCAGCTCGCCGGCGATCTTGTACATATTGGGGATCATCAGCAGCAGGCCCTGGGATGCGGTGTAGGTGGTGGTCAGGGCACCGGCGGCCAGGGAGCCGTGAACCGTGCCGGAGGCGCCAGCCTCGGACTGCATCTCAACGACCTTGACCGGGTTGCCGAAGATGTTCTTCTGGCCCTGAGCGGCCCACTGGTCCACATAGTCCGCCATGGGGCTGGACGGCGTGATGGGGTAGATGCCTGCAACCTCGGTGAACGCATAGGATACCCATGCGGCCGCGTTGTTCGCATCCATGGATTTTTGTTTTCTTACTACCATGATAATTAGTTGCCTCCTTATATCCGTTAGAGTCCTCTGGGAACCTCTGAACAAATGAACCGAAGCGAATTGCGGAGCGCCTCGCCACAGTTGCATTTGTTCAGAGGCTCCCTCAGCAGGGGAAACCTTTTCACCCTCTTATCATACCAGTTTCGGAGCCATTTGTAAACCTTAAATTTTGCTTCTGACCGGGAATTTGCAAGAATTTTTTTGAAAACTGTCCAGAAAAAGGGAAATATTTGGTGATTTTTCACAGTTAATCACAGCTAACTTTTTGACGGAACGGCACAACTGCACAGGAGTTTGCCCCTTTGCGGGGCGAATCTCAGCCGCAGCCTGACCTCCGGGCAGCGTGCCAGCGGAGAAGGAACGGCGGCGGGGCAGCGTGAAAAACAGGTGTTATTTGGTCGCATTTGGCGGTGAAAAAGCAGTCCTCCGTTCAGATGCGACGCGGAAAAGCGGCAGTCAGGCAGCCTTACCGTTGACGATGGTGTAAGTTTTGCCGGTGCAGGTGAGCTGCACTCAGGGCAACAGCATTTAAAATTCGGGGAAGATATGGTAAAATAGAGGCATGAAA
>JAJPXL010000071.1 GCA_021205455.1 Clostridiales bacterium
ATACATCAGCTCGCACTGACCCACGGCGGCGGTGGCCTGCTTGGTGGGCATATCCTGGGGCCGCTCCAGCAGGGGCAGCTTCCCCATCCCCATGGCGATGGCGCCGGAGGACACCAGAATCACCTCATGCCCGGCGTTTTTTATATCGCTGAGCACCTTGCACATCTTCTCCACCTGGCGGATGTTCAAGCATCCGGACGGGTGGGCCAGCGTGGACGTGCCCACCTTCACAACTACCCGCATTACGCTCTCCTCACTTTCACGCTTCATCATACCCTACTTTTTTTCCACTGTCAAGGCACGAACGGCTGCAACCCGGAGAATTGGGGTCGCAGCCGCTTCCACGCCCGTCAGTTCTTCGCCTCCCGCCGGTGGGCCAGCTCCGCCGCGTTCTCCGCCACACGCCGCCTGTCCAGGGGGTAGAGGAACAGGAGGACCAGCCCCACGCAGGTCAGCCCGACGATGGGGACGATGCAGGAGATGCGGAAGATGCCCTCGGTGACGGCGGGATCAAACTGGGTGGCCTCCGTGTAGCCGATGACAGTCAGCAGCCCGCCCACCATGCCGGAGGAGAAGCCCTGCCCCAGCTTCCGGGCAAAGGAGTACACTGAGTAAATCGCGCCGTCCTCCCGGACGCCGCTGCGCACCTCTGCATCGTCAATGACGTCGGTGATCATGGCCCAAATGACCGTGTTAAAGAAACCCAGCCCCACAAAGGCCAGGGTGTAAAACGCCACATAGACATAGGCGTTCTCCGGGCGGAGCAGGAGGCAGACCAGATAGACCAGCGCCCCAAAGAGGCAGGACACGGCGGACAGCTCCTTCTTGCCGAACCGCTCCGCCAGCCGGGTGGCCAGCGGGGCGCAAATCACCAGCACCGCCAGCGACCCGGTCAGGGAGGCCACAGACTGGGCCCGGGTGCTGCGGTAGAAGTTGGGGAACACGTACCCCGCCATCCCCTGCATACTCAGCATGGCCAGCAGCAGGAGGATGGCGGCGGCGATGATACCCAGCAGCGCCCGGTTGGTGGCGAGGCTCCGCAGCATTTTGGGGATGTCCAGCTTCTCCCGGTTGGCGGGCACCTCCACCCGCTCCCGCACCAGATGGAAGCACAGCAGATGGCACACCACAGCCAGGACGCTGAACACCCCGGCGATGGCGGTCATGCGGCTGCCGGACATCACCGGGTTGCCGTCCACGGTGACGTAGGCCGCCAGCGGAACGCCTACGCCGATCACCAGCCCCGCCAGGGTGGAGCCCACCGTGCGCCAGGTGGAGAGGTCGGCCCTGTCTCTGGGCTGGGGGGAGATGGCGGAGGCCATGGAGCCGTAGGGGATGTTGATGGCGGTGTAAAAGAAGGAGCCCCACAGCAGATAGGTGAAGAACATCCAGAATACCCGGAAGGGATAGGGGGCCCCGGCGAAGCCGGACTGATAAATCAGGAAGGAGGACACCGCCACCGGCCCGCACATCCGGCGAATCCAGGGGCGGAACTTGCCGTTTCTGGTGGGGTGGGAGCGGTCCACGATTTGCCCCATAGTCACGTCGGTGAAGGCGTCCAGGAAGCGGGCCAGCATCATCAGGGTACCCACCAGACCGGGGGAAATGTCCATAATATCCGTATAATATTTCAGCATGAAGGATGAGGACAGGAGGAAGGTGAAGTCGTTGCCGAAGTCACCGAACATATAGCCCACCTTGTCCGCCATGCCGAAGGGGCGAGGGGTAGCCGGTCTGCTGCGTGCCATGTGGTTTGCTCCTTTTTCTGCCGATTTGCAAGGGTTAGTCTGCCCGGTTTGACGGAAAAGGCGGCAGAGCGGTCGCTGTTATTTGTTTCCAGCTTTAGAGAAAAGAAAACGGCTGCAACCGTTTTTACACGGTTGCAGCCGCTTGAAAGCTGTTTGGTCAGATGGTAATCATACCGTTCTCGTCCTTTTTCATAGGAATCACGACCATCAGGTCAATGACACTCATAGCCATGGAGAAGCCCGTCCAACAGAGCGCCAGGTAGAGAATGGCGGTAGGCCACATCTTCACATAGAAGCGATGCCCTCCGGCCCAGCCGGTGAAAATCAGGAGCAGGATATAGTTCCTCTTGGAAACCGTCACCTTCACCCGCTTGTCCTGATGGTCAAAGTACATGGCGATGGGATTCCTGCGCTTTTTCCGGCGGTTGCCATGCCGGTCGATGTAGTAATCGTCCTTAATGCCATACTCCGCCTTGACCTGCTTCAGTTCTTCCTCGGCGGCGGCCATCTCAGCAAAGCTGACACGGTTTGCCTCGCGCTGTTCGCGCTCCTGCTTTCTGCGTTCTGAACGTTTCACTGGTAGGATTACCTCTTTCCGGGATTAGGGATGCTTGGGATGGAATCAGGCTTCCTCTGCGGCTGCCTCCGCCTTGATGCGGGCCACCTCGCCCTGAATCTCCGCCATTCTCTCCTTGGTCAGGGGGTAGAAGTGGAGGGCGATGATGTTGGCAATCAGGCCGCAGATGAGCAGGCCATAGGCCAGGAAGGCCACGCCGACGCGCAGGCCCCAGGTGACGGTGTCACCCATGACGGGGTTGTGATCGGAGAAGCCGACGGCGGCGAAGACCACACCGGCAATCAGGGGAGCCAGGGAGGAGACGAGCTTATCCACGAAGGAGAACAGGGTGCCCATCAGGCCGGGGACGTACTTGCCGGTACGATAGACCTCGTAGTCAGCGCAGTCAGCGGTCATGGGGATGACCAGGTTGCCGGAAATGCCCTGGAAGCCGGACTGCAACACGGTCAGCACACAGTACAGAATCAGGAAGTAACCCCAGTGCATGGCGCCGGTCTCCGGATTGGAGGTCATGGTCGTCGGGTCGCCGACCAGCCACAGCACAATCAACAGGGCATTGACCACAATGCCGCCATAGGAGCCGAAGAGCATGGCCTCCTTCTGGCCCATACGGGGCGCCAAGAGGGAGACGGCGGCAAATGCGATAATTGCGTTAGGAACCGTCAGGATACCTGTGACATTGGATTGCAGCAGCGTAGACCCGGCGATACAGGCGAACATGGCCACGGTCACGGCGCTGGTCTTAGCAGAGGAGCCAAGCTTATCCGTAGAGGCGGAAACCACCAGCATCTGAATGGCGCGGTTGCCTTTCAGGGTCTCCCAGTAATCCCGCAGGCCCACCTTGACGGGCTTGCCGGTGCCGAAGAACTCCGTCCGATCCTTGGGGGCGATGGAGATAACGGCAATGATGGTGAAGATTCCGGCGCAGATAGCGGTGATCATCCACAGAGTATGGAAGAACTGAGTGGAGCTGTATCCGCCGTAATCCGCATAGTTGTTGGCGATGATGGGGGTCAGGATGCCGAAGCCTGCGAACAGGATGACGTTGAACGCCGCGTCGAAGGCGGAGAACAGCGGGCGCTGCTTCGGATCATTGGTCAGGCAGGACTGGGCGGACTTGGTGCAGACGCACTGGCAGGTGTAGCCCAGATAGTAGACAGCGGAGACAAGGATGAAGAACACCAGCCGGATGATGGTATTCTCCGGCAGCAGATGGGTCACATGGAACAGGATAAAGCTGGCCACGCACAGGATGACCTGACCGATCACCATGAAGGGACGGTTCTTGCCGAACTTGCCGTTGGTCTTGTCCACCATGAAGCCGACGAAGGGGTCGGTCACGCCGTCCCAGACACGCATAATCGTGGAAAAGCTGGAGGCCAACACCATGCCGACGCCGACGAAGCCCATCAGATAGTAGCTGACGTAGTTCATCATGAACAGATAGGTGTTGGTGGCGGTATTGTTCAGGCAGAAGCCGCAGATACGCCACACAGGTACGCGGTGGATACCGTTTTCACCCATGTACTTTGAAGGATCACTACTCATTGATTAACCTCTCCTTTCTCACTAGCGCAGTTTCCCAAGGGTTTTTTTGCCATACTAGAAATCTCCTTTCAATTTGGACATCCGCACCATAAGCGTGCGCGAAATTCGCTATGGCGCTGACATTTCTTATGCTGCAATACCCCCTTTTTTCCCATTTTTATATTACACGAGTTGGCTCACGTGAAATATACGATTTCCCCTGTGGCGGAATATACCACGTTTTAAACTTATTTTATCTACTTTACTGATTTTACCCCATTTCCATGAAAAAATCAACAAAGGATTCTAGGACATTCCGCTCATGTTTTTGTAATTTTGTCCGTATTTAGTAAAATGCTTCTTTTCATGTTTGATAAAAGCACGGGAACTGCCCCCAAATCGGCCATCATTTTCCTTCATTTTTGCCATTTTTCGGAGGAAAACAGCGGCAAAGCCGTCTCCGGTCCCGCCGCTGAGCGCAGCGCTTCCCCACCCGCCTGGGGCGGCGGGTGAAAAAGCCATATTTTATTCCACGAACTGAAAGAGCTGCCGCATCAGCCGCAGCCGGGGCAGGAGGAAGGTACTGCCGCTGTCGGTATAGCACAGCTCCATCCGGAACGGCTCCCCCTCCCCGTTTTCAAACACAAAGACCACCACATGGTAGCCCCGCTGGCTGTCCGTATATTGCAGCTTGGTGGCGGCGTACTCCGCCTGGCCCACGGTGGCCTCCTCGGTGGACACCTCCGCGTCCCCGGCATCGGCCCGCACCGCCTCCACGGTGGCCTCCACCGTCTCCTCCCCTCTGGACACGGTCAGCACACCCTGGGCCACGCCGTCCTCGTCCGTCAGGTCGGAGGTGAACACCGCCGACTGGCTCTCCTCATCCCAGGTGCAGCGGAACGTCTCATAGGGGTACTCCATGGTGAAGCCCAGGCTGCACTGGAAGGTAAAGAGGGTGACCTCCACCTCCTCATCGTTGACCGTGATGGTCTCCGTCCGCTCCGCGGTGCTGTCCACCCCGTTGGGCAGGGTACTCTCGGCCTCCTCCTCGGGGGCCAGGTCCGCGCTGCTCTCCTCCTCCGATGTACTCTGCTCCGCCGCCAGGACCGAGGTCGGCTCGGAGAACTCCACCTGGCAGGCCGTCAGGGGCAGGACGCACAAGCAGGCCAATACCAGCGGCAGTATGGTTCGCTTTTTCATAGCATCAACTCCTATGGCACCATCTTACCGGATTTCCCCTCATTTGGCAAGGGGAAACAGGGGACAATTGGCTGGAAATGGCCCAACTTATCCCCCTCCGTCTGTCTGGCCGCCCCCGCTCCGCAGCAGCTCCGCCGCTGCCGCCAGCAGGATGGGCGCGCCGATCAGCCCCGCCAGCCCTAGCGCCCGCGCCCCCAGGTAGGCAGCCAGCAGCGTCCACACCGGGCTGACCCCCACCCGCTGCCCCATGAGCCTTGGCTCCAGCAGCGTCCGGCACAGCCAGACCGTCAGCCACAGGGCCAGCAGCCCCAGCGCCTTGCCGCCGTTCCCCTCCAGCAGGGTCAGCAGCGCCCAGGGGAGCAGCGCTGTGCCGCAGCCCAGCAGGGGCAGCGCATCCAGGAGGGCAATCAGAGCGGCCTTCAGCAGGAAGCCCTCCTCCCGCAGCAGGGCCAGCCCCGCCGCCAGCAGGGCGAACTGCACCAGGAGCAGTCGCCCCTGGACAGCGAGCCACCCCGCCGCGCCGCTTTTCAGGTGCCCCAGCACCGCCCTGCCCCGGGCCTGCCAGGGCTCCGGCAGCAGGCGGGACAAATCCCCGGTCACCCGCCGCCAGTCCGTCACGGCGTAGAACGCCGCGAACACCGTCACCGCCCCGGTGAACAGCATCCCCGGCAGTTTGGCGGCCAGCGCCGCCGTCTGCTCCGCCAGCCACGTCCCGGCCCTGGCCCACAGGCCGTCGCCCTCCGCCGTCAGCCAGCGCAGCCCCTGCCGGGCCAGGTCGGACAGGGGCGCGGGCAGCAGGGTCAGCAGCGGCTGCAAGGCGCCGCTGACCCTGGTCAAAAGGCCGCCGGCCGTGAGGGCGGCAATGCCCTTGCAGCCCTCCGTGGCGCACAGCAGGAGCAGCGCCGCCAGAACGACGGCCCCGCCTGCCAGAATCGCCGCCGCGCCCCAGCCCCGCCGCAGTCCCCGCCGCTCCAGGGCGGTGACCGGCACGTTCAGCGCCGCCGCCAGCAGCAGGGCCGCCCCGGCCACCAGAGCCGTCCTCCGCAGCACCGGCACCAGCAGCACGGCCCCGCCCGCCAGGGCCAGGCCCAGCTTTTTCCAGTTCCGTTCCATAGGCGACCCTCCGAGCTCCGCCCCTTTGTCAAAGGCGGTATGGGAAATAATGAGAATTTTGGAAGAAAAAACGGTTGTAAATGGGGGACAGGTATGCTAGAATAGTCGGTGCACGAGTATGAATGGCCACCGTGTGCGGACATATGGCCGTGAAGCAAAGCATTCCCCTCCGGCTTCCCCCCGTTTTCCGCCCTGCTCGGCTGGCCAAACGGGAGAAAGGCAGGGCTGCTATGTCTCAGGAATCAAAGTACTATATCGTAGAGGCGTCCGCCCTGCCGGAGATCATTTTAAAGGTGGCCCGGGCCAAGCAGGCCCTGGAGTGGAAGGAGGCCGCCACCGTCAACGAGGCCACCCGCCTTGTGGGCATCAGCCGCAGCGCGTTCTACAAGTACAGGGACGCGGTGCATCCCCTGAGCGACATGATGCGGGGCCACATCGTCACCATTCAGGCCATGCTGAAGGATGAGCCCGGGGTGCTGTCCTCTATCCTGAATATTTTTGCCGCTTCCGGCGGGAATATTCTCACCATCAACCAATCCATCCCCACCGGCGGCATCGCCGCCGTCACCTTGTCCACCGAGACCTCCGGGCTGGTCATGCCCCTGGAGGAGCTGATACACAGGGCGTCCTCCATCGAGGGCGTTTTAAAGTTTGAAATTCTGGCCGGTTAATGAATCGGCTGGCAGCCGCGGGGCAGCCGTTCGCGGCAATATAGAGTGAGGTGTCATTTATGGTAAATGTAGCAATTCTGGGTTACGGCACTGTTGGCAGCGGTGTTGGCGAGATTTTTTACAAAAACGGGCAGCATATTTCCGAGCGCGTTGCCAACGAGGTCAATCTGAAATACATCCTGGACCTGCGGGAGTTTCCGGAGGACCCCTACGCCGACCGGGTGATTCACGACTTCTCCATCATTGAAAACGACCCGGAGGTGGCCGTAGTGGTGGAGACGATGGGCGGCGTGGGCTTCGCCTATGACTGCACCAAGCGGGCCCTGTCCAGGGGCAAGAGCGTCGTCACCTCCAACAAGGAGCTGGTGGCCACCCACGGCTATGAGCTGCTGCAGCTGGCCAAGGCCAACGGCTGCTCCTACCTGTTCGAGGCCTCTGTGGGCGGCGGCATCCCCATTCTGCGGCCCATGAGCAACTGCCTGGCCGCCAATGAATTACAGGAAATCGTCGGCATCCTGAACGGCACCACCAACTATATCCTGACCCGTATGATCCGGGCGGGCCTGTCCTTTGACGCGGCGCTGAAGGAGGCCCAGGATAACGGTTATGCCGAGAAGGACCCCACCGCCGACATCGAGGGCCACGACGCCTGCCGGAAGATCTGCATCCTGTCCTCTCTGGGCTACGGACGGCACATCTACCCGGAGCAGGTACCCACAGAGGGCATCTCCAACATCACCCTGTCCGACGTGGCCTACGCCCGCAGCGGCGGCTACCGCATCAAGCTGTTTGGCCGCTCCATCCGCCGGGAGAGCGACGGCAAGGTCTGCGCCTATGTGGCCCCCCATCTGGTGGACGAGGAGTCCCCCCTGGCCAACGTGGAGGACGTGTTCAACGCCATCCTCGTCACCGGCGACTCCATCGGCGATGTTATGTTCTACGGCCGCGGGGCCGGCAAAATGCCCACCGCCTCCGCCGTGGTGGCCGACGTGATGGACATCGTCCGTGCCAAGGGCAAAAAGCTCATCACCTGGGAGGAGGGCGGCAGCGACACCACCTATCCCGTGGATGAGGTGGCCAACCGCTGGTACCTCCGGGTGGCGGGCGACCTGTTCGTGGACGGGGCCAAGCGGCTCCGCAACGGCGACGCCAAGGACGGGGAGAGCGCCTTCATCACCGACCAGGCCATGACGCCTCCCCAGCTGCGGGCCTGGGCCGGGGATCTGGAGATCCGCGCCCTGTACCGGGTGCTGTAACCCCTGCGCCCCTTCGGGGGCAGGTGCATAAACTGAGTGTAAGCCGGAGGCGCAGTCTGCCTTCCGGCAGGTCATATAAGGGAGGTCCTTTTTCACAATGGCTCTGATCGTGCAAAAGTTTGGCGGCTCCTCCGTTGCAAACCTGGAACGGGTGCAGCACGTCGCCAAAATCATCACCGATACCTATCGGGCGGGGAATGACGTGGTGGTCGTCCTGTCCGCCCAGGGCAAAACCACCGACCACCTGATTGCAATGGCAAAGGAGTATAACCCCCGGGCGTCCAAGCGGGAGCTGGACCAGTTGCTGACCATCGGTGAGCAGCAGTCCGTGGCCCTGTGCGCCATGGTGATCGAGGGGATGGGGTATCCCGTCATCTCTCTGAACGCCTGGCAGGTGGGCTTCCGGACCAACCGGGTCTACGGCGACGCCCGCATCAAGCGCATCGACACGGAACGCCTCCAGGCGGAGCTGGATTCTCACAAAATCGTCATCTTCACCGGCTTCCAGGGCGTCAACCGGTATGACGATGTCACCACCCTGGGCCGGGGTGGCAGCGACACCTCTGCCGTGGCGCTGGCCGCCGTCCTCCAGGCGGACAAATGCCAGATCTTCACCGATGTGGACGGCGTCTACACGGCGGACCCCAACAAGGTGGAAGGGGCCAGGAAAATCGACGAAATCACCTATGACGAAATGCTGGAAATGGCCACCCTGGGGGCCAAGGTGCTGCACAACCGCAGCGTGGAGATGGCAAAGCGGTACAACGTCAACCTGGAAGTGCTGTCCAGCTTCACCGGAAATCCGGGTACGATTGTTAAGGAGGTCGTGAAACAGATGGAAAATTCTCATGTCAGCGGTGTCGCAAAGGATAAAAACATTGCCCGCCTGGCGCTGGTGGGCCTGAAAAACGAGCCCGGCGTGGCGTTTAAGGTATTCTCCCTGCTGGCCAGGAACAACGTCAACGTGGACGTGATTTTGCAGTCCATCGGCCGCGGTGACGAGAAGGACATCTCCTTCACCGTAGCCCGCAGCGATACGGAGCTGTGCAAGCAGCTGCTGGACGAGCGCAAGGAGAGCCTGGGCTTTGAGGACATCTCCATCAACGACCATATCGCCAAGGTCTCCATCGTGGGGGCCGGCATGATCGGCAACCCCGGCGTAGCCGCCGCCATGTTCGAGGCCCTGTACGCCGCCGGCATCAACATCAACATGATCTCCACCAGTGAAATCAAGGTCTCCGTCCTGGTGGACGAGGCGGACGCCGACCGGGCGGTGCAGGTGGTGCATGACAAGTTCTTCCGGGGCTTCGGCCGGTCCTGAGCGTCTCAGAGAACCATTACGGTCGGGGCGGAAGGCTATGCCTCCGCCCCGACCTTTTACTGCGTCAGGAGGGCCTCGCTCTCCCCGTCGCCGCTGGGCAGCTGAACTGCGTACAGCGCCAGATTGTCCGCCAGCGATGTGAGAAAGAGGGACAGCAGCTCCAGCTGCTCCTGGCTGCGCCCTTCGGCAATGACCAGCGCCATGGCTGCCGCCGCTGTCACCAATGCGCCCCCTGACGGCCCTTGTACTGCGTTTGACATATCCGCTCCTCCGCCTGTGCAGGCCGGTCAAAAGCCGCCGTTTCTCCCCTATTTTATGCGCTGTCCGCCGCAAGGTTGCGTCCCTTCGGCAAGGCAGCCCAAGCCAGAAAGGACATTGCCATGCTGCTCCCCTATCAGCCGCTGACCGCGCCCCTCCCCCAGGAGGAGTGGCAGCGGGACTTCCGCCAGGCCCGCCGCATCAAGGGCGTCCGATTCGGGGCGGAGTGCCTCTACCTGAGCCGCTTCGCCGGACTGGGCGGGCGCTACATCCCCTATCGGGACATTGCCCGCTGGTACATCCAGCTGAAGGAGGCCACCGGCGGGGAGGCCACCTTCCACAGCTACCGCCTTGTGGTGAACTATGGGGCGGAGGGGGAGTGGTCCGCCTCCCTGGGGGAGTACAGCGCCAACCTGAACGAGCGGACGCCGGAAGCCGAGGTGCGCGCCCTGATGGCCCAACACCCGGAGATCCCCCTGGGCCGCGACCCCCAGCGCAAAACCAGGTTCCGCTGACCCCTATGCAGAGCTGCGCCGTACCGAAGCAGATTCTTCGGTACGGCGCTTTGTTTTTTATTGATGAGTTATTTGTACTCCTGCAGGACGTGGCTCTCAATCCAGCCCAGCAGCCAGCCGTAGATGTCCTCCCGGTCGGCTTCGTTCAGCAGTTCGTGCCGGTCGTCCTTCCACAGCTTGTAGGTGACATCCGTCACACCCCACTTCTGGTAGAGCTGGGCCAGCTTGGGAATGTCCTTCCCCATATGCCCCACCGGGTCCTTTTCGCCGGAAATCAGCACCATGGGAATCCGTGCGCTGATTTGCTCAAAGTCCTCCTCCCTGGCCAGGCAGGCTGCCAGCTTAAAATAGTCCCGATATCCCCCAACGGTGAAGCAGATGCCGCACAGCGGGTCCTGGAGATACCGGTCCACATTCTCCACATCCCGGCTGAGCCAGTCGCAACGGGTCCTGGTGGGGGCGAACTGCCGGTTGAAGCGCCCCACCACACGGTTCTCCAGCCACTTGCTGCGATAGGTGGCCCCCCGAATCATGCACAGCAGGTTGGCAACCCCGCCGGCGGCCTTGGCCGCGTTCTCAGACACGATGCCGGTGCCCATCAGAATGACGCCTCTGGCCTTACCGGTGTACTGGGTGATATAGCGCCGCGCCACAAAAGAGCCCATGCTGTGGGCCATCAGCACCAGCGGCGCAAAGGGGAAGCACCCCTGGGCCCGGAGGGCCACGCTCTCCACGTCGTCCACAATGACCTGGTCGCCGTCCTGCTCGGTGAAGAAGCCCATCTCCTTCGGCTCCCGCACGCTCTGGCCGTGGCCCAGCATATCGTGGCCGATCACCGCAATACCGTGGCCGGTCAGGTAGATGGCGAAGTCCTCATAGCGCTCCACATACTCCTCCATACCGTGCACGATCTGCACCACAGCCCGCACTTGGCCGCTGTCCGGCTGCCACAGGACACAGTGCAGGCTGCGCTTGCCATCCCGGGAGGGCATCCACATCTGCTCTTTCTTCATAGGGTGTACTCCTTTCTGCGGCTGCTGCGCCACATCACATCAGGAATTTCGCCCAGCCCAGCAGCAGGCGGATGCCGCTGAGCACCACCTGCCGGATGGGAGATACGGACTGGTCCACCGTTTCCCCGCTGGGGAGTACAGTGGTGTCCTCGTCCACCACGGTGGCGGCTTTCGCCTCGTAGGCCGCCATATCCTCCCGCAGCATGGCGTTGAGGTCCTCACTGTCCACCACAAGCATCAGCTCCGTGTCCAGGTAGACGCTGCGCATATCGAAGTTGAAGGAGCCCACCAGGGACAGGTCGTCGTCAATGGCAATCACCTTGCCGTGGTAAGAGTAATCCCCGTGGTATTCCAGCAGGGTGACCCCCTGTTCCAGCACCTTGAGCCGGTCCGCCTGGTAGTAGGCCGCGCCAAAGGGGTTGCTGTTGTTGGCCGGGGAATTGGTCATCAGCTGCACCGTGGGTACCAGGCTGGTCAGGGTGCCAAACTCCTCCATCATCGCATCGTTGCAGATGACGTAGGGGGTGTGGATGCTGACATTTTCCGTGGCGTTCTCCATCAGCTGACAGATGGCGTAGTATACCTTCGGCTCCTTGGAGAAAATCGTGGTGTCTCCGGAGAGCAGGGTGACTTTGTCCGTCTCCACCGTGTTGGCCTCGTAGTCATACTCGGCGAACAGCTCCGGCTGTTCCTCCTGAAGCGTCTGGTACACCTTCTCCAGCTCGGCGGCGGCCCGCTTCACACTGATAATATTGGCCAGGCGGGCGCTGTTATGGAACACGGTACAGTTCTCCGAATCCCAAACGGTCTCGAAATACTCGTCCAGCTGCTCCATCGAGCCTTCCCCCTGGCCAGTATAGTACACCAGCACGTCCCAGTCAAAGTTTCGCCAACCCTCGGTATCACCGAGGAAATAGTCGAAGGTATTCCGCCCTCCCAGGAGGTACAGATCATCATCCACGATGATATACTTATCGTGAAGGCGCCCCATGATTGTCCAGGGGCGCAGGAGGTTGATTTGATTGTAGATGCGAATCTCCACATTCTCATGGCTGGACAGGGCATAGAAGTAGGGGTTGCCCTCCATATTGGTCAGGGAGCGCATCCCGTCCGCCAGCACCTTCACCTCCACCCCCCGCTCTGCGGCGGCGTAGAGGGCGGCCAGCACCTGCATCCCCGCATCATCGGAGCGAATATCAAAGGTGGACAGGATGATGCGCTCCTGGGCGGCCGCGATCATGCGGATGCGGCTCTCCAGCGCCTCCTCATTGTCCATCAGCAGAGTGGCCCGGTCGCCGGAGACTTCATCGCTGTAAAATTCGTCCACGGAGAAGGAGGACTGATACTCCTCACTGACCTCCTTCTGTTTGGTCACCGGCAGGATGGCCCCCACCAGTACATAAATCAGGAACAGCACCAGCACCCCCGCGCCGCTGAGGATGCCAATGCGCCAACGGCGCTTCTTCCCCTTTTCCAGCTCAATGTCCAGCCACATACGGCGGTAGACCAGTGCATAGCCCACCAGCGCGTAAAGGGAGGCCGCCATGCAGATATAAATCAGCAGGTTCGCTGTGCTGTAGCTGATGCCGGGCAGCAGCAGCAGGATGACCAGCGAGCAGTCCAAAATCACAGTGGACACCTTGCCGCACCACTGTGCGCCGTCCATTTTCTTCCCCATGTGCAGGAAGACCGCCCCCAGCACCGCCAGCACCAACTCCTTGCACAGCAGCAGCGCGGCCAGCCAGACCATCAGCGGGTACCGGGTGGTCAGGCACAGGGCGGTGACGCATTGGGTGATCTTATCCGCCAGGGGGTCGATAAACTTACCCCACTCCGTCACCATATTGAATCGGCGGGCGATTTTCCCGTCAAAGCAGTCCGTCAGCGCCGAGACGCCCAGCACCAGGGCAGCCACCAGGTAATCCCGGGCGGTCTCCGCCCGCAGATAAAGGACTGCAAACACCGGAACCAGCAGGATGCGGAAGTATCCCATTAAATTAGGAATGGAAAAATATTCCCGCTTCCAGTTCTCTTTCCCGCCGGAGCCGGCCAATTTATTTACCATAGTTGAAGCTTCCTTTCAGGGTAACCGCGGGAGTGCCTCCCGTCTCCGCTCTATACACTCTGATTTCTATTGTATCACATTCCCCCGCAACTTCACAGCTTTTTTTAAGAAATTTTTAATGTTGTGGGACAGCTCCGCCTCTTTGGTCAATATCATCCCAAAACTGGCTAATAACCCCCCTGGAAATCCGCTCCGAACTGTTTTATCATATAGATGCTGAAGGGAGAGGACAGCCGCCCAAAGCCATCCGCTGCCGGCTTTGCCCCCGGTCATGGCCCCTCCGTCCGGGCCCGTCCCCCTTCGGCGCTGAAACCAATCCATGTTTCTATTTCTTTGAATGAAAGGTGATTATGATGAAAACTTCTAATTCCTTCTCCCATAATAAGTCCGTAAGAAAGCACAACACCAACCTCTTTGACCGTATGCGTTATCTGAACGGCGGCATCAACAGCCCGGAGTACTTCACCGGCGCGCTGGAGGAGCAGAAGGACGGCTCCTCCCTGGGCCTGTAATGGGGCCTGACCTGTGACGGGGCAGCGGAACTCGCGGGGCTGCGCACCCTGCGCGGTCCCGCAAAAGAACGCCTGACTTTGGCTGAATGGCCGCCGTCAGGCGTTTTCTGTTTCTGTTTCTGTTTCTGTTTTTACTCTGCCTCTTCGCCGTCCGGGGCGTGGTGGCCGTGACCCTTTCGGGGGGTGCGCTTCCACTGTCCCTCCCAGCTTTCCAGCAGGCGGCTCAGCAGCGCATCCAGCTGGCGCTGCTCCTCCTCCGTCAGCACATCGAACATCTGGCTCTCCCGTTTCCTGGCCTCCCCGTACCGGGCCACATCCGCCCGGCCCTCGTCCGTGATGGTCAGCAGGATGCGGCGCTTGTCAGAGTCGTCCTTGGTGCGGGTGATCAGCCCCTTGCCCTCCAGCTTTGCGGCGATCTCACTCATGGAGCCGGCCTGGATGTCCAGCTTGTCCTGCAGCTCCTTCTGAGTCATGGGGCCGCTGACCGACAGGATTTTCAGGATCTTACCCTGGCCCCGGCCGCCGCTGTGCTGCCGGTGATAGAGGAAATGGGCGCAGCGGTCCAGCTTCGCCCCCAGGCTCTCCTGCGTTCTGTCCTCCCGGGAATGCCCTCTGTGCTCATGCTCATGCCCCGCCCCTGGCAGGCGTTCCGCTTCCTCTTTCATACAGGTGTGGCTCCTTTCGGTAATTACCTTTGCTATATTATACCAAACCCGTTTCTGGTTGTCAAGGTACCAGACTTTTAAAATTCCCTGTAAGTTCCACAGAAAACCGCAATTTGAAATTGACTTTTTCTTGTAAAACAGTTACAATTAAATGTGCCGGACGATACGCTGTTCCCCTTTCCGGAACGCCAGTATATAGATGGAGATAGAGAGAGAAGATCCGCCCAGGGTTGCCGCCTTTCCACGCAGGCCGTCTTCCCGCCGTTTGAAAGCGAGGCTACAGGCTCGTGCATAAAGTGATTTCTGCGGGACAGATCTGTATGGATATTTGTCCCGTCTTTTCCCCTCTGACAACCTATGCCCACCCCAGCGACCTGCTTGACCCCGGGAAGATCGTTCAGGTGAAGCGCGCCGCCGTCCACACCGGCGGCAGCGTCGGCAATACCGGCCTTGCCCTGAAGCTGCTGGGCAACGATGTGCAGCTCATCGGGAAAATCGGCTCCGACGCCTTCGGCAGCATTGTCCAAAGCGACCTGCAGCAGGCCGAGGCGGCCGACCACCTGATCGTCGATAAGAACAACTCCACCGCCTATTCCATCTTCATCTCCGTCCCCGGCACCGCCCCCTTCATCCTGCACAACGCCGGAGCCAACGAATTCTTCATGAACACCGATGTGCCGGACAGCGCGCTGCTGAACGCGGAGCTGTTTCACTTCGGCTATCCGCCCATCATGCGGGGGATGTACCAGGATGACGGCATCGAGCTGGCCACCCTGTTCCGGCGGGCAAAGACGTTCGGCTGCATCACCAGCATGGACTTCTCCTCCCTGGACCCGGATTCCGACGGCGGGATGACGGATTGGCCCACCATCCTGAAGGGGGTGCTGCCCTATGTGGACTTCTTCATCCCCCGCTTTGCAGACCTGTGCTGGGTTTTGGACCGGGATCGGTACTACGCCCTGCTGGGCGATGCGACCCCCTCGGACATCACCGACCATGTGGTGCTCCGCCGGGACGCCGCCCCTCTGGCCAAATGGGCGCTGGAGCAGGGCTGCGGTGCTGTCTTGGTCAAAAGCGGCACCACCGGCCTCTACCTGCGCACCAGCTGCCAGGAGCGGGTCTCCCGGTTTTGTGACGGCCACGGTCTGAACACCCGCCTGTGGGCCAATCGGGAGCTGGTGCAGCCCAGCTTCAAGGCGGACTCCTTCCTCTCTGACACCGGCGCGGGCGAGGTCTGCGTTGCCGCCTTCCTGACCGCCCTTTTGGACGGGGAGCGGCCGGATGCCTGCGTCTCCCTGGCTGCGGCGGAGGGCGCCAGCTGCGTCTCCAGCTCTGAGGTGCTGGGCGGGCTGCTGACCATCCCCCAGCTGAAGCGGCTCATCCTCGCCGGGTGGGAGTATAACACCCCGGCGGATGCTTGACAGCTTCTCTCACATCTGACTTGACAGCCCTCTGGGAGGCGCCGAATCGGCAAGCCTCCCAGAGGGCTGTTTTGGTTTTTTCGCTCAGGATAGCGCTTTCCCGCCGTCCGGCGGCAGCCCCGCGCCCTCCCTGTATACAGCAGGGGCGCGGCTGTCAGCGGGTCAGGCGCGGCATTATGCGGTGCCCTTCAAATCGTCCTCAGGCGTCCACGAGGAGATGGTGGGAGCCTTGTACTTCCTCCTGGCGCGCTGGTCCGGGTACTCCAGCGTAATGCGGAGCTTCTGGACGGTGATACCCTTCGCGTCCACCAGGAGCTTCAGCTCGGCCCAGTTGCCGGGCAGCTCCATGTTCCCGGCGGACACGACGCACACCAGGCGCTTGGCCCTGCCCTTGCCGGAGCTCAGCCGCATCTCATAGCTCGCGGGGACCAGCCTCCTGAGGAGCTTGTCGTTCCGCTTCAGGTACCGCTGCACAGCGTACTTTGCGGTGGAAACGCTCAGAGGCTCCGGTACGTCTCTCGTATCGAGACGGAACTCCTTTGCGAAGGAAAGCTCGTAGCCGATGGAGCAGAGTTTGTTGTTTTCGTAGATGTCCATGTCACATACCTCCAAAAAAATCAGTGGGTGGTTTGATTGGAGCAAGTGCAAAAGAAACGCACTATGCCCTGATGGTGGGTCAACAGGGCATAGTGCGAAGCAAAAAGAGAAACACTATCCCCACTGACTCATCCATTCAATAGCAATAGTGTTTTGCGTTCCTCCTGGAACTGTGTATATCATAACACAGGGCGCGCCGTTTGTCAACCTCTTTTTCATATGATTAAAAAAAACGTTACCGGATGGGCAGTGGGAACGAGCTGCCGCCCAATCCTGGGTACGGAGAAAGTTTCCACGCTTTCTTGTTAAAATGAAGTTGACAAACACGTCCAACGGGGATATAATAATTATATCAATTTGAATATCGTCCATGAAACCGTTGAGGTGGAAGTAAAGGCGCGAGAGGTACTCACAGAGAGTCGGCAGGGCTGGGAAGCCGGCAGTGGCTGCGCGTCACAATGGTCCACTGAGGGCGCGGGGAACGGAGCGGGAACGCTCTCAGTATGCCGCGACGTTCGGCTCGCGTCAGCAGCCGGAGATATGCTGGTATCTCAAAAGTGCGTGGGTCTCCCACGAAGCAAGGTGGCACCGCGGAGCAATCCGTCCTTGAGAAGTTCTTCTCATGGGCGGTTTTTTCATGTCACAAAAAGGAGCGACGACACCATGAGCATCACCTACCTGCCCACCCTGGAGGAGGCCAGGGGCTACCGGGACAGCTATCGCTGCGTCCCCGTCAGCCGCACCATCCTCTCCGACTGCCGCACGCCGGTGGAGCTGCTGCGGATTCTGAAATCCGTCAGCCGCCACTGTTTCCTGCTGGAATCCGCCGAGCAGCAGCAGACCTGGGGACGCTACACCTTTCTGGGCTACGACCCCAAGCTGGAGCTGACCTGCCAGAGCGGAACGCTGAAAATCACCTCCGGCTTCACCATGACGGTGGAGACGAAGGACCCCGCCCAGTATATCCGCCAAATCGTGGACGACAACCGCGCCCCCCGCATCGAGGGGCTGCCCCCCTTCACCGGCGGGCTGATGGGCTACTTCTCCTATGACTATATCAAGTACGCCGAGCCCAGCCTGAACCTGGACGCGGAGGACGTGGAGCGGTTCAACGATGTGGATTTGATGCTGTTTGACAAGCTGATCTGTTTTGACAACTATAAGCAGACCATCACCGTCATTGTCAACATCAAGACCGATGAGCTGGAGGAGAACTACGGCAAGGCCCTGCTGGAGCTGGACCAGATGGTGCAGCTCATCCAGCACGGCACCCCAAAGCAGAATAAGCCTCTGGTGCTGAAAAGCGACTTCCGCCCCCTCTTTGACCGGGACGCCTACTGCGCCATGGTGGAGCAGGCCCGGCACTACATCTATGAGGGGGACATCTTCCAGGTGGTGCTGTCCAACCGGCTGGAGGCGGAGGCGGAGGGCAGCCTGTTTGACACCTACCGGCTCCTCCGGGCCAGCAACCCCTCCCCCTATATGTTCTACATGGTGTCGGACGACATCGAGATGGCCGGGGCCTCCCCGGAGACGCTGGTGAAGCTCCAGGACGGCATCCTCCACACCTTCCCCCTGGCGGGTACCCGCCCCAGAGGCGCCACCGAGCAGGAGGACAGGGCCCTGGAGGAAGGGCTTCTGGCCGACCCCAAGGAGTGCAGCGAGCATAATATGCTGGTGGACCTGGGCCGGAACGACATCGGCCGCCTGTCCAAATTCGGCACGGTGGAGGTGGAGCAGTACATGGAGGTGCTGCGCTACTCCCACGTCATGCACATCGGCTCCACCGTCCGGGGGGAGATTCGGGAGGACTGCGATGCGCTGGACGCCATAGGCTGCGTCCTCCCGGCGGGCACCCTGTCCGGCGCGCCCAAGATTCGCGCCTGCGAAATCATCAACGAGCTGGAGAACAACAAGCGGGGCATCTACGGCGGGGCCATCGGCTATATCGACTTCACCGGCAACATGGATACCTGCATCGCTATCCGGCTGGCCTTCAAGAAGAACGGCAAGGTCTTTGTCCGCTCCGGGGCGGGCATTGTGGCCGACTCCGTGCCGGAGAAAGAATACCAGGAGTGCATCAACAAGGCGGCGGCCTGCGTCAACGCCGTCCGCGCCAGCGAAGGGGGCATTGACTGACATGATTCTCCTGATCGACAACTACGACAGCTTTTCCTACAACCTGTACCAGCTCATCGGCAGCATCGACCCCGACATTCGGGTGGTGCGGAACGACCAAATTTCCCTTGAGGAAATCGCCGCCCTGGCCCCTACCCACATCGTCCTGTCCCCCGGCCCCGGACGGCCCAGGGACGCGGGCATCTGCGAGGAGGTGGTCCTCCGCTTCGCCGGGAAAATCCCCATCCTGGGGGTCTGTCTGGGCCATCAGGCCATCTGCGAAGCCTACGGCGCTACGGTCAGCTATGCGAAAAAGCTGATGCACGGGAAGCAGAGCAACGTCACCTTAGATTGCAGCGTCCCTCTGTTTTACGGCCTGCCCAAGGTGATTCCCTGCGCCCGGTACCATTCCCTGGCCGCCGTGGCGGATACCATCCCGCCCTGTCTTAAAGTGATTGCCACCTCTGACGACGGCGAAGTGATGGCGGTGAAGCACAAGGACTACCCGGTTTACGGGCTGCAATTCCACCCAGAGTCCATTATGACCCCAGAGGGGCATAACATATTAGTCAATTTTTTAGCAGGAGGAGACAAAAAAATGATTAAAGAAGCCATTATTAAGCTGAGCGACAGAAACGACCTGAGCTATGACGAGACGGTAGCCTGCGTCAACGAGATTATGGACGGCAACACCACCCAGGTGGAGACTGCCGGCTTCCTGATGGGGCTTTCCGTCAAGGGGGAGACCACCGACGAGATTGCCGCCGCCGCCCGGGCCATGCGGGACCACGCCACCCCCATGCCCCACGAGGGCGAGGTGCTGGAAATCGTGGGCACCGGCGGCGACCGCTCCAACACCATCAACGTCTCCACCACGGCGGCCCTGGTGATCGCCGCCGGCGGCGTGCAGGTGGCAAAGCACGGCAACACCGCCGCCTCTTCCAAGTGCGGCGCAGCGGACTGCCTGGAGGCGTTGGGGGTCGATACAAAGCTGGCCCCGGAGAAGATGGCGAAGGTGCTGGCGGACACCGGTATGTGCTTTATGCACGCCCAGGTCTACCACAGCGCCATGAAGTACGTCGGCCCTGTCCGCAAGGCGCTGGGCTGCCACACCGTGTTCAACGTCCTGGGCCCCCTGACCAACCCCGCCTCCAACACCATGCAGGTCATGGGCGTCTACAAGGAGGAGCTGGTGAAGCCCATGGCAGACGTCCTCTCCCGGTTGGGGGTGAGACGGGGCGTAGTGGTCTACGGTCAGGACGTGATGGATGAGGTGTCCATCTCCGCCCCCACCTCCATCTGCGAGTTCAACGGGGATGAGCGGCTGTACTACGTCATCACCCCGGAGGACTGCGGCCTGACCCGTGCCCAGAAGTCCGATGTTGTGGGCGGCGACCCCGCCTATAACGCCCAGGTCGCCCGGGACATCCTCTCCGGCAAGGAGCGCGGCCCGAAGCGTGACATCGTGCTGATGAACGCCGGCTGCGGCCTGTATATCGCAGACAAAGCGCCCTCCATCCCCGACGGCGTGAAGCTGGCGGCGGAGCTGATCGACAGCGGCAAGGCCATCGCCAAGCTGGACGAATTTATCGCCGCCTGCCGCGCATAACACAGGACAGAGAGGAACCGACATGGCTACGATTTTAGACGCCCTGGCGGACTACGCCCGGGAGCGGGTGCTGCGCGACAGCGAGGAGACCTCTCTGGACGTGATGCAGGAGCTGGCCCAGCAGGGCGGCCTGGCCAACGGCGCAGCCTTTGACGCCGCTCTGCGGAAGGAGGGGATGAGCTTCCTCTGCGAGGTGAAAAAAGCCTCCCCCTCCAAGGGCATCATCGCCCGGGACTTCCCCTATCTGGACATCGCCAGGGACTATGAGGCGGCGGGGGCAGACTGCATCTCCTGCCTGACCGAGCCCAAGTGGTTCCTTGGCTCTGACCAAATCTTCACGGAGATTCGCGCCGCCGTCTCCATCCCCATGCTCCGCAAGGACTTCGTGGTGGACGAATATCAAATCTACCAGGCTAAGGTTATGGGAGCCAACTGCGTGCTGCTGATTTGCACCCTGCTGGACACCCCCACCCTGGCCCGGTACTTGGAGCTGTGCCACCGGCTGGGGCTGGCCGCCCTGGTGGAGACCCACGACGCCAGGGAAATCGCCTCTGCCGTGGAGGTGGGGGCGACCATCATCGGGGTGAATAACCGGAATTTGAAGGACTTTTCGGTGGACTTCTCCAACGCCGCACGGCTGCGGGACCTGATTCCCCCTACCGCCCTCTATGTGGCGGAGTCCGGGGTGAAGAACGCCGGTGACGTGGCCGCCCTCCGCGCTATCGGTGCGGACGCTGTGCTGATTGGGGAGGCGCTGATGCGGGCCGCCGACAAAAAGCGGATGCTGGACAGCCTGAAAGGGGGCTGACCCATGACGAAAATCAAGCTCTGCGGCCTGCGGCGGCTGGAGGACATCGCCGCCGTCAATGCGGTGCAGCCGGACTACGCCGGGGTGATTCTGGCCCGGAACCCGAAGTTCTGGCGGGCCATCTCCCCGGAGCAGGCCGGACGGATGCGGGAGGCGCTGGACAGCGCCATCCCCCTGGTGGGGGTGTTTGTGGACGACGACCCGGCCTATATGGAGGGGCTGCTCCGGGCCGGTATCATCGACATCGCCCAGCTCCACGGCCACGAGACGGCGGATACCGTCCGCGCCCTGGCTGACGCTGCGGGGAAACCCGTCTGGAAGGCGTTCCAGGTGAAAACCCCGGCGGACGTGGCTGCCGCCGTCCAGACTCCGGCGGCCATGCCCCTCTTAGACAGCGGCGCCGGCTGTGGCGTCACCTTTGACTGGAGCCTGGTGGCGGGGGTATCCCGCCCCTTCCTGCTGGCGGGTGGGCTGACCCCGGAGAACCTGTCCGCCGCCATCGCCCAGGTGCATCCCTGGGGAGTGGACATCTCTAGCGGCATCGAGACGGACCGCCTCAAGGACCCGGACAAGATGCGCCGGGCGGTGGCCGCCGTCCGCACCCTCCCCTGAGGGGCTATTCTACAAGTAAAGGAGCAATTCCCCATGTCAAACGGAAAATTTGGCATTCACGGCGGGCAGTATATCCCGGAGACGCTGATGAATGCGGTGATTGAGCTGGAAACGGCCTACAATCAATATAAGGACGACCCGGACTTCCAGGCCGAACTGACTACCCTCTTGAATAACTACGCTGGCCGCCCCTCCCTGCTGTACTATGCGGAGCGGATGACCAACGACCTGGGCGGTGCGAAAATCTACCTGAAGCGGGAGGATTTGAACCACACCGGGGCGCACAAAATCAACAACGCCCTGGGCCAGGCCCTTTTAGCCAAGAAGATGGGCAAGACCCGCCTGATTGCCGAGACCGGCGCGGGCCAGCACGGCGTAGCCACCGCCACGGTGGCGGCTTACCTGGGCATGGAGTGCGACATCTACATGGGCAAGGTGGACATGGAGCGCCAGGCACTGAACGTCTACCGGATGCGGCTCATGGGGGCGCGGGTGCATGGGGTGGAGTCCGGCACCGCCACCCTGAAGGACGCCTGCTCCGCCTGCTTCCGGGAGTGGACCAGCCGCATTGACGATACCCATTACCTCCTGGGCTCCTGCATGGGGCCCCACCCCTTCCCCACCATCGTCCGGGACTTCCAGGCCGTTATCTCCAAAGAAATCAAGGCCCAAATCCTGGAGGCCGAGGGGCGGCTGCCTGACGTGGTGGTGGCCTGCGTGGGCGGCGGCTCCAACGCCATCGGCACCTTCTACAACTTCCTGGAGGACAAGGACGTGCGGCTCATCGGCTGCGAGGCCGCCGGTCGCGGCATCGACACCAAGGAGACCGCCGCCACCATCAACACCGGCTCCCTGGGCATTTTCCACGGCATGAAGAGCTACTTCTGCCAGGACGAGTACGGGCAAATCGCCCCGGTGTACTCCATCTCCGCCGGGCTGGACTACCCCGGCATCGGCCCGGAGCACGCCTGGCTCCACGACATCGGCCGGGCGGAGTACGTCAGCATCACCGACGAGGAGGCCGTCTGCGCCTTTGAGTACCTGAGCCGCACCGAGGGCATCATTCCCGCCATTGAGTCCGCCCATGCCGTGGCCCAGGCCATCAAGCTGGCCCCCACCATGGGCAAGGACAAGCTGATGGTCATCACCCTGTCCGGACGGGGCGACAAGGACTGCGCCGCCATGGCACGCTACAGAGGGGAGAATTTGTACGATGATTAAGATTGCTGACGCATTTCAAAACGGGAAGGCGTTCATCCCCTTCCTGACCTGCGGCGACCCGGATTTGGCCACCACGGAAAAGCTGGTCTGCGCCATGGCGGAGCGCGGCGCGGATTTGATCGAGCTGGGCATCCCCTTCTCCGACCCCACCGCCGAAGGCCCCGTCATTCAGGAGGCCAATGAGCGGGCGCTGAGCAAGGGCTGCACCACCGACGATGTGTTTGCCCTGTTGAAGCGCCTCCGCACCGTGGACGGCATCACCATTCCGCTGGTGTTCATGACCTACGCCAACGTGGTGTTCCACTACGGCAGCGAGCGCTTCCTCCGCAACGCTGCGGAGGCGGGGGTGCAGGGGCTGATTCTCCCCGACGTGCCCTATGAGGAGAAGGAGGAGTTTGACGGGGCCTGCACCGCCGCCGGGCTGGAGCTCATCAGCATGATCGCCCCCACCTCCCACGATAGGATTCGGATGATTGCCTCCGAAGCGAAGGGCTTCCTCTACTGCGTGTCCTCCCTGGGGGTCACCGGCGTCCGCTCCAACATCACCACCGACATCGGCGCCATGATTCGGCTGGTGAAGGAGGCCAGCGACATCCCCGCCGCCGTGGGCTTCGGCGTCTCCACGCCGGAGCAGGCGAAGGCCATGTGCGAAAGCGCCGACGGCGTCATCGTCGGCTCCGCCATCGTGAAGCTCATCGCGCAGTACGGCACGGACGCCGTTGCCCCCGTGGCGGAGTATGTGAAATCCATGAAGGACGCCATTCGGTGAGTCGCCGGTACAAGTACACTATATTATAATTATAATAAGCAGCCGCGCTCCGGCGGAGGAATATCCTCCACCTGGAGCGCGGCTTGTTTGCGCCAAATTGCTATAAACGGGTTATCGTTCTCCACAATCCGCTCTTGCCCCGCCTTACTCCTCCTGGAGCAGCTTCCGCAGCCGCTCCACCGCCCGGCGCTCGATGCGGCTGATTTGCACCTGGCTGACCCCTACCACCCTGGCGGCCCGCTGCTGGGTGTAGCCCTTATAGTAGCGCAGGAGGATAACGGTGCGCTCCCGCTCCGGCAGCTGGGCCACGGCCTCCCGCAGGGCCAGATGCTCCAGCAGGCTGTCCTCCATGCCCTCGTCCCCCAGGGTGGTCTCCAGGGTCAGGCCGTCCTCGTTCTCCGCCTGGAGGGAGGAGACGGCGGAGGTGGCGGTCTCCGTGGCGGCAATCTCCTCCGGCGTCAGGCCGGTGGCGGCGGCCAGCTCGCTGACCGTTGGCTCCCGGCGGAGCTGCTCCCGCAGGGCCTCCGCCTCCAGGTAGATGCGGGCCGCCTGCTCCTTCACCGTCCGGCTGACCTTCACCGCGCCGTCGTCCCGGAGGAACCGGCGTATCTCCCCGGCGATTTTGGGTACCGCGTAGGTGGAGAACTGGGTGCCATAGGCCGGGTCGTACCCCTGCAGCGCCTTGAGGAAGCCGATGCACCCCAGCTGGAACAGGTCCTCCGTCTCCACCCCCCGGCCCGTGTACCGCCGGACGATGGCCCAGACCAGCCGCTCATTCTCCTCCAGGATTTGGGCGCAGGCGTCCCGGTCGCCGTTCCGGGCGGCGTCCAGCAGCGCGCCCTGCTCTACCGTCACACGGCTCCCTCCTGCGCCCGCTGGGCGATGCGCTTCGTCAGCGTCACCGTGGTCCCCTTGCCGATGGCGGAGCGGACCCGCACGGCGTCGGTGAAGCTCTCCATAATGGTGAAGCCCATGCCGCTGCGCTCCTCCCCGCCGGTGGTGTACAGGGGGGTTCTGGCCCTGGGGATGTCCGGGATACCGACGCCCCAGTCCCGCACCTGCACCTCCACCACGCCGTCGGCGAAGAGCCGCAGCCGCATGGACACCCGCCCCAGCTCGTTGGGGTAGGCGTGTACGATGGCGTTGGTGACGGCCTCGGAGACGGCGGTCTTGAAATCGTTCAGCTCGTCCAATGTGGGGTCCAGCTGGGCGGCGAAGCAGGCCGCGCTGGCCCGGGCGAAGCCCTCGTTGACGCTTCTGCTCATAAACTCCAGCTTCACCTGGTTGATTGGCTTCCTCATGTAGCGCTCTCCTCCTTCGGTCCCTGCTGATATGTGACGGACACCATCCGCTCCACCCCGGCGGCCTTCAGCACCTTCCCCGCCTGGGGCGGCACCTCCACCGCCCGCAGGCTGCCGCCGGACTCCTGCATCCTGCGGCAGGTGCGCAGGACGATGGCAATGCCGGAGGAGTCCATAAAGGTGACGCCGCTGAAATCCAGCACCGTCTCGCTGGGGAAGCGGGACTCTATCTCCCGGTCCAGCTCCAGCATGATGGTCCGGGCGGCGTGGTGGTCGATCTCCCCGGACAGGGCCGCGTAGAGGACGCGGCCTTCCTCCCTACATACTACAGACATGGTCTGCCTCCTTTGTATTCCGCCGCGCCGACGGCGCGAAAAAAATCACCCTGCACGGGTTTCCCCGTACAAGGTGATTATAGTCGTTATGCTGTGATTATTTTGTCAAATCCCGGCGTCCCGGGGAAAAATCCGCACATTTTTCGGGTCAGCCCAGGGCGCGCAGGGACTCCTCCAGCTGGGCAATCTCCCGGGCGGTCTTGTCCAGGTTGTCCCGCTGCTGCTGGATGACGTTGGCCGGGGCCTTGGAGACGAACTTCTCATTGGAGAGCTTTGCCTGGATACCGGCCAGGTACTTCCGCTTCTTCTCCAGCTCTTTGGAGATGCGCCCCCGCTCCGCGCCCAGGTCCACCAGCTCCGCCAGGGGCATGAACAGCTTGGCGTCCGCCGTCACCACGCTGACCAGCCCCTCCACAGAGGCGGGGGCGTCGGCGGTGACGGCGACCTCCGCGCCGGAGGCCAGCCGCTTCAGGAAGGGCACGCTGAGGGCGAACACCTCCGGCTGGTTGGTGGCGATGCGGATATCCGCCTTCCGGGAGGGGGGCACGTTCATCTCCGACCGGCGGGTGCGGACGGCCTTGATGGCGTCCATGATCTTCTCCATGGCGGCGGCGTCCTCCGGGAAGTCGAACTCCGCCCGGTACTCCGGCCACTGCTGGAGCATCAGGAAGTCGCCCTCGTGGGGCAGGGCCTGCCAGACCTCCTCCGTGATGAAGGGCATGAAGGGGTGCAGCAGCTTCAGCGTCTCGGTCAGCACATAGCACAGCACCTGCTGGGCCTGAATCTTGGCCCCCCCGTCCGCCCCGGTGAGGCGGGCCTTGGTCAGCTCGATATACCAGTCGCAGAAGCTGTCCCACATGAAGTCGTAGACCTTCTGGGCCGCCACGCCCAGCTCGAACTTCTCCAGGTTGGCGGTGGTCTCCGCAATGCAGGTGTTCAGCTTGGAGAGAATCCACTTGTCCTCCAGCTCCAGCTGCTCCGGCAGGCTGCACTCGTCGATGGTCAGGTTCATCAGCACGAAGCGGCTGGCGTTCCAAATCTTGTTGCAGAAGTTGCGCATGGCAGTGACCTTTTCCTCACTGTAGCGCATATCGTTGCCGGGGGTGCTGCCCTGAATCAGCATGAAGCGCAGGGCGTCCGCGCCGTACTGGTCGATGACCTCCAGGGGGTCGATGCCGTTGCCCAGGCTCTTGGACATCTTCCGGCCCTGGCTGTCCCGGACGATGCCGTGAATCACCACCGTGTCAAAGGGGGCCTTGCCGGTGTAGGCCAGGCCGGAGAAAATCATCCGGGAGACCCAGAAGCCGATGATGTCGTACCCGGTGACCAGGGTGTTGGTGGGGTAGAAGTATTGATAATCCGCACTGTCCTCATCCGGCCAGCCCAGGGTGGAGAAGGGCCACAGGGCGGAGGAGAACCAGGTGTCCAGGCTGTCCGGGTCCTGGGTCAGCTTCGTGGAGCCGCACTTGGGGCAGGCGCAGGGAGCCGTCTTTGCCACCACGGTCTCGCCGCAGTCCTCGCAGTACCAGGCGGGGATTTGGTGGCCCCACCACAGCTGGCGGGAGATGCACCAGTCCCGGGTGTTGTTCATCCAGTTCAGGTAGATTTTGGTGAAGCGCTCCGGGACGAATTTGATTTCCCCCTTCTGCACCGCCTCGATGGCAGGCTCGGCCAGGGGCTTCATCCGCACGAACCACTGCTTGGACACCATGGGCTCGATGGAGGTGTGGCAGCGGTAGCAGGTGCCCACATCGTGCTTCAGCGGCTCCACGGATTTCAGCGCGCCGCAGGCCTCCAAATCGGCCAGGATGGCCTTCCGGGCCTCCTGGGTGGTCATGCCGGCGTACTTGCCGCAGTCCAGCACCTCCGGCTCGTTCTCCGCCACGCGGCCGCTGGCCAGCAGCTCCTGCCAGGCCGCCACATCCGCCGGGCCGGTCATATGGCCGTCGTAGGTGAAGCAGCGGACGATGGGCAGGTTGTGGCGCTGGCCCACCTCAAAGTCGTTGGGGTCGTGGGCGGGGGTGATCTTCACCACGCCGGTGCCCTTGGTCATGTCGGCGTGTTCGTCGCAGACGATGGGCAGCTCCTTATTCAGCAGGGGCAGGATGACGTGGCAGCCGTGGAGGTGGGCATAGCGGGGGTCTGCCTCGTTGACGGCCACGGCAGTATCGCCCAGCATGGTCTCCGGGCGGGTGGTGGCCAGCTCCAGGTATTCGCCGGTCTCCTTCACCTGGTAGAGCAGGTGCCAGAAGTGGCCGTCCTGCTCCTCATACTCCACCTCCGCGTCGGAGATGGAGGTGTTGCAGTGGGGGCACCAGTTCACCATCCGGTTGCCCCGGTAAATCAGGCCCTGGTCGTACAGCCGGACAAAGACCTCCTTCACCGCGTCGGAGCATTGCTCGTCCATGGTGAAGCACTCCCGTTCCCAGTCGCAGGAGGAACCCAGGGTGCGCAGCTGCTTGTCAATGCGGCCGCCGTATTTCTCCTTCCAGGCCCAGGCCCGCTCCAGGAACTTCTCCCGGCCCAGGTCCTCCTTGGTCAGGCCCTCCTTGCGCATATCCTCCACCACCTTGGCCTCGGTGGCGATGGCGGCGTGGTCGGTGCCCGGCACCCACAGGGCGGCGTAGCCCTGCATCCGCTTGAAGCGGATGAGGATGTCCTGCATGGTGTTGTCCATGGCGTGGCCCATGTGCAGCTGGCCCGTCACGTTGGGGGGCGGCATGACGATGGTATAGGGCTTCTTGTCCGGGTCGCGGTGGCCCCGGAAGCAGCCGCTGGATTCCCAGGTCTCATAAATGCGGCGTTCGACCTCTTTCGGGTCGTACACCTTTGGCAGTTCTTTTGCCATGTTGTATTTACTCCTTCCTCTCGGTGGCGGCGCGCCTCCGACTGTCCGCGGGGCCGCGCCGCAAAAAGAAAACGCCCTGAACTCTCGGTTCAGGGCGAAAACGGGCGCATTTTCCGCGGTACCACCTGAATTTCCCCACCCGGCGGGCGAGGACACTCAACTCCCGGTAACGGGGGACACCGCCGCAGCCTAGTGGGCAGGTTTGCCGTTCAGCCGCGGAACTCCGGGGCGACCTTTCTGCGCACCTCCGCCAGGGCTTACACCAGCCGCCCTGTCTCTTCGCCTTTGGAAGCGCATACTTCTCCCCATCAACGTTTTCCAATATACACGCCTATTATAATGAGTTTCCCCCGGCCTGTCAAGGATTTTTCGCAATTTTTTCAGGAAACGGAACGGTTTGCGAAGCAGACGGAAACAAAAGCATCCCGAACGCCGGGGCGTTCGGGATGCCTGATGATATAATGCTTATGCCACAGAAGGGGGCCGTTCCGGCCGGGCTGCTGTCAAACCGATGGCGAAACGCCATTGGAACTCTGCCCGACCTTTCGCGGGAAATGGCTTAATCCTCGCCGGGCCACTTCTTCATGGCATCTTCCAGGCTCATGCCGTTGGCAACTTCTTCCTTGCGCTTGGCGTTGACGGCCTGGATTTCCTTCATCTTCGGGCCGCTCAGGGAGTAGCCGTGCATCGCCCAAAGGGTGGCCGCCCAGGCCAGCATCGGGATGACGCAGAACATGACGATGACCGCCACCTTAATGCCGCCGGAATAGGGAGTCGCGTCAGTGGGCAGCTCGCTGAGCCCGGCGCAAATCAGGAAGATAATCGACACCAGGGTCTGGGCCAGAGAGGACACCAGCTTGTCCACCAGGGAGAACAGCGTACCCATAATGCCGGGGATGTACTTGCCGGAACGATAGGTCTCGTAGTCGGAGCAATCCGCCACCATGGGGATGGGCATATCCGCCGTGGCGTAATAGGCGCCGTAGCCGATACCGAAGCAGATGATGAACAGGATGGTATACAGATTGATAGAACCGCCGCCGTTGTACGGGAAGGACAGGGTCAGGGCGCTGCCGCTGGTGTGGTCGCACAGCAGCAGGAGGGCCAGCACGCCGACGTAGCAGATGAGCGCCACGGAGACGTAGCGGGTCAGGGATGCCTTCTGCCCCAGCTTCTGGGAGGTGCGGGCAGACATCAGGAAGAAGGGCACCGCGCAGACATAGCCCAGAACCATCATGGGCAGATACAGGCTGTCGTAGTTGCCCATCATAATGCCGTAGAGGGCCAGCAGAACGGTGGTGTTGGTGGCGATGGACAGGGCCAGCTTGCAGCCTGCGCCGGCCACCATCAGCCGCTGCATGGGTTTGTTGTTCTTGATGATCTCCACATACTCGGAGACCTTGACCTTCTCCTGCTTGCCGCCGCCGATGCCGTAGAACTCGGGGCGGTCCTTCCCGGCGATGCCGATGATAGCCAGGATGGTCAGGCAGACGGACACCACAATGCCCACCGGCGCAATAATGCGGTACAGCTCCGGACGAGCGTAGCCGGAGGTAATCAGGTTGCCGGCATCGTCATAGACGTTGTACATATTCTTGACGATGGGGATCATGAACTGCATAACACCCATACCCAGCAGGGAGCCGATGGTGTTGAAAATGGTAAACAGGGGCCGCTGGTTGGGGTCGTTGGTCAGCACGGTCTGCCCGGCACGAGTGCAGGAAGTCTGGAAGGTGTAGCCGATCACCCAGATGAAGTAGACCACCACGAAGCCGATGTACCGCAGGGGCATCATGCTCTCCGGGATGAAGGGCAGCAGAACGTACATAAGAATGACGCTGACAGCCATGATAGCGCTGCCAAGGATCATAAAGGGACGGAATTTGCCAATCCTGGTGCTGGTGCGGTCCATCACCGCGCCAATGATAGGGTCGGTGATGGCATCGGTCACACGCATGACCGTCACCATGATGGATGCGAACATCCCCAGCTGCAAGACGCTGGAACCAAACTGAGCCACATAGGACAGCACCAGAACGAAATAGACGTTCGTGGCCCCGTTGTTCATGGGGAACAGCACCAGCTGGTACATTTTTGCGCGGTTTACACCGGCAGGCGCTGTTTCAGTTTTTTCACTCATAGGATTCACCTCAAAACAGTCTGAATGTGGGCGGTCCCCGCCCCTCCGAGGAGGGGCAGGGATTGAAAGGAGATTTCGGCGTAGTTAGGTGTTGGCGGCTCTCTTCCTGCGGATTGCCAGAACCAGCATTACCGCACAGGCAATGGTGCCCACGATGCCGACCACGATGATCGCATAGACGGCAATCTGCCACCAGGGAGTGACGGTCTTGATGTACGTATCCTCATCCCAGCCGTTCATGGCGTTGGAGTTGGCCACGGTATACAAGATACGGTGCATGGCCTCCTTCATCTCAGCAATCATGTAGGGGTCGTTCTCGTCATAGGCAGCTGCATAGGCGTCTGCGGTGTGAATCATAGTGGACGGGCTGTCATAGATGTCAGTGCCGCCGATCAGTGCGTCGGGCAGATCCATGTAGTGGCTATAGCCGGAGAAGTCGGTCAGAGACATGCCCTGCAGGCCCAGCTCATCCCGGAGGTAAGCGGTCTGGAGGTTGTAGTACTCACCGCACCAGTAAGCGCCCCAGCGGTTGAAGCCGGACATGACGCACCAGGCGCCGCCGTCTACGATGGCCTTGTCAGCCACTTCCAGATAAATCTCACGGGCAGCCTGCTCGTTAATCCAGGTGCTGACGCCCTCACGGCTGGTCTCGGAGTCGTTCAGAGCGACGTGCTTCAGATAGACATAGACGCCCTTGGACTGGATGCCCTGCACCTCGCTGGCGCAGATGGAGCCGGCGATGAAGGGATCCTCGGAGTAATACTCGAAGTTACGGCCGGAATAGGCGGTACGGTGCATATTGATGCCGGGGCCATACAGGCCGGAGTAACCGTGACCCAGGCAGTCCTCGCCGATGCACAGACCCATCTGATAGATCAGATCATCGTTGAAGGTGGCTGCCATAATATCTTCAGAGGTGTAGCACATGGCGGAGTCGCCGCCGGTCAGGGAGGCGGTCAGGCCCTGGGGGCCGTTCTCGTCGCTGGTGGCGGGCTTGGAGACGGAGTTGACCTGCTTGGTGTTGTGGAAGCCCAGGGTGATGGTCTCCACCATTTCCTCATAGGTCAGCTGATCCAGCAGCAGATCCCAGTCCTCATCGTCATAGTCCTTGCCGATCATGGAGGACAGGTTCAAGCCGTTGTCAGCGCCCAGGGTGGGCATTTCCATCTCCTCAACCTCGGAGGAGTCGTAACGGGTGGTGGCCAGCTCAGCCGCCAGCTCGTCGTTCATGGTCAGGTCGAAGGTGCCGGTGGGATAGGTGCCCTCCCAGTCGGAGCGGGACAGCCAGGTGACCTCACCGGGGCTGTAGGAAACCTTGTTGGGGTCGGCATCATCAAACAGGTTGGTGATGGCGGCGCCGGTGGCTTCGGAGGTGGAGAAGATCTCAGTGTCCAGGGTGTCCTGGGTCCAGGTGGCGACCAGGTCAGCGTTGCCGTCGGCGGTCATGCTGTCTTCGGTGGTGTAGCCCTTGGCGGCCAGGATGTTGTTGATGGCGTCATGGGAGCCGTCGCCGATCGTGAAGTAGTAGTCGCCGGCATCCAGGATGTAGGTCTGAGCGTTGTTGGAGTCATAGGTGCGCAGCTCGGACTTGTCCACCATAATGGTGACCGTCTCGGACTCGCCGGGGGCCAGGGTATCGGTCTTGGCATAGCCGCACAGCTCTACGCTGGCCTTCTCAATGCCATTGGCCTTGTCATAGTCGGTGTAGGGGCTCTGGAAGTAAACCTGAACGGTCTTCTTGCCGGAATAGGTGTCACCGGTGTTGGTGACCGTGACAGAGATCTCAAAGCCGTCATCAGTGGCGGTCATGGAATAGTCGCTGTACTCAAAGGTGGTATAGCTGATGCCATAGCCGAAGGCATAGGCCACGGTGGAGGCATAGTCGAAGTCACCGACGTTGGCGGTGCCCATGACCACGTCCTCATAGCGGGTCTCCGTGTAACGGTAGCCCAGGTAAATGCCTTCCTGATAGACGCTGTACATGGCCTGGTTGCCATAGTCGGCGTCGTCAGAGGAGAAGCCATAGTCGGAAGCGTTGGGATACTCTCTGGCATAGAAGTTGGTCACAGCGGGGTTGGCCAGGTTGTCATACCAATAGGTATCCACCAGGCTGCCGGAGGGAGACACCGTGCCGGACAGGAGCTGCGCCACACCGTTGGCACCGGTCTGGCCCACGTCGCCAATCCACATACAGGCATCCACACCGTAATCCACGCCGCAAACGTCGGGGTTCAGGAAGTCAAGCTCGATGGCGTTGGAGGTGTTGAGCAGGACGATGATGGACTTGAACACGCCCTCATCCTTCAGCTCCTTCAGGCCGGCCAGCAGCTCCAGCTCCTCAGCGGAGAGGGCCAGATAGTTGCCGTCGCCCTCGGTGCCGGAGCTGTACCACAGGTCAGAGCCGGTGTCGCCGGCGGGCAGGTCAGCGCCCTCACCGCCGGAGCGGGAGAACACCACGATAGCGGCATCGCCATACTCGGCGAAGGAGTCGCCGGCGCCAGCCTCGACCTCAGACCAGGGAGCCTCGTTGACGGCATACTGGGTGTTGGCCTCCAGCACGTCGGAGATGGCATCGGGGGTCACGCGGCTGTAGCTGTCCGAGACGGACTCATACCAATCCCACAGGGTCTGGTTGACCTCGATGCCGTAATCGGTCAGGGCCTCCAGCAGCGTGGGGGCGGCACTGGTGTCAACGGAACCGGAGCCGGTGCCGCCATACATCAGGTCCACGGAGCCGCGGGCGAACAGGCTGACCTTCGCCCCGGACGCCAGAGGCAGGGCATTGTTTTCATTGGTCAGCAGGGCCGCACCTTCAGCTTCCACTGTGGCGCAAAGCTCTGCCTCGTAGGCCTCCAGCTCTTCCTGGCTGGAGAAGTCGCTGGTGTAGTACACGGCGTCGTCATTGCCGTTAACTACTTTGTAGGTGGAAGTGCCAAGGTAAATATTCACCGTGGTCGCATAAACGCCGCCAAAATAGTTACCGACAAAGCCGGCAATCATGATGATTGCCATCACTGCGGTCAACACGGACCACTTGACTACGCCAGTACCTTTCTTCTTTTCTTTTTTTGCCATTTTGGATTTCCTCCAATTCTCGTATAGTTGTTAGATTCACCTATGTTTCCCCGGGGAACAATCCTCCTTTCTTATGCTGCGCGACGGCCTCCGCCCCGTATACAGAGGCCGTCGCTTTCTATTCACACGCGCCGAAACAACCCTGAAACAGCACGCAAAATAGACGTTCCGATTGGGCGCCTGTTACACCCAGTTCCCGCCGTTGCCGTCCCCGGCCCGGAGCTTGTACTGGGGGTTGGGGGTGTCCACCTTATGGAAGGAGGCGGTATCCTCGCACGGCCCTGCCACTACGCGGACGGCAACGTCGCCCTCCATCGGCACAGTGAAGCGGAAGATTTTGTCGCCCTGGGCCTCGGAAACCTGCTTGTCACCCACATAGAGGGTGACCCTCGGCTGATTGGAGTAGACCTTCAGCTCGATTTGCGTGCCGACCCGGTCCTCCTGCCGCTTGCCGCAGATGTGGACGAAGGGCTCGTCGCTCCAATAGGCTTTGTAGAGGTAGAAGCTGTCCTTCCTCGTCTTGCGGTCAAAGGTGACGAGGCCCTTGTGGTTCATCCCCGCTTCGCCGCCCTGGTCACGGGCGTCCGCCGCGAAGTCGAACATATTCCAGACGTGGGTGGCCCACATGAAGGGCCGCTTCTCGAAGCATTTCAGCATATACTCGTGGTAAACGGCCTGGTATTCCTCAGACTGGTCGCCACGCTTGGGCTGGTCGCTGTGGAGGTTGGGCATGGCCTCGCAGCCATACTCCGAATAGCCCAGGCAGCGGTTGGGATACTTCCAGTGGAAGAAGTCGATCCACAAATCGTTCAGGAACATTCCCGGCACATACCAGCCCAGATACAGGTTCCAGCTGACCACATCGGTGATATGGGCCACCTTGTTGAACGGCCCACACATGGCGTAGCAGGCCAGGGTGGTGAACCGGGTGGGGTCCATCTTGTGGCACAGGTCGTTCAGGACGTGGTGGTTGTCCAGCATATCCGCCTTGTCCTTGGTGCTGATGGTGATCTCATTGGAGACGCCCCAGCATACGATGCACGGATGGTTGTAGTTCTGCACAATCAACTCGGTCATCTGGCTGATGGTGTTGGCCCGGCCATTGGGCATATGCTCCGAGATGTAGGGGATCTCCGCCCAAACCACCATGCCGTACTGGTCGCACAGGTCATAGAAGTATTGGTCGTGCTGATAGTGGGCCAGGCGGATGGTGTTGGCGCCCACCTCACGGATGATGGCAATGTCAGTCTCGTGATGCTCCTTCGTCAGGGCGTTGCCCAGGCCCTTCCAGTCCTGGTGGCGGCTGACGCCCCGGAGGGGATAGGATTTGCCGTTCAGGAAGAAGCCCTTCTGGGGGTCTACCCGACAGGTGCGCACGCCGAACCGGGCGCTGACCTCATCCACGGCCTCGCCGCCCACCGTCAGGGTGGCCACCGCCGTATAGAGGTAGGGGTCCTTGACCCCGTTCCACAGGTGGACGGAGGGGATGGTCAGGGTCACGTCGTCACCTTCGCCGGAGGCCACCTCGGCCCCTTCCCCGTCCAGCAGCCGGACGGATACGGCGGCGTCTGTCCCGTTGTGCCACGTCTTGACCTGCACCTTGCCGTCAGCGCCCTCTACCTTGGGGGTGACCTGAAGCCCTTCCCCGCCGAAGTAGTCCAGGTCGAAGTGAACCTTGTTCACCACCCGCAGCAGCACATCCCGGTAGATGCCGCCGTAAAAGGTGAAGTCCGCCTTCTGGGGATAAACCCGATCGTTGACGCCGTTGTCCGCCTTGACGGTCAGGGCATTGTCCGCCTTCAGCACATCGGTGACATCCGCCCGGAAGGTGGAGTAGCCGCCATCATGGGTCATCACGGTCTCCCCGTTCAGGATGACCTCCGCCGAGGCATTGACCCCCCGGAACTCCAGATAGACCCGCTCGGTCTCCGGGTCAAAGTCCGGCTTGGGGAAGTTCTTCTCATAGACGCAGGTGCCGCGGTAATAGTCATTGCCGCCGTCCTGCCCGTCGACATTGTTCCAGGTATGGGGAACGTCCACCGAAACGGTCACGCCGTCCTTCCCGGTGAACTGCCAGGATTGATTCATATTGATGCTTCTTTTCATATCGTCTCTCCCATCCTTTTTTCTGATACTCCGCCTCGCAATCGCACTCGGGGCTTTTATAAAAAAATTATACCTTTTTCCTTAAATTTTTTCAAGGTCGCTGCCCGAAGTGGTCGTTTTTGCGGCGTAAGTGGTCGTAATGCACAAAAAAAGCCGGTAAGAAAGCAAAGAATTCTTCCTTACCGACAATGGGGCGAATCGTTCCTATCAATCCTGCTTCTCTTCCGGCAGCGGGATGGTGATGCTCAGGGAAAAGAAGCCGTCCTTTGTGTCAATGGTCGTTTCGCCGCCGTACTTTTGCACGGTGGAGCGGATGCTGCGGATGCCGAAGCCGTGGTAGCCGTTCTGCTCCTTGGTGGAGACCGGCAGCCCATCCTCGAAGCTGGGCTCCTCCTTCATGGGGTTGGTGATGCTGATGACCAGAAACCGCTGCCGGACATGAACCAGCACGTCGATGATGCGCAGGTGCGGCCGGTCGAACTTGGAGACGGCCTCCATCGCGTTGTCTATCGCGTTGCCCATGATGGTGTACAGGTCCACAGGGTCCATGAAGTCCACGCTGGCCCCGTCTACGACGCAGTTCACCGTGATGCCCTTGCGGTCACACTCCAGCTGCTTTTCCGTCAGGACGGTGTTCAGCGTCTCATTGTTGGTGTTGACGTTCAGGTCGTAGTCGTGGACGGAGTCCTCAATCTCCTGAAGGGCGCGGCGCTGGCGGTCGCTGCTCTCCATATTGCGGACGGCTGCCAGCATATGCTTTAAATCGTGGTATTTTTGGTTCACCCGGGCAATGCTTTCCTTGGAGAACTCGTATTGCCGCTTCTGCTGCTGCCACAGCAGGTTCAGGGTGTTCACCTCCTGCTGGAGGGCGCTCTTTTTGAACAGCGCCGTTTGCAGGTACAGCAGCGTGATGCAATACGCCTGCCCCATCAGGACCAGTATGCTGGTGAGCGTCAGCTCCATATGGGCGTAGAATACGAACAGCAGCACCATGAAAATCATGTAGAGCATGACGGCGGAGGTCAGCTGCCTCGGCCCCACATGGTCGCTGCCGTACACCGGCAGCCATTTCCGCTCCGTCATCGCCAGCGCCGCGCCGGCGATGCAGACCACAGCCATCAGGATGCCCCCTCTGTACAGCGGCCTGTCCAGCACCGGAAATTGCAAATGAAGGTAGGGCAGGTCGTACAGCTCCTGGAGCAGGGAAACGCACAGCGTGGACCAAATGCCAAAGTACAGGGCAATGCTGGTTTTCACCTTGCAGCAAACCTTTACCATAACGAAGGCGATCGCCAGCTGGCACAGC
>JAJPXL010000072.1 GCA_021205455.1 Clostridiales bacterium
GAACCACCACAATCAGAATGACGGGCAGGACATTCATGCCACTGCTTTCGGTATCATTCTCCGTGGCCTCAGTGCCTTCTGTCTCGGAAGCATCCGCCTCCTCGTCAGTATCCGTGCTGGTAGACGCATCCTCTCCACTGGTGCCCTCAGTATCCGTATCGGTGCCGGAGAGAGAGGCTTCATACTCTGCCGCATCCTCCTCGTCCATCAGAGCCAGCAGGTCGGCCTCGTCCACCTGGTTCAGAAAGTGAACGGTCTCCTCGCCCTCATCGTCCCGGTCGATGATGATATAGAAGTAGTTGCCGCTTTTTGTGACCACCGTGATGAACTGCTTGCCGGTGTCCTCGTCTGTGGCGGTATCAATATCGTCGATCAGGCTCAGATTGCCGTCCGGGGTCAGTGCCAGGGAAGTATCATCGGTGTCCGTGCTGTTCTGTGCCAGCAGACTGAACATCATCAACAAGAGCGTCTCATCCAGGCTGTCCAGTTCGCTGTCCTCCTCGGCTTCCTTAGTAGCCACTTCTGTGACCTCCAGATAGTCACTGTAGACATATCCGGTCTGGCCATCCACTGTCACCTGATACCAGCCGTTTTCCTCGTCGATGACCTCCACCTCGGTTCCGTTGGTCAGCTTGCCGATCACGCTGTAGTCCATGCCAGCGCCGGAGCGCAGGTTCAGGTAGCTGGTGATACCGACCACTGTGCCGGTCAGCGTGGTGCTTTCTTCCTCCTCGGTTTCGTCCTCATTTTCCACTGTCCATGACCAGTCGCCGTAGGTGTAAGTGGTGGTGCCGTCCTCGGAGACGGTCACTTCCAGAGTCGGCTCCGAATCATCCTCGGTTGCTTCCTCATCGGCCTCCACAGTATCTGTTGTGGTCTCGGCCTCCGCAGCGTCCTCCGCATTGACATCGCCCTGCACAACGGCAAAGGCTGTGGTGGAGAACATCCCCACGCAGAGCAGCAGGGCGGTCATAACAGAAATGATTTTAGTCCTCATGTGCTTCTTCCTCCTCATGAATAAAAGAATTGGTGACTTCCTGCGCCGGAGCAGTCTCCGGCATGGTCTCCTTCATCATGCGGAGCAGCTCGGCAAGCTGGTCAGGGGTCAGGTTGTAGGCGTGGGTGATGTCGCAGATCTCCGTGTTTTCCTGCTCCCGGTAGCGGGCCTCCAGCTCCTTTGTTTTTGCCTCCCACTCCCGCCATTTGGCACGGGCTTTCTCCAAATCCGCACCGATCTTGTTCAGTTTTGCGCTCATAAATGCCTCCTTCTTGTTAATGGAAGGTTCCCCGGTTACATTCCGGGGAGCCTCCCGAAGCAGTAGAAATGTTGCTGCCAGTACGATGTGTTAATGCTGCTGACCTGGCACGGGTTGCCGCAGTGGATCATCTGACCATTCCCCAGGTAGATACCCACATGGCTTGCGCCGCTGGTGGAGTACGTCCCTTGGAAGAAGATCAGGTCTCCCGGCTGTGCCTCCGAGGACGATACCTTTGTGCAGATACCCAGCAGGCCGTTGGCGGTCAGCCGCCCCACGCTCCAACCGGCTCCGCAGTTGTTGATGCAGTAGGACACGAAGCCGGAGCAGTCGAACCCGCTGGGGGAATAGCCGCCCCAGACATAGGGAACACCCAGGTACTGATACGCCTTGGCGATCAGCAGCGCCGCCTTGCCGGTGGCATCGCCCACATCCACATCTCCAAACAGGCTACCTTCTCCCACATCCAGATAGAAGTAGGGGTTGAAGCTGGTGCCGTTGTAGGTGAACGAAATCGTCAGCACCCCGGAACTGCCCACCTTGCCGATGGCCTGCCCGTTGGTCACTTCCTCGCCTGCGGATACGCTGATATTTTTCAGCCCGCCCAGCTTGATGATATAGCCGCTGTCGTTTTTCAGGGCGACGGTGCCGCCGGATACCGATTTGACGGTGCCGTCCATGACGGAAAGCACCTCTGTTCCGGTGGGAACAGTCACATCCAGGCTGTCAGAGGACACCACGCTGGTGCCGCTGCACCGGTAGCCATACTCGCCGGTGATATACAGGTGCCAGTTGAAGTCCAGAGGAGTGCCGAAAATGACCCGGTTGCCCTTGGTCTCCTGGTAGATGTCGTACATCTCGGCCTGTTCCTCATCCAAACGGCTGGTCAGGATGCTCTCAAAATCGGTGACGGTCAGGGTCACATAGCAGACCTTCACGGTCTCCGTGGTGGTCACTTCGATGGATTCCCCGTCGCCGCCAGCGTAATAAGCCTGCCATGTCTGATGCCCGTGGGCCAGCGCAGCCGAATGGCTGTCATAGTAAACGTCGAAGTCCACACCGTACCGGGCAAAGTTGCCGGTGTCCTCCACCGTGTAGAGAACGCCGTTCATAATGATCTGCGTCCCGATGGGGACGATGGGGTTGGTAGCGTCCACCGCTATCGTGTGGTTGGCGGTTGGATACACGCCGGAGGCAGTCGCACCGCCTGCCCATTTGCCGCAGCAGATGGAGCAGTTGCAGTAGCCGCTGGTGACGACCTCACCGATATACTCGCCGGCCTGCACGGTCTTTGTCACTGTCCGGGTCTCATTGGCGGTCTCCACATCCAGGTCGTACTGCAATGCGAAGATGGTATCCAGCTCGGATTTCACCTCGCTGAACGTGAAGTCGCCGTACTTGGCACACAGATAGCTGATGAGCGCTGTGGAATCGTGGCCGATCTCCCCGATGCTGTAATTGAACTCATCACAGTTGGAGTGGGTGGATTCCATGTTGTTGATCTTTTTCTGTAGCTGTGCCTCCAGTTTGGTGTAATAGGCGTCGGCTTTGGTGATCTCGATGTCTTCCGCAGGCCAGGACGTGGCTGTTACAGACGTGAGCATACCGCCCGCCAGCATGGAACAGGACTGGAGCTGGGTGATGAGCAGAAGCACCACCAGGCACAGAAGCAATGCGACCTTCACGCCGTTGCTGTTTTTGGTGAATAACCCCTTGATTGCCGCCAGCAGAGACTCGCCCTTCTCCTTTGCAGATTCCACCGTTTTGGCAGTCCCCGCTGCGGAGGTGGTGGTCTTGCCGGTCTGCGCCGCCGCCCGTGCCGCCGCATACTCCTTCTTGATCTTCTGTTTCTGCATCCACCGAGATAACGGATTGGTGGACACATCAGGATTTTCCTTCAGGAACTTCTGGTACAGCGCCTCCACATTGGCATTATCCGACTTCCGAACCAGCTTTTCCGCCTTTTCGTACTTTCGCAGCTTGCTGGAGTAGACCGCCTGCTCGGTCACATGGGCGGCACCTTCCACAGCCTCCTCGGACTGATGCGCCGCCTGTACGCCTACGTTGTCATCCTCATACCGGCTGATTTCTCTGTGGGCGGTGCCGGAGACGGTATCCAGCGGCGCTTTGGCGGCAGCGTGTTTCCCCCTGGCCTTGGGCTTGGGGGCTTCCACCTCCTCGATTTTCAGCTTGCCGAACCGCAGCTTTTCTTTGCTTTTTGCGGCAGCGGTGGACTCCCGCCGTAGCTTCGATTTCTTGTCTCCAGCGTCGGCAGGCTCCCGGCGAAGCCTGCGCTTTGTCGGGAGCCTGGAAACTGCCTTATCTGCCTTGTCTGCCGCTTTTTCCGCTTTGGTGGCGGCTTTTGCCACCTTGTTGTCTGCAAGGTCGTCCTCAGTGAAGCGGAGGCGCACAGGTTTTTCAGCCATTTATGCCTCCTTCCCGGCAGACAACTCGGACACCTCGGACAGCTTCGTGGTCATGATGCGGTACAGCTCCGTATCCTGGGGGAAGTGGTCTACGAAGGGCAGGATCACGTTCCCGTAGAACAGAAGCCCTTCACCCTCGCCGGACTGTGTGACATAGGAGAGCTGATGAGGGGAAATACCCAACTGTTTGGCCAGAATCTGCCGGTCTCCGCTGGCCTGGTTCAGCATGATAATGAAATCGCTGTTCTCAAAGATGTTCTCCACCTCCCTGGAGGACAGCAAATCCTTGACGTTCTGCGTGATCCCCGTCGGGACGCCGCCCCACTTTCTGAACCGCTTCCAAATCTCCACACTGTACGCCGCCGTCTGCTCCTCTTTCAGCAGCAGGTGGAACTCGTCCATATAATAGCGGGTGGTCTTCCCCTCGCTGCGGTTGGCCGTGACACGGCCCCAGACCTGATCCTGCACCACCAGCATCCCGATTTTCTTGAGCTGTTTCCCCAGCTCCTTGATGTCGTAGCAGATAAACCGGTTCTGGATGTCCACGTTGGTGCGATGATTGAACAGGTTCAGGGAGCCTTTCACATAGATTTCGAGGGCAGTCGCCACATGACGGGCCTCCTTTTCCTCCTGCTCCAGCAGGGCATGGTACAAGTCCTCCAGCAGCGGCATATTCTCCGGCACCGGATTCTCAAAATACTTCTGATAAATCTGATGGACGCAGCGGTCAATGACCGTCTTTTCGATGGGCTGCAAGCCCTCCTTGCCCCCCACGATCAGCTCGCAGAGGGAGAGGACAAAATCCGATTTCAATGCAATCGGGTTATCTTCCTCGGAGTAGTTGCTGTTGATGTCCATCGGGTTGATATACTGCTTGCTGGACGGGCTGATTTTAATGACCTGCCCGTTGAGCCGCTGCACCAGCGCCGCATACTCTGCCTCCGGGTCGCAGACGATGATGTCATCATCTGTGGTCAGAAACGCATTGGCAATTTCCCGTTTTGCGGCGAAGGACTTACCGGCACCGGGGGTGCCGAGGATCAGGCCGTTGGGGTTTTTCAGCCTCAGCCTGTCCACCATGATAAGGTTGTTGGAGAGAGCGTTCAGCCCATAGTACAGGGCGGACGGGCTATCCTGGAACAGCTCCTGGGTGGTGAAGGGGATGAAGATTGCGGTGGAGCTGGTGGTCAGCCCCCGCTGAATGTTGATCTGGTTATCCGCAAGCGGCAGGCAGCTCATAAGCCCCTGCTCCTGCTGGAAATCCAGCCGCCGCAGATTGCAGTTGTGCTTCTGCGCCAGGGAGGAAATCCGGAACACATTGGTCTCCAGCTCCTGCTCCGTGCGTCCGGTGGACAGGACGAGGAACGTCACCAGGAACATCCGCTCATTCTGGCTCTGCAATTCTTTCAGCAACGCCTTGGCGTCCTTTCCGTAGGTGGCGAGGTCTGAGGGAATGATGTCCATGTCATACCCGGAGCGGACGGCCTTTTTCTGCTCCTCGATCTTGCTTCTGTCCAGCTCGGTGATGGTGCGCTTCACCGTCTTAATGGCTTTATTCTGGTCTACCGACTGGATGTGCATCGTCACCACCTGGCTGCTGTCCACATCCAGAAAATCTTTCAGCAGCCGGTCACTGATGTCTGAGGCGGTGATGGCCAGATAGGACATGGCCCCGTAGAGATTCCCCATCGTGAACGTCCTGCTCTTGAAGGAGAAGGACGTGGGGGCAATGAAATCCTTCACGGACATGCCGGATTCCGGGAGCCACTTCCAGTCAAAATGAAACTTGTCTGTGTCTCCCATGTGGAACATATCGTGCATCAGGCTCAGGCGTTCCTTGCCGTTCAGGGCTTTTGCTCCAACACCCAGGCGGTGAAAGTTGTTCAGGATGTCGGTCTGTACATGGTCGAGCCGGGGCTTGGCCTGCCGCATGGTCGCCGCCTCGATGCCGAAGGTCAGGTACTTGGTCTTGGTCAGACCGTTGTTGCCCTTCTCCAACTGGGATTTCAGCATCTGGCTGTACTCTGCCCGGACATCATCGAAGCCGTCCCTCTGGTACGGGATACGGATGCTCTTTTCAAAGCTCTCCGCATCGGTGTTCATGTTCATAAAGGACAGCTCGAAATGGATGGAACTGTCGAAGAAGTTCAGGAAGGAACACCACTCCTCGAAGATGGCGCTCTGGTCTTCCTGCTGGGCAAGCTGATAATTGATGTCCTGGAACTGGATGGTCTTGGTGTAATAGTTGCCCCGCACCCGGCAGATGCCGTCCGGGAACATCCGCTCAAAAGGGATGGACTGCTGCGCCGTCTTCGGAACCTTGCCATCCGACTGATTCCGTTCGATCACTGCCCGGATCTGCTTCTGCTCTTTAGGCGTCAGATTTGCGGGCAGTTTTACGCTTTCCGGCGTTTTCTTCTTTGCTGACAATCGCATCTACCTCCTTATACACTTGGTACTGCCGCATGAGGGCGGCATAATAGCAGTCCGTCTGATAGGGACGGACTTTTGGTCGAATAAATGTTGCCTGAATGAAATGTTGTGCGATGACCTCCAACGGCTGACCGTCCTTCTCGTACATGGCGAGCAGGAACAGGGGGAGCATGATGACGATCATGCCCATTGTGGCGAGCGTTGCGTTGCCGATGCTTTTCAGGGCAAAAAAAGACGGCACTCCAATCAGTGCCGCCGCCCCAAAGCACACAAGCTGCCGTTTGGTCAGGTTGAAAAACACCTTGGATTTTACCCGTGTCAGGTCACGGGGTACGGATACATAAGCAGCCAGATTGTTTCCTCCTTTCCAGGGTCAGTGTGCGTTCATCACTGACTTTGCGAGGCTACCGGTTTTGAATAAGGTGAACACCAGCAGCACGGTGTAGCCGACGATCCCCCACAGGGACGCGATAATATCGTCCGAAATGGCCACGGACTGAATCAGCACCGCATAGATACCCACACACACCAGGATCAGGAACCCCTGGAACCCCAAAGCGATGAGGGAGCGCAGGTAATTCTGTCCGATCTGGCTCTGCTCCCGGTTGCCAAAGGTGGCAAATGGGATAGGTGCAAGGCTGACCATGAGGTAGATCTCCACCATACGCCCGTAGACGATGACGAAAATGACCACAGACAGGGCGGACATGGTGAACTGGATGATAAAAGACTGCAAAAACAGCCCCAAAAGCGGCCCCAAGTCCATCTCCAGCAGCGTGGCCTCCAGCGTCTCCAGCATTTCAGCGTCCACAGCGGTGCTTGCAGTAATCAGGCTCCCGCTGGAATTGATCACGCTCTGTGCCACGTCAAACACCGCCATCGTGATATTGAAACAGTTCGTAATCAACAGGACGGCAACGAAGGTCTTAAAAACCCATTTGAAGAAGATCCACGTCTCGAAGTTGGCCAGATTGTTGTGTTCTATGAGGAGCTGGATCAGTTCCCAGCAGCAGATAAATGTGAGGATGATGCCGGCTATCGGCATGATGACCGATTCTGATAGGTTCTGAATGAGGGAGAAGACTCCCGGCGAGAAGTTCGCCGGGGTCGTCCCCACATCCGAGGCAATCGAGCCGACCTGTGTGTTCACCGAATCAAATAGCCCTGTCAGATTATCCATGATAGCACCCACCAGCAGCTCCTTCAGCCACTGAGTGATCTGCTCAAGAATTGCGTTCAAATAGGACTACCTCCCTTCGGAAGACGGCCACGGGCGCTTGAACATCACCCGTGACCGCCAGTGATACGGTGTGACAGATCAGCCGAACAGACCGGAGAGCAGCGGAACGAGGGTGGTGCCGATGAGGGCGACACCGCCGCCCGCCATAAGCTGCTTCATTCCCTGGCTCTTGGCACCGGGGTTGTCGTTGCCGTAACCTTCCAGAAGGTTGATGGCACCCCAGATGCCGAGGCCAGCGCCGAGGGCGATCACGAGGGTCTGGAGAACAGTAACCGCAGAATTGAAAAATGCCATAATGATAAAATCGGAAACCGGAATTGTTTTGATAGAGTGTTCGTTGTCTACAGGAAGCAGGAAAGCAAGCCCCGATTTTCGAGGCCCAAATCCGGTCTCCACT
>JAJPXL010000030.1 GCA_021205455.1 Clostridiales bacterium
GGACAAGGCGCTAGCCGCCAGCGGGATAGGGGGAGGGTTCTTAGGGAGGGGCGAGTCCCCGAAGCCCCTCCCTAAGCCGCCTTCTTTCCCCCATTTCTTGGCGGGACAAGAAATGGGGCCCGCCGGGAGGGCAAACGCTTTATTTCCTTATAGTATCCTTGTCTAAGGAGCGTAATCCCCTTAAATTGATGACATTGCCTGAAAGGGGAGGTGCCTCCGAAGGAGGCGGAGGCGTTTGTAGCCGCCCCTACAGATATAGCAGAGGTTCCCTATGCTCCATCCTCTATTAGCAGTCGATTCCGGTGTTCTGTTTCTCCGCGTCCCAGTTGCAAAGGCGCTGCGCGTCGCAGCGCCAGCAAATGCGGCTTTTCTTGTCCGCGTCGTAGAGCAGGCGGCCAAGGGCGGAGCCCAGCCCGCCTCCCACGCTTCCCCTGTGGGAGAGGATGGCGGCTGAGATTGCAGCGGTTTCCCCCTCCGTATAGCCGCACTCCGGCAGGATGGCCCGGGCCAGGGCGGCGCTGGCCGCCTCGTGGGGGATGCCCTGCCGGAGCTGCGCCACCCGCCCCAGGTCGTGGAGGAGCGCGGCGGCATAGACCACTTCCTTATCAAGGGAAAGCCCCTGCTCCAGCACCTGAATCCACATCATTCTGGCCACGTCCAGCAGATGGGTCAGGCCATGGCGGCAGAAGATGCGCTCCCGTTCCAGCGCCTCCAGCGCGGCGAGTGTTTCTGTGAACCTGGGGTGCCGCAGCAGCGCATTGACCCGCCTCATGTGTGCAGCAGCTGGAAGAAGCGGTTTTGCAGCCCTTCTTCCGTCTCAAAGCAGCCCAGGGTGCTGACAGTGACGGTTTTGCTGCCCGGCTTCTTCACACCCCGCATGGTCATGCACATATGCTCCGCCTCCACCATAACCATGACGCCCTTGGGGCGCAGTTCCTCCATGATGGCGGCGGCGATCTGGCCGGTCATCTGCTCCTGAATCTGGGGGCGGCGGGCAAACACCTCCACCGTGCGGGCCAGCTTGCTCAGCCCCACCACCTGCCCGTCCGGGACATAGGCGATGTGAACCTTGCCGTAGAAGGGGAGCAGGTGATGCTCGCACATGGAGTAAAAGGTGATGTCCTTCTCCAGCACCATGTCGCTGCTGTCCACGGGGAAGCGTTTGGAGAGGGGCTCCGCCGCCGTCTGCTCCATGCCGCCGAACAGCTCGGTACACATCCTGGCGATGCGGTCCGGCGTGTCCACCAGGCCGGGGCGGCTGGGGTCCTCCCCGATGGCCTCCAGAAGCTGGGTGACGGCTGCTTTGATTTTCTCTTGATCGATCACCGGGATCGCCCCTTTTTTACAAGAAATCGGATGCCCTCGCTCAGGCGGTAATGCCATCAACGTAAGGGGATTGCACTCCTTAGACAAAGATGGAGGAAGGAACTTCGTGTTTGCCCTCCCGGCAGCTTGTTTTTCTTAGGAAATGTTCGCTGTAAAGGCATTGTCCGGCCTTCCCTTGCCAGGGAAGCGGGGGCCTGCTTTTCTTGCTCCGCCAAGAAAAGTAGCAAAAGAAGGCAGCTCACGAGGGGGGCCTGTGGCCCCCCTCTTAAGAATCTCCCCGTGTCCCGGTGGCGGCTTGCGCCTTGTCCCTCAATCAGGTGGTCTATCAGGCGACAGACGATATAACTTGACACGCACCAAAGCTGCCGCCGATGGCGGCTGGCGGGGATTGCCGCCCACGTTCCTCCGCCGTCAAGCGGCATTTCCGCTGCGCTCCCTAGCCTTACGGCGGGACGGGCGGCAATTTTGTTGCCCTTTGATCGCGGACCTCTGACTGTACGGCCGCGTTACGCCTCTCAACTCAGGATAGGATACATCTTAAGTCAATAACAGTGTCTCAGGCGGTCAGGGTATCCACCAGGGCGGCAAGCGCAGCCTGGCTCTGCCCGTTCAGCTTGCCGCGAATCGTCACCACCGGCTCCACAAGGGTGCAGCCCTTGAAGCCCTCCACATAGGCCCGCATCAGCTTCCCGGCCATGGGGGCCCAGGAGCCGTTCTCCAGGATGGCGACGGTGCGCTTCTGGTAGTTCTTGGCCTTCAGGTGATACAGGAAGTCCCCCACCACCGGGAACAGGGCCGCGTCATAGGTGGGGGCGGCCAGCACCAGCTTATCATAGCGGAAGGCGGAGGCCACCGCCTCGCTCATGCTGTCCCGGGCCAAGTCGAAGGAGGCGACGGCCGCGCCCTTTTCCTCCAGCATGGCCTTCAGCGCCAGGGCCGCATCGGCGGTGTTGCCGTGGATGGAGCAGTAGGCCAGGGTGACGCCTGCCGCCTCCGGCTGGTAGCTGCTCCAGGTCTGATACAGGCCGATGTAATGGGCCAGGTCCCCCTTCAGCACGGGGCCGTGGAGGGGGCAGATGGCGGCGATGTCCAGCCCGGCGGCCTTTTTCAGCAGGCCCTGGGCCGAGGGGCCGTACTTGCCCACGATGTTGATATAGTAGCGGCGGGCCTCGTCGTCCCAGGGCTCGTCCACGTCCAGCGCGCCGAACTTGCCGAAGGCGTCGGCGGAGAACAGCAGCTTCTCGCTGGACTCATACTCCACCATGACCTCCGGCCAGTGCACCATGGGGGCCATGCAGAAGGTCAGGGTGTGGCTGCCCAGGGGGAGGGTGTCCCCCTCCTTCACCACCACCCTGCGCCGGGCGAAGTCGAAGTCAAAGTACAGGGGCAGCATGGCGAAGGTCTTGGCGTTGCCCACCAGCTGCATATTGGGATACTTCTCCGCCAGGCGCTGGATGTTGTAGGCGTGGTCCGGCTCCATGTGGGAGATGACGAGGTAGTCCGGCGTCCGCCCCTCCAGGGCGGCCTCCAGCTTGGCCAGCCACTCCTCCGAGACCCGGCGGTCCGCCGTGTCCAGGACGGCGATTTTCTCATCCAGGATGACATAGGAGTTATAGGAAATGCCGTTGGGCACCGGATACTGGCTTTCAAACAGGTCGATTTGATGATCGTCGCAGCCGATATAGCGGACTGCGTCGGAAATGGTTACATTGCTCATAAGAAAGCTCCTTTCAGGGGAAATGAGGGAGTGCCACGTCAGCCGAAGAAGCTGGCGATTTTGCTCACCAGGTCGGACAGCGTGGTCAGCCCGTCCATAATCTCGTCCAGCTGGGCGAGGGTGCCTTCCATCTCCTGGGCGTAGGCGGACAGCTGCTCGCCAAACTCCACCAGCATCATCACCGCAAATACGCTGGTGACGGCGGCCACCAGCGCCACCAGCAGTGTGATGACCAGCAGCACGGTCAGCCGTTTGTTCTGCCGCCGCAGGGCGGTCAATTCCTGATTCATAAAACGCTCCTTTCCCGTCAGGCGATGGGACAGGGGGTACCTGACGATAGACAGCTTCATTATAGAGCATTCCCCGCAAAAAGGAAAGCCTCTCAAATAATTTTTGTCTTTTGCAAAATAACCGGCTTTGCGTGGATGCCGCAGCACGGTTCCGTTTGTCCCCGTAAAATTTGCAACGGATACGCCTTGACAGCGGTGGGCGGAACGTGGTAAGATAGAGATATAATGGTTAGAAGATGCTAACCCTTGTGCCGCACTCCCTGCGGGGCGCGGAGGAACCGGATGCCCGGCACGCCGCCGCGCCAACAGGCCGCATACCCATGAGACACAGGAAAGGAAGATGCACTATGGCATTGCATATGTCAGGCGAGGACTACCTGGAAGCCATCCTCGTGTTACAGCGCCAGAAGGGCGAGGTGCGCTCAGTGGACGTTGCGCGGCATATGGGCTTTTCCAAGCCCAGCATCAGCCATGCGGTGGCGGCGCTGGAGAAGGGCGGCTACCTGCGGGTGGACGATAAGGCATTGTTGCACCTGACGGAGACGGGGCAGGAGATCGCGGAGCAGATTTATGAGCGGCACCTGTACTTCAAGGCCCAGCTGGTCAGCGCCGGGGTGGACCCGGCGGTGGCGGAGCGGGAAGCCTGCCGGATGGAGCACGCCATCAGCACCGAGAGCTTCGAGAAGCTGAAAAAGCACCGGCAGGACGAGGCGGAGTGACCGGGCCCGGCCACAGGAGGAACATCCCATGAAGAACACCAGCTTATGCTATATCGAGCAGGACGGCAAATATCTGCTGCTGCACCGCGTCAAGAAGGCCCAGGACGAGAACCAGGGGAAGTGGATCGGCGTGGGCGGGAAGTTCGAGCCGAAGGAGAGCCCGGAGGAGTGCGTCCTCCGGGAGGTGCGGGAGGAGACCGGCCTGACCCTGACCCGCTACCGCCTGCGGGGCATCGTCACCTTCGTCTCCGACCGGTACGAGACGGAGTATATGTACCTCTTCACCGCCGATGGCTTCACCGGGACGCTGACCGACACGGAGGAGGGCGTGCTGCAATGGGTGGACAAGGAGGCGGTACTGTCCCTGCCCCACTGGGAGGGGGACAGGCTCTTTCTGGAGCTGCTGGCGCAGGACGCGCCCTTCTTCTCCCTGAAGCTGGAGTATCAGGGGGACACGCTGACGGCGGCAGCCCTGAACGGCGGGGTGTATCCATTCTAAAAAAACAAAACCGCAGCGGTAAGGAGTGACGGTTCCTTGCCGCTGCGGTTTTCTACGACCTAAAACAATCTTGCAGGGTACACGCCCTGGTCGATCAGGGCCTGAATGCTGTCCACCACGCCCTGCTTGTCCTCCCGATAGGTGACGCCGAACCACTTATCGCCGGTGGGCAGCACCTTCACCGTGGCGGCCCGGCTGGCGACGAGGCCGCCGATGATGGTGGGCAGCAGATACTCCTCCGTGCTGCCCGGCTGTTGCCCCTGGAGGAAGGTCAGGAAGCCCCGCTCCAGCACGTCCAGGAACTCCAGGTCCAGCCCCCACATATTCATGGAGACCAGCGTGTCCCCCGCAATCAGCGCGCCGTTCACCATGGCGTCGGTGCTGTTGGGGGCTTTTTCAATGAACTTCGTCTCGACGACCTCCACCAGCCGGCCGGTGGCGTCCGTCTTGCAGATGCCTCTGGTGACGCTGCCGTGGTCGGACAGGGTATTCTTGAGCCGGAAGCCCGCCATGCAGTAGGTGCGCTGGGCGATGCCGTCCGTCAGGTACTGGTGCATCTGGCGGAAGGCCTCCTTGCCGTAGTAGTCATCCGCATTGATGACTGTGAAGGGGCAGTCCAGAATCCCCTTGCAGGAGAGCACGGCTTGCCCTGTGCCCCAGGGCTTCACCCGGCCCGCCAGCAGCGTGGCGGCATCCACCCCGGCGGGCAGATTGGACAGCTCCTGATAGGCGTACCGGACGGGGACGCCGGCCTTCACCAGCCGCTGGCCGACGGCGGCGTGGAACGCCTCCTCAATATCATGGCGGATGATGAAGATGACTTCGTCAAAGCCCGCCTCCAGCGCATCGTAGACGGAGTAATCTGTGATGATTTCACCGTTGGGGCCGACCCCCTCCAGCTGTTTAATGCCGCCCTTAAAGCGGCTGCCCATACCTGCCGCCATCACTACCAATGCCGTTTTCATATAAATATCGTCCACTCTTTCTATATAGAACTGGATTACATGGGAATAGGATATGAAGTGCGCCGCCCAAAACAGCTAACTGCTCAGAAAAGCAAGCCGTTTCGTTCCAAAAGCGAATTTCATGTCCTTGCTGGAATTGTAGCAGATTCTACAAACGCTGTCAATATGCCCTTGACAAATTTCCGGCAGGCGAACCTGGCGCTGCGGCAGAGCGCGTATTGAAAAATGCGGCAAAATGAAGTATAATCCAGTTATTATGCGCCGCTTCCTGTGGCAGCGGCGCACCGTGGAGGGAATCAATATGAAATTTTCAGAAATGAAGTACGAGCGCCCGGATTTGGAGGCGCTGAAAGGGGAGCTGTCCGCTCTGACGGAGCGGCTGAAAGGCGCGGCGGACTACGGGGCCGCAAAGCAGGTATTCCTGGAGATGGAGACGCTGGAGCGGCACATCTCCACCCAGTCCACCCTGGCCAGCGTCCGGCACTCCATCGACACCCGGGACGCCTTCTATGACGGGGAATCCAAATTCTGGAACGCCGCCATGCCGGAGCTCCAGGCGGTGATTCAGGCGTGGACGCTGACGCTGCTGGGCAGCCCCTTCCGGGCCGACTTCGCCCGGGAGTACGGCGAGCTGATGTTCACCAACGCGGAGCTGGGGCTGAAGGCCTTCTCCCCGGACATCGTCCCGGAGCTCCAGCAGGAGAACGACCTGACCCAGGAGTATGAAAAGCTCCTGGCCTCCGCCCAGGTGCCCTTTGAGGGCGGGACCTACACCCTGAGCCAGATGACCCCCTTCAAAAACGACCCGGACGACGCCCGCCGCCTGGCGGCCTGGAAGGCGGAGGGCCAGTGGTACAAGGACCATCAGCCGGAGATGGACAGCATCTATGACCGGCTGGTTCACCTGCGGGACACCATGGGCAAAAAGATGGGCTACGAGGGCTACACCACCCTGGGCTACTACCGCATGGGCCGCAACTGCTACACCAAGGAGGATGTGGAGAAGTTCCGCGCCGCCGTGGTGAAATACCTGGTCCCCGTGGCGGACAGCATCTACCGGGAGCAGGCCAAGCGGCTGGGGAAGGAGTACCCCATGAGCTTTGCGGACAACGCCCTGGAGTTCCGCTCCGGCAACCCCAAACCCCAGGGAACGGCGGAGGACATCCTGGCCCAGGGGAAGAAGTTCTACGACGAGCTGAGCCCGGAGACCGGCGCCTTCTTCCGCACCATGCTGGACGGGGAGCTGCTGGATGTCCTCAGCACCGAGGGCAAGGCCGGAGGCGGCTACTGCACCAGCATCCCGGACTACGGCGTTCCCTTTATCTTCGCCAACTTCAACGGCACCCAGGGGGACGTTGAGGTGGTGACCCACGAGGCGGGCCACGCCTTCGCCTGGTACACCAACCGGGACCGGGTGCCCATGGCCTACTGCTGGCCCAGCATGGAGGCCTGCGAGGTCCACTCCATGTCCATGGAGTTCTTCGCCTGGCCCTGGGCGGAGGGCTTCTTCGGGGAGGACACCCGGAAGTTCTACTACAGCCACCTGGCCGGGGCGCTGACCTTCATCCCCTACGGCACCCTGGTGGACCACTTCCAGCACGTCGTCTATGAGCAGCCGGACCTGACCCCCGCCCAGCGCCACGGGGTCTGGAAGGAGCTGATGGGGGTCTATATGCCCTGGATGCGGCTGGACGGGGAAATTCCCTTCTACAGCGAGGGGGAACACTGGCAGCTGAAGCACCACATCTACTCCTCCCCCTTCTATTATATCGACTACTGCCTGGCCCAGACGGTGTCCCTGGAGTTCTGGGCCATGATTCAGAAGGACCTGCCCGACGCCTGGCGGCACTATATGGCCTACACCAGCCAGGGCGGCAGCGCCACCTTCACCGAGCTGCTGAAAAATGCCGGGCTGGAGAGCCCCTTCGAGGAGGACTGCCTCCGGAAGGTCAGCCAGGCCGCCCGGGAGTGGCTGGCGAGCTTCGACCTGACGGGCATCGCCTGACGAAGCAGGACACCAGTGCAGCCTCAGGAGCGCCTGCCGCCCCGCCGCGTGCGGGGAAGGGCAGGCGCTTTTTTGACGGCGGCAGCACCGGACGGGGCCGCCCTTGCAAAAGCAAACCGTTTATGCTATAGTAAGGGCAAGAATTGGAACAACTGGTGAATCATATGAAAAAATCCGACAAAACGACCAAAAAGACCCTCC
>JAJPXL010000033.1 GCA_021205455.1 Clostridiales bacterium
TTTCACCTTGCAGCAAACCTTTACCATAACGAAGGCGATCGCCAGCTGGCACAGCAGCATAGACAGGCCACGTACCCCCTCTGGCAACACTTCCTCCGTCAGGGCATAGCCGGCACAGCTGAGCAGCAGCATCCCACCGGCCAGCAGGAGGAAGCCTCTCCTGCGGGGCAGTGGGAACATAAACACCAGGCAAAATCCCCAACAAAACACATAGGAGCAGAAGTTTGCCCAGGGGCTCGTCGACACTATCATGTGTTGCCTCCCATGTACCGCGTCAACGCCGCCATGAAGGTCGTCCGGTTCCGGCGGCTGATATCCAGGGGCGTTCCCGCCACAACCGCCACGCTCTTATCCACCTGGGACACATAGGCCAGATTCACCAGGCACCAGTTGCTGCACCGGCTGAAATGGTACGGCTCCAACTCCTGCTGCGCCTTCTGCATCGTCCCCCGCAGGGAAAACTCCCCCTGATTGGTGTGGTAATGCAGAACATGGTTCTGAATCTCCACATAATAGATGTCCCTGGTTTGCAGCACCTGCACCCCGCTTTGCAGCGTCAGGACGATGCGCTTTCCCTCCCGGCTCTCCGCCCGGCGGATGGCCTTGGTCAGCTTCATGGCAAACACGTCGTAGTTCACCGGCTTCAGGAGGAAATCCAGCGCCCCGACCTCGTACCCGTTGATGGCGTACTGCGCCATCTGGGTGATGAACACCAGGACCACCTGCTCATCCACCTGCCGGATGCGGCGGGCTGCCTCCATGCCGTCCAGATCCGGCATGGCAATATCCAGCAGGATGATGTCATACTCCGGCTGATAGTCCTGCACCAAATCCGCACCGTTGGAGAAGCAGGAGATCTCCATCTCCATAGAGTAGTTCTCACCATACTGCCGAAGGAACTCCGTCAGCTGCATCCTGTATTCCGCTTCATCCTCTGCAATCGCTATCCGCAGCATGATACGCTACACCCCCTCTCATCCGAAAAAGCGTTCTCTCACTCCTAATTTCACAGTTTAACATAACAGACGTCAAAATGCAAGCCGCTTTCCAATGCGGCGGGCAGGCCGTCACTCGGCAGCCTCCTCCTCCGTCTCCTCCTCCGCAGCGGGCGCAATCTGCTCCACCAGCGTCAGGAGGATATCCGCAAAGGCGGTAAAACTGCTGTCCGTCTGGGACAGGGAGAAGTACATCGTACCGTCCTCGCCGTCATAGCTAAACTCGCAGTAATAGGTGCCCTCCAGCAGCCACACATCCAGGTCGCTGAACTTGCTGTCAGCGTACTGGATGCCGCCGGCGCTTTTGCCGTTCAGAAGGCCGGACAGGCCCTCATAGTCCTCCTCCAGCACGGACATCCGCAGCTCGATCACGGTGCCGTCATAGTCGTAGTCGATCTGCCCAACGGTGCCGTCCAGGACGGAATAGCTCGTGGCCTCCGCCCCCGCCACAGCCAGCTCCTGCATGACGAAGCCGGTGGCTTCGCTGATCGCCTCCGCAGAGGCGCAGAGCGTTTCGGCGCTGGCATCAGGCTGCTCCGCCTCGCCCCCGCTGCAGCCGGTGAGAACACCCGCCGACAGGCACAGGGCCAGGAGCAGCGCGCAAATACGCCTCCCCATGAGCCGCCTCACAGGGTTTCCAGGAAGCGGTGGAAGGCGGCCTTCCCCGCATCCGTCCGCTTGAACACGCCTGCGTCCTCCAGCACGCCCACGAAGACCTGGCCGACCTCCTCCCGCAGGATGCGCATCCGGTTGCCGTCGGTCATCTCCGGGTGACGGGCCTGCACCTCATTGGCCCAGACAGCGTGCTTGGCAGTTTTTTCGTCCGCCATCAGGTCCCTGCCGTCGGAGATGGCCTCGTCCAGGGCCTCCAGCTCGTCCTTCAGCCGGGCGGGCAGCACCGCCAGGCCCATCACCTCGATGAGGCCGATGTTCTCTTTTTTAATGTGGTGCTTCTCATCATGGGGATGGAAGATGCCCAGGGGATACTCCTCCGTGGTGCGGTTGTTCCGCAGCACCAGATCCAGCTCAAAGTCCGCCCCTCTCCGGCGGGCGATGGGGGTGATGGTGGAGTGGGGCGTCCCCTCCGTCTCGTGGAGGATGTCCGCCTCAGGGTCGTCATAGCCCCGCCAGGCCGTCAGAATGTGGTCAGCCAGGGCCACCAGCTGCTTCGAGTCCGCCGCCTTGAGGCGAATCACGCTCATGGGCCACTTCACCAGGCCGCAGGTCACGTCCTCGTAGCCGGAGACGGTGAACGCCTCCTCGCAGGGGGCCTTCGCCATGGCAAACTCATAGTGTCCGCCCTGATAGTGGTCGTGGCTCAGCACGCTGCCCCCCACAATGGGCAGGTCGGCGTTGGAACCCACAAAGTAGTGGGGGAACAGGGTGACGAAGTCCAGCAGGTTGGTAAAGCAGTCCGCGTCAATGTGCATTGGCACATGGTCCTTGCAGAGGACGATGCAGTGCTCATTATAATAGACATAGGGGCTGTACTGGAGGAAGTAGTCCTTTCCCCCCAGCTCCAGGGGGATGATGCGGTGATTCTGCCGGGCGGGGTGATTCAGCCGACCCTGGTAGCCCTCGTTCTCCGCACAGAGCTGGCACTTGGGGTAGGTCGTGCTCTTGGCCTTGCCCGCCGCCGCGATGGCCTTGGGGTCCTTTTCCGGCTTGGACAGGTTGATGGTGATGTCGATGGTGCCGTACTCCGTCGCCACCGTCCACTTCTGGTCCCTGGCGATGCGGTCCCGCCGGATGTAGTTGGTGTCGCCGGAGAAGGCGTAGTACCAATCGGTGGCCGCCTCCGGGCTTTCGTCGTAGAAGTTCAGAAACTCATCGATGACCTCGGAGGGCTTGGGGGTCAGCAGGCCCATCAGCTTCGTGTCAAACAGGTCCCGATAGGTGGTGGAGTTGCCCTCGATGACGCCGTTTTCATAGGCGTAGTCACAGAGCTTGTCCAGGATGCTCTGGAGGGGCGGGAGCTTATCCACCTCCACCAGGCCATCAAAGCCGTCCAGGTGCAGCGCGGCCAGGAGCTGGTTCGCCGCCCAGAGCCGGTCCACCTCCTCCAGCCAGTTCTTTTGCACCGCATATTCTACCAACTGAGAAATCTCAAGTTCCAGCATTGTGATACCCTCCTTATTATCGCAGTTCCGCTTCGCCAATTAAGGTGCAGCCGCCCACCGGACGGATGGCCGTCACACGGCAGGCTCCGTCACCCAGCAGGGCGTCCATGCCCGCCCGGAAGTCCGGCACCTGCTCCACCGGGACGAACGCCTGAATGGTGCCGGCAAAGCCGCCGCCATGGACCCGGAAGGCCCCCCTTCCGTCCAGCAGATGCTCCGCCATGGCCAGGGCTACCGCCACAGGCTGGGCTGTGCTGTCCCGGAAGGTGGCGACATTCTGTAAGTACATGAAGGAGGAGCGGCCCGACTCCGTCACCAGCGCCAGGAACCGGTCAAACCGCCCCGCCTCCAGGGCGGCCACCTGCTGCTCCACCCGATGGCAGTCGGAGAAGTAGTGGACGGCCCGCAGCACCGCCCGGTCGCCGCACTGCTTCCGCACAGCGGGGATGGATTGATAGAACGCCTCTTCGTCCACCTGAGACAAAATCTCCTTGCCGAAGCAGGCCGCCACAGCCCGCATCTCGATGGGCATCGCCGCATAGTCGTCGGTCATGTCCGCATGGTCGGCGCCGGTGTCCACAATGCAGAGGGCGTAGCCCTCCCTGGCGAAGTCGAAGTCCACCGCATGGTAGGCGGGGGCGTCGGCGTCCGCAAAGTCGATGGTGACCACGCCGCCGATGGCGCAGCCCATCTGGTCCAGCAGGCCGGAGGGCTTGCCGAAATAGACGTTCTCCGCATACTGCCCGATCTGGGCCACCTGGGCCATGGAGAGCTCATTCCCGCAGAACAGCGCGTTCACCGCCACGCCCATCAGCACCTCAAAGCAGGCGGAGGAGGACAGGCCGCTGCCTCCCGGCACGTTGGAGGTCACATAGGCGTCAAAGCCGCTGACGGAATACCCCAGCTGGCTGACCCTGGCCAGGATGCCCCGCACCAGGGCCTGGGTGGTGTTCTCCTCCGCCGGCACCTTCTCAAGCCGGTCGGCGTCCACCGTAAGCAGGCCGTAGCCTTCCGACTGGATATTGACCAGGGAGGTGCCGTTCTTGGCGCAGCAGGCCAGGGCGTCCAGGTCTACGCTGCCGGTCAGCACCTTGCCCCCCTGATGGTCGGTGTGGTTGCCCCCCAGCTCCGTCCGGCCCGGGGCGGAGTAGATGGCCACCTCGGTTTCGTCCCCTCTGGAAAAGGCGGTCTGAAATCCCTCTGTGGCGTGCAGGATGCGCTGCCGCAAATCGGCCACCTCCCCGGACGGCCGGCAATAGAGATAGGACAGACGGGCATCATAGGCCCCGCCTGTCAACTGCTCCCGCAGCTCTTGGATCGTCAACATAGCTGTTCCTCCTGTATAATTGTTGCGCAAGCGGTTGCCTTTTCTCATTTCCCCATCCGCCGCTTGCCGGGGACTCTGTTCACTGTAGTCCCATTGTAGCATATTCCTTTCGATGGAACAAGCGGGAAACGCCGCTCAATGCCGCAAAATTTCATCCGAATGTGTTAAAATAAATCGGTCAGGAGGCCGCCCTGCCGGTGGGCGGCCCTCTGACCGATTTGCGTTTCTCTCATTTAAAGGATATGCTCCAGGATATAGCTCACCTCAAGGCCCTGCTTGTGCCGCCAGCGCACATAGTTCACCACATTGCCCAGAATCACAATGGTCCCGCAGAAGTACAGCCACATCATCAGCAGCACAATGGAGGCCAGGGAGCCGTAAATCATGGAGTAGCGGTTGGACAGGGTGATGAAGAAGGAGAACAGCCAGGTGAACAGCGTCAGCGCCAGCGACGCAAACAGCGCGCCGCTGGCCACCGGCGGGTGGTTTTTCCCGCCGGGGGAGGTAATGCGATAAATGAGCATCAACAGCAGCATGGCCAGGCCAAACATAATGCCCGCCCTGGACCAGTTCCACAGCTTGGTGGGGATGGAGATGGAGAACATATCGTTGATCATCTGGATAAACCAGCTGCCTGTAAAGACGATAACCATGGTGAAATAGATAAACACAATGAGCAGGATAGAATACAGCACGGAAAACAGAATATACCTCACGCCCCGCAGGGTCCTCTGGCAGTAAATCTCACCGGAGATGGAGATCAGGCTCCGAAAGGCAGCGGAGGCGGCGGTCAGCATCGTGATGCCCCCCGTGATCAGCAGGGCAATGCTCAGATTGTTCAGGACGTAGGCCACATACTCCTCCAGCAGCTCGTAGATCTGCTCCGGCAGGATGCTCCTGATCACGCCCAGCACCTGGGTATCGCTGACGGGCAGCACGCCGATGATGCCGATCACCATGATCAAAAGGGGAAAAATCGTCATCAGCGCATAGTAGGCAAATTCCGCGCCGGAGCGGGAGATGCGCCGGTCCAGAAACACGTTGACGATGCAGTAAACAAACCGCACAGAATAGTGGCGTGCGGACACCCGATCCAGCCAGCCGTTCACCCGTTTCTCCATGTCAACACCTCTTTCCCTGGCACTGTGCATTCCTCAGATATGGTATGCACTCCGCCGCCCGTTTATCACCGGGCGGCAGAAAAGCAAAAACCGCCTGCAAATCGGGCAGACGGCTTATGCTAACCAATCAATGGCTCATGCTCACTCAATTGCGTTCAGCTTGATGGTCATTTGGCTCTTCTTGTGAGCGGCCTTGTTCCGATGGATCAGACCCTTCGCAGCAGCCTTGTCAACGCACTTGATTGCGGCTTTGTAGGCGGTGGCGGCCTCAGCGCGGTCGCCTTCGTCAGCCTTGGCATCAAAGTTCTTGATCAGAGTCTTCATTTCAGACTTTGCAGCCTTGTTCTGCGCAGTCTTGGCCTGCGCAACCAGAACACGCTTCTTCGCGGACTTGATATTCGGCAAATCTAACACCTCCTGTACCAGCATCGCAGGCGCGCCAAATTTGCACCTGTGCAGTCACATATTATACCATGAAACAATATCCTTTGCAACTGGTTTTTTCGTTTTTTTGTTGGGAGATTTCATAATTTTCCGCGCTGGGGGCAAGGCTAACCTGAGGTGACTTTGACGATGAGATTACACGATTCAGACCTGATCGATGAGGCCAGAGAGCTTTGGCGCGCCCGGCGGGGCGACCCCGGCGACCTGCCCGGCATCCGCTCGGAGGAACGGGCCTGCGGCCCCTTCTCCCTCAGCGAGGTGGAGGTGCTGACTCCCCAGGGGGCGGAGCAGGTGGGCAAGCCGGCGGGGCTGTACCTGACCCTCACCCTGGAGGCCCTGCTGCACCGGCGCGCCGCCCCGTTCTCCGCGGCAGTGGGGGCCGTAGCGGAGCAGGTGGAGCGGCTCCTGCCGCCGGAGGCGGAGCAGGTGCTGGTGGTGGGCCTGGGCAACCGGGCGGTGACACCAGACGCCGTGGGTCCCCGCACGGCGGACACGGTGCTGGTGACCCGGCACCTGGTAGACCGGGCGCCGGAGGTCTTTGGAGCCTTCCGCCCGGTTTCCGCCCTGGCGGCGGGGGTGCTGGGGAACACCGGCATGGAGAGCGGCGAGGTGGTGCAGGCCGTGGTCGGGGCGCTGAAGCCGGACGCCGTCATCGCGGTGGACGCCCTGTGCGCCCGCAGCGTCCGGCGGCTGGGTTCCACAGTGCAGCTCAGCAACACCGGCATCGCCCCGGGCAGTGGGGTGGGCAGCGCCCGCTTCGCGCTGACGGCGGAGACGCTGGGAGTGCCGGTGGTGGCGGTGGGCGTCCCCACCGTGGTGCGGGCGGAGGTGCTGGCCGCACAGTGGGGCGGTCAGCCGGAGGGACAGGACGACCTGGCCTCCCTGCTGGTGACCCCCAAGGAAATCGACGCGCTGGTGGCCGATGTATCCAAGCTGCTGGGCTACGGCATCAGCATGGCTCTGCAAACGGGGCTGCGCCTGGACGATTTGGAGGCGCTGCTCAGCTGACCGCCTTCGGCGGGCAGAAAAGGGCCGACCTGCCACAGGCAGGTCGGCCCTTGAGAAAGCTGAACTTACATCAGCTTGCGGAACATGGTCTTGAAGTCCTCGATGCTGGCCTCCTTGGGGTTGCCGGGGGCGCAGGCGTCGGCGGCAGCGGACTGGGCCAGGAAGTCCAGATCCTCCTCCTTCATGGCGGGCAGCTTGGTGGGGATGCCCACGTCGGCGGAGAGCTGCTTGACGGCGTCAATGGCGGCCTGGCGGTAGGTGGCCTGATCCATGCCGGTGGTGTCAACACCCATGGCCTCGGCGATGTCCTTAAACTTCTCGCCGGTGGCCTCCTGGTTGAACTCCATGACGATGGGGAGCATCATGGCGCAGGCGACGCCGTGGGGGGTGTCATAGACAGCGCCCAGGGTATGGGCCATGGAGTGGGCAATGCCCAGGCCCACGTTGGAGAAGGCCATACCAGTGACGAACTGACCCAGGGCCATGCCCTCGCGGCCCTCCTGCTCGTTCTTGACGGCGGCGCGGAGGTTCTTGGAAATCAGCTTAATGGCCTCCAGGTTCAGGCAGTCGGCCAGCTCCCAGGCGGCCTTGGTGGTGTAGCCCTCGATGGCGTGGGTCAGGGCGTCCAT
>JAJPXL010000154.1 GCA_021205455.1 Clostridiales bacterium
CCCCCTCTTAAGCCGCCCTCTTTCCCCCATTTCTCGGCGGCGCGAGAAATGGGGCCCGCCCGGAGGGCAAACGCGGTAGTTCCTTCCAAGAACCTTGTCTAAGGAATAGTCAGCCCTACCGGGAGGGCAAAACACGGGCTTTTCTTCCAAGAGCCTCATCTAAGGAAGAATCAGCCCCACCGGGAGGTCAGCTTGCGGCAGATGGGGCAGCCGCCCGCAAATCGCTATCCCCTATAGTGTACCCCCATTTTCCAAATTTGTCAGTAAAAATTTGGATACAATGTGACGCCCGCCGGGGAAACTGCATACACTGGACTGACGAGGAGGAATGTCTATGTGTGGAATCGCAGGCTTTTGCAGCTTTGACCGGGACAATCGGGAGGCTCCGTGGCGGGAGGCCGCCTTCGCCATGGGGGAGACACTCTGCCGCCGGGGGCCGGACGACGCCGGGGAATGGCTGAGCCGGGACTGCGCCCTGGCCCACCGCCGTCTGGCGGTCATCGACCCGGCCCACGGGCAGCAGCCCATGGAGAAGGGCGGGCTGACCCTGTGCTACAACGGGGAGCTGTACAACACGCCGGAGCTGCGGTATCAGCTCATGGCCGCGGGGCACACCTTCGCCACCCGGACGGACACCGAGGTGGTGCTGGAGGCGTACCGGGCCTACGGCGAGGAGGTGGGCCGTTACCTGGAGGGCATCTACGCCTTCGCTGTCTGGGACAGTCAGGCGGGGAAGCTGTTCTGCTGCCGGGACCGGTTCGGGGTGAAGCCCTTCTTTTATACGGTGCGGGACGGGGCCTTCGTCTTTGGCAGCGAACTGAAGGCCCTCTTTGCCTACCCCGGTATTCGTCCGGAGGCGGACGAGGACACCTGGCGGGAGGTGCTGGGCATCTCCCCCGCCCGAACGCCGGGGAGCGGCGTCTTTGCCGGGATTCAGGAGCTGCGGCCCGCCCATCAGCTGACCTTTGACCGGGAGGGCCTGCGCCTGCGCCGCTACTGGAACGTGGAGAGCCGCCCCCACACGGAATCTTACCAGGACACGGTGGCCCACCTCCGCACCCTGCTGACCGGGGCCATCCGCCGCCAGCTGGTCAGCGACGTACCCCTGGCCACCCTGCTGTCCGGCGGGCTGGACAGCAGCATCATCACCGCTGTGGCTGCCGCCGAGTACGCCGCCCAGGGCAGGGAGCCTCTGGCCACCTACTCCTTTGATTATACCGGCAACGACCAGTATTTCCACGCCTCCTCCTTCCAGCCGGACGCCGACGCCCCCTGGGCGCTGCGGATGGCGGAGGACTTCGCCACCCGGCACACGGTGCTGACCTGCACCCAGGAGGCGCTGGTGGAGCTGCTGCCCGCCGCGGTGGAGGCCAAGGACCTGCCGGGGATGGCCGACCTGGACTCCTCCCTGCTGTTCTTCTGCGGGGAGATCAAGAAGCGGCACACCGTCACCCTGTCCGGGGAGTGCTCCGATGAGCTGTTCGGCGGCTACCCCTGGTTCCACCGGGCGGATATGATGGCGACGGACACCTTCCCCTGGTGCATGGACTTCTCCGCCCGAACGGGGGTGCTGGACCCGGCGCTGGCGGCGCGGCTGGACCTGGAGGAGAGCGTCCGGGCCAGGTACCACGCCTCCCTGGCGGAGACGCCCCGGCTGGAAGGGGAGACGGGGACGGAGGCCCGGCGGCGGGAGATTGCCTGGCTGAATCTGATTTGGTTCATGACCAACCTGCTGGACCGGAAGGACCGGATGAGTATGTACTCCGGCCTGGAGGTGCGGGTGCCCTTCTGCGACCAGCACGTTGTGGAGTACGTCTGGAACATCCCCTGGGAGATGAAGAGCCGGGGCGGGGTGCGGAAGGCGGTGCTGCGGGACGCGGCGGCGGGCATCCTGCCGGAGGACGTGCGGCTGCGGCCCAAGTCCCCCTATCCCAAGACCCACAACCCCCGCTTCGAGGCCCTGGCCCGGGAGAAGCTGCTGGCTATCCTGGCCGACCCCAACGCCCCCATTCACGCCATCGTCAACGAGGACGCCCTGCGGAGCGGCCTGCTGGTCAGCGCCGGGGACTACGGCAGACCCTGGTTCGGCCAGCTGATGGCTGGGCCGCAGATGATCGCCTGGCTCATCGAGCTGAACCTGTGGATGGAGCGGTTCGGCGTCGCACCGTAGAAAGCAGGAAATTCCCCTCTAAAAGAAATCCCATCTGTCATAAAATGTTCTTTTATGACAGATGGGATTCAAATTTTCAGCGGAGGATCATTCTTCCTCCTCAGCCTCCTCGGCGGCTTCCGCATCCGCCTGGGCCTGGGCGTAGCCCTGCGTGGCGCACAGCACGAAGCTGTCCACATCGCCGCTGTCGCACAGGTAGACACAGGTGGTGTCGCCGTTCACCATGCAGTAGTAGGCGTCGTCGTCCTCGCTGTAGGCCCCGATGGACAGGGTGACGGAAACCTTCTCCCCGTCGTCGCTCTCATAGCTGACGTAGACCTCGATGGGGTCGTCCAGGCCGTACCCGGCCAGGGCGTCGCTGTCCGGCTTGAAGTCCGCCAGCGCGGTGAAGGAGACGCCGTCCAAATCGTCCGTCAGCTCGGCGCAGAAGGCATCGTCGGTGATGTCCTCGCCGTCCAGCATCCAGTAGTACTCAGTGGTGACCTCCGGCTCCACGCCGCTGGAGGCGTCGCCGTCGTCGCTCTCCACCTCCACGGTGGCGGAGGCCACGGTCACAGTGGTCTCCGTGTCCCCGGTGACGGAGAAGGTGGACACATTCTCCTCATCCAGGTCGGGCCAGCTGGGCAGGTTCGCCATGTCGTACAGGGTGACCTCCATGGCAGAGGCCAGGGTGCTGTCGATGGTGTAAATCGTCTCGCTGTCCCCCTCCAGCATGGCGTAATAGTCGCCGTCGGCGGAGGTGGCGCCGATATACAGGGTGGCGGAGTTGCCGTCGCTGTCGGTGACGGTCAGGGTGTAGTCCGGCTCCTCCAGGCCGTAGGAGGACAGCTCCTCTGCGGCGGTGAAGGAATAGGTGGCCTCCAGGCCCTCCAGGGCGGAGACGATGGTGGTGACGGTGCTGTCGTCCAGGTCAAAGTCCGAATCCCCGTCGTAGGTCCAGGTCTCGTCGTCAGTCTCGGTGAAGGACAGGGCTTCGGTGGTGGGGCTTTCAAAGGTCAGATTGCTGGGGTCGTCCACCGTCTCCACATAGATTTTGGCGGCCTCCTCTGCTGCTGCCTCGGCGTTCTCGGCAATGATGTTGCCGATCATCACGGCCAGCAGCAGGACGATCACCACTGCCAGGGCAATCACTACCCCGATCAGTTGCTTTTGCTTTTTCTTGCTCATGGAACGCCTCCCTTACAGCTTCCGGCGCTTCATCCAGCGGAAGAAGCCCAGCACCACGAAGATCAGCGGAAGCACTGCCACATACAGCAGGCTCCACAGCCCGGCGTTGGAGGAGGTGTTGTAGGTCACCTCCAGGCTCTTGGAGGCGATAGAGATGGTACTGACCTCCTCAAAGCCGGCGGTCAGGTTGTTCATAAAGACCTGCAGGTTTACGATGGAGTCGCCGTAAGAGGAATTCACATCGTCGTCCAGCAGGATGGGGCAGGAGTAGACGGTGAAGCGGCTGGTGATTTCCTCGTCCTCTTCCTCGGCGTCCTCCTCGGCCTCCAAGTCGGAGGAGGATGCGCTGTCGTCATCGTCTGCGTCTTCCTCGGCTTCGGTGTCGGAGGCCTCTGCGTCTTCCTCAGCTTCGGTGTCGGAGGATTCCGCGTTTTCCTCATCGTCCTCCGTTTCCACGGTGATGGTCTGGGTGGCGGTGGCGGCCAGGACGAATTCGCCCTCGGTGTAGTTGCTCTCATCCACCACGGCAATGCCGTATTCAGAGGTGGTCAGGAAGGTGTCCAGGTCGATGGTATCGTCCTCCAGGTCGGTGGTGGTCATGCCCAGGGAGTAGCCATTGTAGCCGCCGTAGAGCAGGACCAGGCTGTCGCTGCTGAGGCCGTCCGCCGCATCAGAGGAGGTATCCAGCTCCGGGAAGAACACAAAATAGCTCTGTGCGGCGGCCATATAGCGGCTCTCGTCGCCGATGTAGCCGTCCACCATCTCCAGGCCGTAATCCGCCATCAGGGCGTCCAGGTTGGGGTGGTCAAAGTCTGTCGAGGCCAGAATCAGTTCCACCTGTCCGCCCTCGGCCAGGTAGGAACGGATGGTCTCCAGCTCCTCGGTGGTGATGTCGCTGGTGGGCTGATTGATGATCAGCACGTCGCAGTCCTCCGGGAACTCCTCCATCAGCAGGCTGACCTCGGCGGTGGCAAAGTGGCTCTTGGTCAGGAGGTCGGTGAGCTCGCTGCCCAGGTCGCTCTCCCCGTGGTTGGTGGTCAGGTAGATGGTGTAGCTGGTGTCGGACACTACCTGGTCGATGGCGGAGACCAGCTGGCCCTCGCCGTCAAACTCGCTGTAGGAGGTGGTGCCGTAGTAGTAATAGTAGTACCAGTCCAGCACCAAAATATCGTCAAAGGAGACGTTGGTCTGGTTGCCGGTCTCGTCGCAAATCACCATGATGGAGTCCGCGTCGCAGTCATACTCCGTCAGGAGGGAGGGGTACTCGGTGGGGTCCTGGTAGGACACGGTGACATGGTCGCTGAGGGCGGCGAACTTCCGCAGGAAGGTGGAGATGCGGGTGTCGGTATCGCTCTCGCTGGCCAGCACCAGCAGCTCCACGTCGGTGTCCAGCTCCGCCATATACTCCTTGGTGGTGTCGGTCATGGAGTAGATCTGGGTGTTAGAGATGTCCAGCTGGGTGTAAGCGGTGGGCAGCTGGCCCATGGCGATGTTGAAGATGATGACGATGGCCACCACCAGGGCAATCATCCCCGCGGAGAACAGGCCGTTCTTCCGGTTGGCGGAGATGGGTTTCCTCTCGGCAGGCAGCTTGGTCTTGTCGGATTTCTTGTTTTTCTGAAACATATCGGTCTCCTCCTTTTAATGCCAGCGGCGTCTCTGGATGACCTGAACGGTCAGGAAGAGCATCAGCGCGGTGATGGAGAGCAGCATCAGGATGCCGGGCAGGTCGAACACCTGATACTCCGCAAAGTTCAGCAGCACCCCGGTGAAGGAGAAGCCGGACAGGATGTTGGGCACCAGGCTCTCAAACCAGCTGCTGTCCACCACATAGCAGACCACGGTGATCACCGCCAGGCCGCCGCCTACCCCGACCGACAGGATGTGGGCAGAGGTCAGGCTGTCCAACAGCAGGCCGATGGCGATGGACGCAATCAGCAGGATGATGAAGGAGCCGGAGGCGGTGGTGGGCAGGAAGGACACGATGCTGTCCCACAGGTGCAGCACCAGCAGGATGCCGAAGGTGCCCACGGCGGCGATGACCTGGCTCTCGGTGGCGGCGGAAACCAGAATGCCGATGGAGATATAGGCCGCGCCCAGCACGAAGAAGCACAGCAGGGTGCAGTAGTCCGTCAGGTAGTACACCTCGCCGGAGCTGCCGGCGGCCAGCTTCATAATCAGCGGGCAGAAGGCGAACAGCACACAGGGGATGGCGAACACGGTCAGCACCGCGAAGAACTTCCCCAGCACCACGCCGGTGACGGTGACCGGGCTGGTCAGCAGCAGCTGGTCCGTGCGGTTGTGCCGGTCCTCACTCATCGCCCGCATACACAGCAGCGGGATGGCGATCAGGAACAGGAACAGGGCGTAATACAGGGAAATGGCAAAGCTGGGATAGCCGTTCAGCAGGTTGTAGGCCATGAAGTACAGGCCCACGCAGGCCAGCATAAAGGCGATACAGATGCTGCCAATCATGCCGTTCACGAAGGAGGCAAGCTCCCGCCGATAAATTGCTTTCATTGTGCATCCTCCTTATCTTCAGCAGCCTCTTCCTCAGGGGCTTCCTGAGGCTCCTCTGAGACAGCGTCCTCCGCAGCCGGAGCATCCTCCGGCAGCGTGACCTCGTACAGGTCGTCGAACTCCGGCTCCTCCGCCTCGTCCAGGGAGGCGGTGTGGGTGTTCTCCTCAGAGGTATCCGGCGTTTCCGGCGCGTCCAGGGCGGTTTCCTCCGGGGAGGCGGAACGGCGGCGGCGCAGACGGCGGCGGGGTTTCCTCCCGTTGGCGGGGGACTGGTTCGAGTCGTCCGTCAGCTCCAGGAACACCTTCTCCAGGCTGGCTGCGGTCTGCTTCATCTCCAGGATGGGCAGGCGGGCGTCCGCCAGAGCGTAGAAGATATCCTCCCTGGGGTCGGCCCCCTGCATCTGCTCCAGGGTCACGGCGCAGGTGCCGTCCGTCCCCGCCTTGGTCTGGAAGGAACGGACGCCCGCCACGTCGGCCAGGGCGGCGCTGATGTCCTCCTCGCCGCCCTTCACCACCAGGTTCAGCTTGGAGGAGCCTCTCAGATGCTCCTCCAGATGCTCGGCGGAGTCATTGGCCACCAGGCGGCCATGGGAGATGATGATGATTTCGTCGCAGATCTCCTGCACCTCGCTGAGGATGTGAGAGGAGAGGATGACGGTGTGCTCCTTGCTGAGTTGGCGGATCAGGTCGCGGATCTCAATGATCTGCTTGGGGTCCAGGCCCACCGTGGGTTCGTCCAGAATGATGATGGGGGGAAAGCCCAAAATGGCCTGGGCCAGCCCCACACGCTGGCGGTAGCCCTTGGACAGGTTCTTGATGAGGCGGCCGGACACGTCGGTGAGGCGGGTCATCTCCTCCACCTGGGTCACCTGCTCTGCCCGCTTCTCCTTGGGCACCTTTTTCAGCTCCGCGCAGAACAGCAGATATTCCAATACGGTCATATCCATGTACAGCGGCGGCTGCTCCGGCAGGTAACCGATGCAGCACTTGGCCTCCTCCGGTTCCTCCAGCACGTTGTGTCCGTTGATGATGATGTCGCCCTCCGTAGCGGAGAGGTAGCCGGTCATCATGTTCATTGTGGTGGATTTTCCCGCACCGTTGGGGCCCAGGAAGCCGTAAATCTTCCCATCCTCGATGGTCAAATTCAGGTGATCCACCGCAAGGTGGTCTCCGTACCGTTTGACCAGATTTTTCAGTTCGATCATTCATGTTCCTCCTTCGCGGCGGGATGTGGAGCCGCCGGGTCGATGTTACAGTACTAGCATACGCACGCAATCTTAAACTGAACTGAAAGGAAAGAAAAATCCCAAAACCCGATTCGTTTTCCACAAACGAATCGGGTTTTGGGGGAATTCCGGGCGCCTCAGGGCGAAACGGAGGCGCGTTGTGCACATTTTTGAAGGGGAATGTGGAAAAATAGAACGGGGCTTCCTTAGACAATGTTTTTGGAAGGAAATACGGCTTTGCCCGCCGGGAGGGCAAACGCGGCAGTTTCTTCAAAGAACCATGCCTAAGGAACGAAGGTCCAGCTGGAAGACAAAGACAGCTTCTCTGCCAGAAACCTTATCTTAGGCGAAAACAGACGGGTGGCCAAGGGCAGCCCTTACTGTTTTTCCAAGGATAGCAACCTATCCTCAACAGAAAATCAGAGATCCACAATCAAACGATAACAAAATTGCCGCCACATCCCGCCTCAGCGGACGCTGCGCGATAATTCCTGAAACTGCATTGTCTCCTGCACGCC
>JAJPXL010000042.1 GCA_021205455.1 Clostridiales bacterium
GGGCATATAGTCCACGATGGCATCCAGCAGCTTCTGAACGCCCTTGTTCCGGTAGGAGGTGCCGCAGACAACGGGAACAATCTTGTTGTCAATGCAGCCCTTGCGGATAGCCGCCTTGATCATGTCAACGGGAATCTCTTCCTCTTCCAGCACCATCATCATGATGTCATCGTCCACGTCGGCGATCTCGTCCAGCATCTTCTGGCGATACTCCTGGGCCTTCTCCAGCATATCCTCGGGGATCTCCTCGATACGCATATCCTTGCCCATATCGTCATAGTAGACGTCGGCCTTCATCTCGATCAGGTCAATGATGCCGCGGAAGTCCGCCTCGGCGCCGATGGGCAGCTGGATGGCCACAGCGTTGGCCTTCAGGCGATCATGCACCATGTCCAGGACATGGTAGAAGTTGGCGCCCATAATGTCCATCTTGTTGACATAAATCATGCGGGGCACATGGTAGTTATCAGCCTGACGCCAGACAGTCTCAGACTGAGGCTCGACGCCGCCCTTGGCGCACAGGACGGTCACGCTGCCGTCCAGCACACGCAGGGAACGCTCGACCTCCACAGTGAAGTCCACATGGCCCGGAGTATCAATGATATTGATACGGTGGTCACGCCAGAAACAGGTGGTGGCAGCAGAGGTGATGGTAATGCCGCGCTCCTGCTCCTGAACCATCCAGTCCATGGTGGCGGCGCCGTCATGGACCTCACCGATCTTGTAGTTGACACCGGTGTAGTAGAGAATACGTTCTGTGGTTGTGGTCTTGCCTGCGTCGATATGAGCCATGATGCCGATATTTCTGGTTTTCTCCAGACTTGTTTTTCTAGGCATTGAAATTGCTCCTTATACTCGCATCGAATAAATTGGGACGCTATTACCAGCGATAGTGGGCGAAGGCCTTGTTGGCCTCGGCCATCTTGTGGACGTCCTCGCGCTTCTTCACGGCGCTGCCGGTATTGTTGGCGGCGTCCATGATTTCGCCGGCCAGGCGCTCCTTCATGGTGGCCTCGCTGCGATTGCGGGCGTAGGTGGTCAGCCAGCGCAGGCCAAGGGTCTGACGGCGGGCAGGGCGCACCTCAATGGGCACCTGATAGTTGGAACCGCCGACACGGCGGCTCTTGCATTCCAGGCTGGGCATAATGTTCTCCATCGCCGCCTGGAACACCTCCAGACCGTCCTTGCCGGTCTTTTCCTGGATGATGTCGAAAGCGCCGTAAACAACCTTCTGCGCCACACCCTTCTTGCCATCCAGCATAACGCTGTTGACCAGCTTGGTGACCAGCACAGAATGGTAAACAGGATCGGGCAGAACTTCCCGCTTGGGTACATTTCCTCTTCTGGGCACTTTACTTCCCTCCTTCATATTAAAATGATTTCATAGGTACTCGAAAGTGAATCACTTCCGTGTCCGGGCGGCCGGGCCACCCTGTGCCTGCCTGAAATTTACCCACGGAGCCAAGTGGCTCCAATCTATGAATAAACATCATGGCAAGGCGTTTGCCTTGCGCAAATGCGCAAAAAGTCTCAGTTGCTCAGGCAAGGAGCATTACTTCTTCTTGGCCTTGGGACGCTTCGCACCGTACTTGGAACGAGCCTGCATCCGTCCGTTGACGCCCTGGGTGTCCAGTGTGCCGCGGATGATGTGGTAACGAACGCCTGGCAGGTCCTTGACACGGCCGCCGCGAATCATAACGACGGAGTGCTCCTGCAGGTTATGGCCGACACCGGGGATATAAGCGGTGACCTCATAGCCGTTGGACAGACGCACACGGGCAATCTTACGCAGTGCAGAGTTCGGCTTCTTGGGGGTTGCGGTACGAACTGCGGTGCAGACGCCGCGCTTCTGGGGGGAGGGCAAATCGGTCTCCTTATCCTTCAGCGTGTTCTTGCCCTTCTGGAGTGCGGGGCTGGTGGACTTGTAAACAGTCGTGCTTCTTCCCTTGCGAACCAGTTGGTTAAAAGTAGGCATATAGTGTTTTCCTCCTTTCCTGACAGATGTTTTTATTTTTAACGGAATCCGGGGTTTTTATTCCGTTAAAAGCAAATTATTCCTGCCGGGCGCGCTATGCGCTCAGCAGTGCGGCAGCGGCTGCGCCGACCTTGATGCCGCAGGCCTGGCCCAGCTCCCGCATGGACGGGGCCGCTTCACAGGGTACGTCGTACTCCCGGCACAGGGCCAGCAGGGCGTCGGTAACGGCGGGGTCAGCGTCCAGAGCGTAGAACACGCGCTCCGCCCGGCGGCCCGTCACCGCCTTCCGGGTCTGCTTCAGACCAACGACGCTTTTTCCGGTTTTCAGTTGGGAAATCAAGTGCTTTCGCCCCTCGCCAGTCTGTTTGCAGCCCTACACAAGTTTACATTTTAACACGCATTGCACCCTGTGTCAAGGAAATTATGGGAAGATTTCCGGGGCATTTCACCCTTTTTCATCATCAAATCGCCGGAAATCAGCCGCCCGTTCGGCGCCCCGCGGAGGGCGCCGCCTGCCCTCCTCAGATTGCGTTACAGGATGATCAGCTCCCGCTTCGGCGCATGGGTGATGTCGATGCAGCCGTCCTCCTTCAGCAGGACAACGTCCTCAATGCGGACGCCGAACTTTCCGGGCAGGTAGATGCCCGGCTCCTCGGAGATCATGCAGTTCAGCGGCAACACCTCCTGGCTGGCGGCGCTGGCTCTGGGGTTCTCGTGAATCTCGATGCCCAGGCTGTGGCCGAAGCCGTGGCCCATCTTGTCGCCGTAGCCCGCCTTCTCCAGCACCGCCATGGCGGTGTTGTGGACGTCGCAGCCCAGCACGCCGGCGCGGTTCATGGCGATGGCGGCCTCCTGGGCCTCCAGCACGGTGTAGTACACCGTCTTCATCTCCTCGGTGGGCTGTCCCACGCAGACGGTGCGGGTCATGTCGGAGCAGTAGCCGTGGTACAGCGCGCCGAAGTCCATGGTGACGAACTCGCCCTTCTGAATCTCCTTCTGGCCGGGCACCGCGTGGGGCATACTGCCGTTGGGGCCGGAGGCCACGATGGGGTCAAAGGAGTTCTTCTCCGCCCCCAGCAGCATCTGATAGTAGGTCAGCTTGGCGGCGATTTCGCATTCCTTCACGCCGGGCCTGATGTCGTTCAAAATCATGTCAAAGGCCTGGTCGGTGATGTGCTGGGCCTCCTTCATGGCGGCCTGCTCCTCCTCGTCCTTGGCGGCCCGGAGGGTGGTCAGCAGCTTCCCGGCAGGCACCAGCTCCACGGTATCGGGGAACTGCTGCGTCATGGCCCGGAAACCGGCCACCGTCAGATACTGCTCCTCAATGCCCACCTTGCGGAGGCCGCGCCGGTTCAGCACGTCCGCTGTCAGGCTCATGTGACCCCGGCCACCGCCGATCATGGTCACCTCGGCAGGCAGATTCAGCTTTTCCACGGCCTCGATGTAGCGGGAGTCGGTAAAGTAATAGTTCCCCTTTGTGGTGACGATGACGGTGCCCTCGCCCCGGAAGCCGATGGCGTAAAACTCCCCCGGCTCGCTGGTGATCAGCATGGCGTCCAGGCCGTACTCCGGCAGCTGAGCTGCAATTTGATTCAGATGGTTCATAATATTCGCTCCTTTTATTATAGTAGTGGATAGTGGTCAGTAGCGTAGTAGGAACCAAGACCTGTTTGGCTCCCTTGACGGGGCAATGACATCAGCTTTAAAGATGCAATCTATCCTGAGTTGAGAACAATAACGCAGCCGGACAGCCAGATTTCAACGACCAAAGGACAATTAAATTGCACGTTTCGCCCGCCAACGGCGAGGGCGGAACGGCAATCGTACCCAGCCGCCATGGGCGGCAGTCTCACTAGTTATCAAGTCACATCGTCTGTTGCCTGATAGACCACCTGATTGAGAGACAAGGCGAAGCCGCCCGCGGGATACGGGGAGATTTTCAAGAGGGGGGCCACAGGACCCCCTCTTGAGCCGCCCTCTTTCCCCTATTTCTCGGCGGCGCGAGAAATAGGGCCCGCCGGGAGGGCAAGCCGTTGTTCCTTCAAAGAACCACATCTAAGGAATGCCATGCCCTGGCAAGGGCAAGAACGTTGTTCCTTCATCAATCCTTGCCCAAGAAGGGCAGTCCTTTAAGTTGATGGCATTGCCCTGAAAGGGGAGCTGTCGACGAAGCCGACTGAGGGGTGGCCAACGGCTCATAGCGAACATTCACAGGCCGCCAGATAGCACGCTTTCATCTCCAAAGCGTCCTCGCTCTGGCTGCCCGCGCTCTCGCAGATGATGGTGGGATGCCACCCCCGCCGGGCGATTTCCGCCGCCAGGGGCGCAAAATCCGGCCCGTACTGGCCGTCGGAGAAGCGGAGGTGCCGCTTCTCCCCGCCCTTCGGGGTGAACTCGATGTGGGAGAAATGGCTGTGGAAGCGGGAGGCCCGCGCCTCCCCCAGCACCTGGGCCATGCGGCCGAGCATCTTTTCACAGGCCTCCGGCCCCTCCAGCGCCCCCAGGGAGCGGGCGTAGAGGTGGCCGAAGTCCACACAGGGCAGCAGCCGCTCGTCCAGGGTACACAGCTCCAGCACCTCGTCCAAATCCCCCAGCTGGTTGATTTTCCCCATGGTCTCCGGGCAGAGGGTCAGGCCGCCGTAGCCCATATCGTCGCAGACGGCCAAAATCTCCCTCAGGGAACGCTTCGCAATGTCCAGCGCCTCCCGGCGGCTCCGCTTCATCAGCGCTCCGGAATGAATCACGATGCGATCCGCCCCCAGGAACAGGGCCACCTGGCAGGAGGCCGCCACATAGCCGATGGTCTTTTGCAGCATCTCCGGGTCGGGGTTGGCCAGGTTGATGAAGTAGGGCGCGTGGAGGGAGATTTGGATGCCCGCCTCAGCGGCGTTTCGACCAATGCGCTCCGCCGTCTCCTTCCCCACATGGACGCCCTTGCCGCACTGATACTCATAGGCGTCCAATCCGATGGACTTTAACCAGGCCGGGGCGTCCGCGCTGGATTTGGATACGGTTTTCGTAAACGTATCCGAGTTCCCCGCCACGCCGAACAGGGCCCGCTCGCTCATATCCGATCCCCCCTCAGCTTGCACAGCCCACGGAAGGGGGCCTCGACGCCGTAGCGCAGGACGCGGAAGGCGCTGTCCAGGGCAATGGGCCGAATCAGGATGGCCCGGATGCCCGCGTTGTGCCCGCCCCAGACGTCGGTGAAAATCTGGTCCCCCAGGATGACGGCCTGCTCCGGCGTCACGCCGGTTTGGGCAAAGGCCCGGTCAAAGCTGCGGCGGCGGGGCTTGCCCGCGTGACTGAGATAGGGGACGCCCCAGCTCTCGCAGAAGCGTTTGCTCCGGGCCGGGCGGCGTCCGTTGGACAGGACGAACACAGCCAGCCCCGCCGCCCTGGCCTCCTCCAGCCAACGGCGGAGGGCCTCGTCCGGCTCCGGCTGATGGTAGCGTGCCACGGTATTGTCCAGGTCTGCCAGCAGCAGGCGGATACCGCCCCGGTACAGCGCCGTGAAATCCAGGTCATAAATGCTGTTTTCCACCCGGTCGGGAATCAAATTCAGGGGCACACCCTTCACCTCATTGTCATATCTCCGTGCTGTGCGCACATAGGATAGTATATCAATTCTTCGGGCCAAACTCAAGGGGGAAACGAACATGGACAGCAAATTTCGCCTGATTCTCTGCGTCCCGCCTGGCGACGCGGAGCAGCTCAGGCAGCGGGAGGGGCTGCTGGCCCCGCCCGCCTACCGCATCGGGCCGGGGCCTTCCCTCCAGCGCATCCAGGCCGTTCCCGACCTGCGGGGCGGCATCCTGACCGTCACCGACGGCGGTGCTTCCCTGGCCGGGAACCCCCAATACCTCTGCCGCCAGGTGCAGCGGGAGGCCGCCGCCCGCAGGGTCATGGGGGTTTGGCTGGATTTACAGCGCCGCCCCTTGCAGGAGGCAAGGCGCTGCCTCGCCGCCCTGGACGGGGCGGTCTCCCAGGCGGGGCTGGAGCTGTGGGTGCCGGAGTGGTGCGCGGAGGCCGCGCCCCACGGCAACGTGCTGATCTCCTCTGCCCTGTCCGGCGGGTCGCTGAAGGCAAGGCTGGACGATGCCATCACAGCCTATGGCCTCCCCCGGGTGACGCTGGCCGTGGAGCCTATGGCGGAGGACTTCACCCTCCCCGCCGCCGACGGGCAGGGTCGGCCCCTGGCCCGGGAGGAGCTGCAAACCATGCTGCACGCCCGGCGGCCCAACGTGTTCTATTCAGGCGAGCTCTGCGCCCACTACTTCACCTTTTTGCAGCAGGGGATGCCCCACTTCATCCTGTTCGACAACGCCGGCAGCGTTCGGGAGAAGCTGGCCCTGGCCGGGCAGCTCTCCCTGCGCTTCGCCGCCGTCCCCTGGGAGTACGCCCCCTGACAGAAAAGAGCCCCCTGAGCGCAGGCTCAGGGGGCTCCAGATGCTTCGGATAAAATCAATAGTATCTCTTACGATTCTTCCGGGCAGCCTCAGACTTCTTGCGGCGTTTTACGCTGGGGCTTTCATAATGCTCACGCTTGCGAACCTCTGCAAGCACACCGGATTTTGCACAGCTACGCTTGAAGCGCTTCAAAGCGTTGTCCAAAGACTCACCGTCTCTCACTCGGACCTCTGACATTCTATTTTCCCTCCCTCCGAATATGCCCAGGGAGTAATAAGCAAGGGCACAGCAGGCCACTGGATACGGCCTCGTTATAAGCCATTATATGCCTTCCGTAACCCTTTGTCAAGCTGTAATTGTCTATTTTTTCAGAAATATACCTATAAGTTTCCCCAAAATTTTGACAGGATTTGAAAGCTCATCCCTGGAGCAGGGAATCCGCCGTGCGGTATTGCAGCGCCTCCGCCAGGTGGAGCATTCCGATGCGCTCCTCCCCGGCCAGGTCGGCGATGGTGCGGGCTACCCGCAGCAGCCGGTCATAGCTCCGGGCGGTCAGGTGGTACGTCTCAAATGCCCCACGCACCAGCTCCAGGCTCTCCTGGTCCAGCTGGCAGTACTGCCGCAGCTCCGTGGTGGTCATGTCGGCGTTGCAGGTCAGGCCGGTGCCCTCGAATCGGGCCTGCTGAACGGCTCTGGCCCGATTCACCCGCTGGCGGATGTCGGCGGAGGACTCCGCCGGCCTGGTCTGGGCCAGGTCCTCAAAGGGCAGGTCGTGGACGTATACCTTTAAATCGATGCGGTCCAGCAGGGGGCCGGACAGCCGCTTCAAATACCGCTGCCGCTCCACAGGGGCGCAGGTGCAGCGGCGAGTGGGGTGGCCGTACCAGCCGCATTTGCAGGGGTTCATGGCGCACACCAGCATGAAGCGGCTGGGGAAGCTCATGGTGCCGGACACCCTGGAAATCTGCACCTTTCCGTCCTCCAACGGCTGGCGCAGCACCTCCAGCGCCGCCTGGGAGAACTCCGGCGCTTCGTCCAGGAACAGCACCCCGTTGTGGGCCAGGCTGACCTCTCCGGGCCGGGGGAAGCTGCCGCCGCCGGCCAGCGCCGCCGTGGAGACGGTGTGGTGGGGGGAGCGGAAG
>JAJPXL010000159.1 GCA_021205455.1 Clostridiales bacterium
CCCTTCGTGGGGGGGGGCGGCGTTCTGGGGCGGCTGAGTGCGCTTCTTCTGGGGGGGGGCCTGCTGGCGGGGGGCCTTCTCCCCTGCGCTCTGGGCGGCGGGACGCTGAGGCGCGGCGGGCTTCCGGCTCTGGAGGGCCTTGGCGGAATGCTCCGGCTGGGCGGCCTTCCTTCCGCTGTCGGCGGGCTTGGCGGGGGCGCCCTCCTCCGGCAGCTCGTACCCGGCGGGGCGCTTGCCCTTGCCGGAGCGGATCACCTCGATCTCATTGGTGCGGTAGGTGCGGGGCGTCTCCGGGTCGTTATCCAGGGTGACCTTCACCCGCTCCGTCAGGAACTGGACGGCGTTGACGGTGCCCACCCCGTCCGGGGTCTTGACCAGGCTCTCCAGCTTGGGGGTGGTCTTCAGCAGGGCTTCATAGGTGTCCTGCTCATACTTCAGGCAGCACATCAGCCTGCCGCAGGCCCCGGAGATCTTGGTGGGATTCAGGGAGATGTTCTGGGTCTTGGCCATCTTGATGGACACCGGCTGGAAGTCCGACAGGAACTGGCTGCAGCAGTAGGAGCGGCCGCAGACGCCCAGGCCCCCCATCATCTTCGCCTCGTCCCGCACGCCGATCTGCCGCAGCTCGATGCGGGTGCGGAAGACGGCGGCCAGGTCCTTCACCAGCCCCCGGAAGTCCACCCGTCCATCGGAGGTGAAGTAAAACAGCACCTTGCTGCCGTCAAAGCTGTACTGCACCTCCACCAGCTTCATGTCCAGGCCGTGCTCCTCGATTTTCTTCTGGCAGATCTCATAGGCGGACTTTTCCTTCCGGCGGTTCTGCTCCACCGTCTTGAAGTCCGCCTCGGTGGCGATGCGCAGCATGGGCCGCAGGGTAGAGACCAGCTCCATCTCGTCCACCATGGTGTTGGACTGGGTGCACTGGGCGAACTCCACGCCCTTGCTGGTCTCGATGATGACGGACTGCCCCACCGCGACGTGTACCCCGTTGGGGTTAAAATAATATAGCTTGCCGCCCGGCTTGAACCGGACGCCGATCACTTCGGTCATAATGCGCCTCCCTGTGCCGCCGACGCTTCGGGGCACATATTCTAGTTCGAGTTTGAGTTGGTTCTTCGCCCTGGGGCGATGGTGGCAACGTAGCCTTACAGTCAGATTTCAGCGACCAACGGATAACAAAATTGACGCCCGTCCCGCCGAAGGAGAGGGACGTGGGCGGCAATCCCTGCCAGCCGCCATAGGCGGCAGTCTCACCAGTGAGAAGTTACATCGTCTGTCGCCTGACAGACCACCTGATTGAGGGACAAGGTGAAGCCGCCAGTGGGATAAGAGGAGGGTTCTTAGGGGGGAGCGAGGCCCCGAAGCTCCCCCTTAAGCCGCCCTCTTTTGTTACTTTTCTCGGCGGAGCGAGAAAAGTAAGCCATGCCCTGGCAAGGGCAAAAACCTGTTTCCTTCAAAAATCCTAATCACTAGCCGCTGACAACCTCCCAGGCTTTCACTGCCAGCCACCCGGCGCTGTGGCCCACGGAGACGTAAAAGGCGCAGTCCTGCCGCCCCTGCTCCGCCAGGGCCTCCAGCTCCGCCAGCTGCTTCCGGCTCAGCGCCCCGGCCAGCGCTGCGCACAGCGGCTGGGTTGCCGCGCCGGTGTAGCTGGCGGTCAGGGCCTCGTGGCACAGCTGGGCCAGGCGGCGGTAGAAGGGGGCCAGGTCGGAGCGCTGGAACTGCCCCGTCTGCATTTTGACGCTGCACTCCATCAGGGCCAGCTCGTCTTTCCCGGCCAGGGCCTCCCCCCACAGGGTCAGCCAGGGGGCCAGGGCGTCCTCCTGCCCGCCGCTTTCCAGCCGGCGGACGGCGTCGCCCAGCAGGCCGCCGCACTCTGCGGCGGCGAATTGAAGGGCGCTGTCCTCCCGGTCAGGGTAACGGGTGCGGAGCCAGGCCAGGGCCTCCCCCTCCGTCACCGGGGCGCAGGTCAGCTCGGTGCAGCGGCTGCGCACCGTCTCCAGCAGGGCGGCGGCGTTCTCCACCACCAGCAGGAACACGGCGTAGGCTGGCCCGTCCTCCAGCAGCTTCAGGAGGGCGTTCTGGTCCTGGGGGGACAGGGGCCGGTCAATGATGTACACCTTCCGGTCGGCCTCAGTGGGGCGGACGAAGGCGTCGCTGCGGAGGGCGCGGACGGCGTAAATCTTCAAATCCCCGTCTTTGGCCAGATCCTCCTGGTTCAGGAACCGGGCCGCCTCCGCCACGTCCGGGTGGATGCCCCGCGCCACCTTCCGGCAGTCCTGGCACTGGCCGCAGGGAACCTCCCCCCGGCTGCGGCAGACGAAGGCGGCAGCCACCAGCCGGGCCAGGGTGTGCCGCCCGGAGCCGACGGGGCCGCTGATGATCCAGGCGTGGGAGCGGGGCAGGCCGCCGGCCAGCTGGCGCTTCAGCCCCTCATTTCCGGCAAAGCCCCTTAGCTGCAACGCTGCCACCTCCCGCTTGTTTGGCCCCTGTTCAGGGCGTCTCCTGTAAAACGCTGATACACTCCTTATTATAGCCCATTTCCTCCAAATAAGCCAGTACTTTTTTTGAGATGCGCTCCCCGGGTGCCACCACCGGCACGCCGGGGGGATAGGGGGCCAGCTGCTCCGCCGCCACCCGGCCGGCGGAGGCCTCCCAGGGCACCGATTCCGTCGGGGCCAGCAGCGCCGCCCGGGGCGGGCAGACCTGCTCCGGCAGCGGGGGCAGCGTCGGGACGGGGCCGTCCGGTCTGGCCTGCCCCCGCAGGCCCAGGGCATCCAGCGCTGCCTGGAACCGGGCGAAGACATCCGCCCCGTCCGCCTCGGTGAGGATGCTCACCACATGGCTTCGGTCGGCCATCTCCGGGTAGATACCCCGCTCCATCAGCCCCCGATTCAGCCCCTCCCCGTCGGGGACGCACAGGGTCAGGCGGCAGGGGTCCAGGGGGCAGTCCGCCGCGGTCAGGGCGGGGTAGTCCCGCCGCAGCGCCGCCACCTGCTCCGCCGCCGCCCGGTAGCGGACAGCGCCCTCCCCCTGGTACCAGGGGCGCAGGGCGTCCAGCGCCGCCATCATCACATAGCTGGGGGAGGAGGTGGCGAACAGCATGGAGGCCGCCTGTAACTCGTCCAGGGTGCGGCCGTTGGCGAAGAGGAGGGCGGTCTGTCCTGGGGCCCGGAGGGTCTTGTGGGCAGAGACCACGGTGAAGTCTGCCCCCCGGTAGGGGTTCTCTCCCAGCAGGGGCAGGTGGGCCCCGTGGGCCCCGTCCACCACCAGCGCCGCCCCGTGGCGATGGCAGACCCGGGCGATGGCCGGAATATCGGACAGCACCCCGTAATAGGTGGGGGAGGTAACCACCACCGCCCTGGCCCGGGGCCACCGGGCCAGGGCCTGCTCCACCCGGGCGGGGGTCAGGGGGCCCAGGGCACTGTCATTGGGGAGCGCGTCCCGCTCCATCCACGCCACGGGGCAGCCCAGCAGGGCCAGCCCCGTGTGAATGCTCCGGTGGCTGACCCGGTCGGCCAGCACCAGCCTGCCGCCGGGAGCGGCGCAGCGCAGGGCGGTGTGGATGCCCTGGGTGGAGCCGCCGGTGAGGAACAGGCAGCAGTCCGCCTCCCAAAGCTCCGCCCACAGCTTCTCCGCCTCCTCCACCGGCCCGCCCCTTTGGTACAGGTCGCCGGTGGGGGGAAGCTCGGTGAAGTCGATCTCCGTGGGGAAGCCCGGCAGGCCGGGCAGAGGCCGGCCCTTGTGGCCGGGCATATGGAGCCGTAGCGGCTGCCGGGCGGCGAAGCCGGTCAGGGCGGTGTAGAGGGGCGTCTCAGAGCGCATGGCGATTCCTCCGGAGGAAAGATTTTGCCTTTATTGTAGCACAGTTTCGCCGGAGCGGCAACGTTGTCCCTGGACGACCTTCACAGAACGCCGCCCGGAGGAATGAGTTTGCCCCCGCCGCCCGGCGGAACTGCCGCTGGACGGCGGGGGGAACCATGATTGGTATAAACGTGCGTTCAGGAGTGAGCCGCCTTCCTCAGACTGTGGCGGCCTCCCCCTCCAGGTGGATATTCACCCCGTTGACCTCCACACCTTCCTCCACCCGAATCAGGATGTACTGGGCTCCGTCGATGACCCTGGTCTGCACCAGGTCGCTGCGGTCCGGGTCCACATGGATGGTGACGTTGGGGGTCTCCAGCCGGAACTGCTTCGTGTCCACCAGGTTGTCCGGGCTGAGCTGGGCGTCGTAGCCGAAGTTCTCGTCATACTGGACGCTGAACGCGGCGACGTGCTGCTCCGACACGCCGCAATCCTCCAGCAGGTTCCGCACGGTGGCCTTGTCCACCGCCAGGGGCTCGTCCAGGTGGTTCTCCCGGCTCTCGGCCGCCAGGGTGCTGAACTTGTCGTGAACGGTCTGCACCACCTCGTAGCGGCAGTCCTCCCCCAGGGCGCCAGATAGCATGGACTGGAACACCTCCTTCTGCTCGGCGGCGGGCATGGCGATGTCGGTGTGGAACACCGCGTCCACGAACTCCTGATGGTTCTCCGCGATGCTGCGGGTGTAGTACAGCGCGCCGTAGAGGTTGGTGCTGCGGTCGTCAAAGGCGGGGAACAGGAACCCCAGCTCCGGCATGGCCACCACCGCGTCGCCGGGGGTCAGGTGGAACGCCTGCTCCTGGGGGACGTAGCTCAGGGTCGGCTTCGTCTGCTTCACCGGGCAGATGCTGCACAGGATATGGGGGAAGGCCTCCTCGCTGCCGTCCCGGTCAAATTCTCCATCCCGCCCCTTACGGGTCACGTCATAGATGTTGCAGGCCAGCAGAATCAGGTAGTTCCCCTCCAGCGCCAGGGAGTCCATCACCTTCCGGTAAAACTCCTGTACGGCGTCCTCGTCCTGGAGCCTGGAGTCCCGCAGGGCGGAGAGGAGCCGATGCTCCGGGCTGTCCGCCACCTGGCGGGTGGTGAACACCACGTCCTTCAAATTCCGCCCCATCTTGCCGGACAGAACCTTCCGCAGCAGCGCCAGGTACTTCTCCTCGTCGTTCTCCGTCATCATGCCCACGCTCTGGCGGAAGGTGGAGATGATCTCCCGATTCTCATTGACGTAGCAGCCCAGGATATAGGTGATGTTGTGCCGCCCGGATTGCAGGCGGCGGCGCAGCTCTGCGGCTTCCTTTGCGTTCATTGTGTCCCCCTTTCCGCGCCGAAGGGCGCAAAGAAGGGCTGCGGGAGGGCCTGTGACCTCCCCCGCAGCCCAAAAACCTGCATCTATCCCGTACAGGCTGCTTACTTGATCATGGAAGAAACCTCGTCCGCGAAGTTCTCTTCCTTCTTCTCGATGCCCTCGCCGGTGACGAAGCGCTCGAACTTCACCACGTTGATGGCACCGCCCAGCTCCTTGGCGACGGCATTGACGTGCTGCTCCACGGTGGTCTTGTTCTCCTTGACGTACTGCTGGTTCAGCAGGCAGACCTCGGCGTAGAAGTTGTTCATGCGGCCCTTCACCTTGTTCTGGGCGATCATGGCCCGCTTCTGCTCGGGCATCTTGCTCATCTTGGGGTCGTTGGCGCTCTCCTCCATGGCCTTGGCCAGCTGAACGGCCTGCTCCTTCTCCACTTCCTCGGCGGGAATCTCGGAGGAGCGGACATAGGAGGGGCTCATGGCGGCGATCTGCATGGCCAGGTCCTTGCCCAGCTCCACAACCTTCTCGCTGTCGGCCAGGCCGTCGGAGACCTCCAGGTTCACCAGCACGCCGATTTTGCCGCCCATGTGGACATAGGGGACGTTGACGCCGGTGTCATAGCGGACGAAGCGGCGGATTTGGATATTCTCACCGATGGACAGCACCTTGTCAGCGGTGACGGCGTCCACGGTGCGGTCAGTGCCGGGATAGTTGGCGGCCTTCAGGGCCTCCACGTCGGCGGGGTTCTCAGCGGCCACAACGGCGGCCACGTCGTCCACATAGGCCTGGAACACGTCGTTCTTGGCCACGAAGTCGGTCTGGGAGTTGACCTCCAGCACCACGCCCACGCCGTCAATGCTGTACGCCTTGGAAACGCCCTCGGCGGCCACCTTGCCGGCCTTCTTCACCTGTGCGGCCAGGCCCTTCTCCCGCAGCCAGTCCACGGCCTTATCCTTGTCGCCATCACAGGCCACCAGGGCCTCCTTGCACTTCATCATGCCTACGCCGGTAATTTCGCGCAGCTCTTTTACTTCCTTAGCGGTAATCGCCATAATTGATAACCTCCATACACATCTTTACTATGCTCACGCTGACGCCATAAAACCAGCGCCCGCCCGTACAGGCGGGCGCTCGATGTCTGTCAGCTTCCGTGCTTTGTCAGGATTTTATTCCTCGTCAGCCTTCTCGGCTTCCTCGTCGGTCTCCTCGCCCTGGCGGCCCTCGATGATGGCGTTGGCCATGATGCCGGAAATCAGGCGGATGGCGCGGATGGCGTCGTCGTTGCCGGGGATGACATAATCCACCTCGTCAGGGTCGCAGTTGGTGTCCACAATGGCGACCACGGGGATGCCCAGCTTCCGGGCTTCGGCGATGGCGTTATGCTCCTTGCGGGGGTCCACCACGAAGATGGCGCCGGGCAGGCTCTTCATGTTCTTCACGCCGCCCAGGTACTTCTCCATCTTCTCCTGCTCGTGCATCAGCTTGACGACTTCCTTCTTGGGCAGCATATCAAAGGTGCCGTCCTCCTGCATCTGCTTGAGCTGGTTCATGCGGTCCACGCGGCCCCGCATGGTGCGGAAGTTGGTCATCATGCCGCCCAGCCAGCGGGAGTTCACATAGTACATACCGCAGCGGGTGGCCTCCTCGCGGATGGCCTCCTGAGCCTGCTTCTTGGTGCCGACGAACAGCAGGGTGCCGCCCTCGGCGCTCATGTCCCGGACGAAGTTATAGGCTTCCTCCAGCTTCTTCACGGTCTTCTGCAGGTCGATGATATAGATACCGTTGCGCTCGGTATAGATATACGCCTGCATTTTGGGGTTCCAGCGGCGGGTCTGGTGGCCAAAGTGGACGCCAGCCTCCAGCAGCTGCTTCATGGATACGACTGCCATAATTCAAATCATCCTTTCGTTTTGCCTCCACCCGGTTCGGAGCCGTGCCCATGCGGCCTGGGCCGCACACGAGGGCGCAGAATCCCCGGGTGTGTGGAATCGCAAGATTTAGGATACCATATATTTTCCCAAATGACAAGCCCTTTTTTACGGTTTTTGGAATTTTTTGCTTGGGTTCCGGAGGGGGTTGCTCCTTAGGAAAGGAGCTTGGAAGGAGCTGCTGCGTTGCCCTCCCGGCGGGGGTGGCTGCTCCTTAGGCAAGGTTCTTGGAAGGAGCTGCTGCGTTGCCCTCCCGGCGGGGTGGTTACTCCTTAGGCAAAGTTCTTTGAAGGAGATACCGCGTTGCCCTCCCGGTGGGCCTCGTTCTCCTTAGATAAAGTTATTTTAAGGAAATACCGCTTTGCCCTTGCCAGGGCATGGCCTGCTTTTCTCGCTCCGCCGAGAAAAGTAGC
>JAJPXL010000003.1 GCA_021205455.1 Clostridiales bacterium
GGTGAGACTGCCGCCCATGGCGGCTGGCGGGGATTGCCGCCCACGTCCCTCGCCTTACGGCGGGACGGGCGGCAATTTTGTTGCCCTTTGGTCGTAGAAATCTGCTGGTACCGTCAGGGTATAGTCCCTAATTCAAAAAAAGCTATAGATGATTACGTCCTTTCATTAGAGGCTGCAACCTTGCCTTACAGGCAGAGGTTATCCATCATTGGGTGATAAAATTGCACGTTTCGCCCGCCTCCGGCAGGGCGGAACGGCAATCGTACCCCAGCCACCATAGGCGGCAGCTTTGGTGCGTAACAAGTTACATCGTCTGTTGCCTGACAGACCACTTGAAAGCGAGACAAGGTGCAAGCCGGTTGCCTGATACGGGGAGATTCTTAAGAGGGGGGCCACAGGCTCCCCTCTTGAGCCGCCTTCTTTCCCCTATTTCTTGGCGGAGCAAGAAATAGGGCCCGCCGGGAGGGCAAACACGGTATTCCATTCAAAGCACCATATCTAAGGAGGAAACGGGCCGGGCGCACACTGTGCGCCCCTACCGGAACAGGGGGAACCAGCAGCACCCCGCCGGGAGGGCAAACGCGGTAGTTTCTTCAAAGAACCATGTCTAAGGAGAACCATCTCCAGGGAAGAACACCCCCGCCTATGCGCCAAAATCCTCCAGATAGGCGGCCAGGGCGAAGGCGTCGGCGGCATGGATACCGGCGGCCAGGTCGGCCCGGTCGGCGGCGGGCAGCAGGGAGACGTCGATTTCGGTCCGCATCAGCAGCGCTCCGTCCTGATAGACGCAGACCTTGCCGTCCACGGCCAGCAGCAGGTAGCCGCCGCTGTCCGCTTCGGTAGCCACAGGGGCGGCAGCGGGGGAAAGGTCGGCGCTCTCCGCCTGAGGGGTGAGGGCGGCGGCCAGGGTCAGGTTCAGGGCTGTGACGCAGGCGGTCAGCAGGAGGGTGAGGCGGTGCTTGTTCATAGGGAAGCTCCTTTCATACGGCAGATGTAGTATGGGATACAGCCAGTATACCCATGTTTCACAAAAGTAAACAAAAAATCGTTCCAGCGGCATTGTAAGGAATTGACAGCCGTGGTATAATAGGCGAAAGACGGCTCTATCCGCCGGGGCAGGCGGAGGTCCCGTTTGCATCATATATCGTTTTTACAGGAGGTACAGCAGATTGGCGTATGCAAATGAGCGGGGCGCGGGCCATGTGGTCAAGGCGTTCCTGAAATGGTTTTTTATCGTCCTTGGGACGCTGCTGCTGGTGGGGATGCTGACCGTCGGGATGGTGGCCTGCTATGCGGCCAGCTATATTCAGGACGTGATTTTGCCCCAGGTGGAAAGCTCCAACCTTGACCTGGTGGCCAGTGACACGGACCTTTCCTCCAGCATTTACTATTACGATGAAGATACGGAAAGCTATCAGACCCTGCAAACGCTGTATGCGACGGAGAATCGGGTGTGGGTGTCGTATGAGGACATCCCGGAAATGCTGGTCAACGCCACGGTGGCCATTGAGGACAAACGCTTCTGGACCCATCACGGCGTGGACTGGGTGCGCACGGCGGCGGCTGTGGTCTATATGTTCACCGGGCAGGATGTCCAGGGGGGCAGCACCATCACGCAGCAGCTCATCAAGAACCTGACCCAGCAGGACGAGGTGACGGTGAAGCGGAAGGTGCTGGAGATTTTCGAGGCGCTGGAATTTGACAGCACCCACTCCAAGGAGGAGACCATGGAGTGGTACCTGAATGAGATTTACCTGGGCCACGGCTGCTATGGCGTGGTGACGGCGGCGGAGAAGTATTTCGGCAAGGAACTCAGCGAGCTGAGCCTGGCGGAGTGCGCCTCCCTGATTTCCATCACCAACAACCCCTCCCTCTACGACCCCTACACCCGGCCGGAGAAGAACCATGACCGGGCAAGGATTGTCATCAGTCAGATGCTGGATCAGGAGATGATTTCCCAGGAGGAGGCCAACGAAGCCCTGATCGAGCTGGGCTTCGTCACCGAAACGGACGAGGAAGGCAACCTGGTATTCCTGACGGAGACGGACGAGGACGGAACGGTCACCTATGTCTATGACGAGACGCTGGATCAAATCGAGGTGGCGCTGAACAGCACCTCCTCCAGCAGCACCACCACGTCCTCCTCCGATGACACCTATAGCTGGTACACGGACGCCGTGGTGGAGCAGGTCATCGCCGACCTGGAGGAGACCTACGGCTATGACAATCAGACGGCTACCAACCTGCTCTATTCCGGCGGCCTGCAAATTTACAGCTGCCTGGACCCGGACGTGCAGAGCGCTGTGGACACCATCTATGGGGATGAGAGCTACTTCGCAGATTACGACTCCGCCAGTGGGCAGGAGCTATTGTCCGCCATCACCATTGTGGACAACGACACCGGCGCCGTGGTGGCCCTGGCCGGCGGCGTGGGGGAGAAGGAGGGCAACCGCATCTGGAACTGCGCCACGGACACCAAGCGGCCCAGCGGATCTTCCATCAAGCCCCTGTCGGTCTATGCCCCTGCGCTTGAGGAGGGACTGATTACCCCCTATTCCGTGGTGGACGACTCCCCCTTTAAGGTGGACTCCAATAACAAGCTCTGGCCCTCCAACTCAGAGGGATATTACCGGGGGCTGACCACGGTATGGGACGGCATGGTGGAGTCTCTGAACACCCTGGCGGTGAAAGTGCTGGACAAAGAGGGGATTCAGACGGCTTATGACTACCTGACGGAGCGCTTTGGCATCACCAGCCTGGAGGAGGAAGACCTGGACTACGCCCCCCTGGCCCTGGGCGGCCAGACCAGAGGCGTCTCCACCTACGAGATGGCTGCGGCTTACGCCACCTTCCCCAGGGGCGGCAGCTATACCTCCCCCTACCTCTATACCGTGGTGCTGGACGCCCAGGGGAACATCATCCTGGCCACCGACGGCTACACGGCGGATGTGGACGCGGACGGCGTTGTCACCGTCAGCGGCACCGCCTCCGCCAGCGCCGTCCTCAGCGAGAGCACCTGCTACTATATCACGGAGATGCTTCGGGCCGTGATTGAGGACCCGGACGGCACCGCCTACGGCGTCGCCAACATCAGCGGCGTTGATGTGGCAGGCAAGACCGGTACCACCACCAACGACTATGACCGGTGGTTCTGCGGCTACAGCAGCGACTACACCGCCGCCGTCTGGAGCGGCTATGACACGCAGGAGAAGATCAGCTATTCCGGCAACCCCTCCACCGAGATCTGGCAGGAGATCATGTCCCTGATCTGTGAGCAGGAGACGCCGGAGGAGATGACCTACGACGTGGAGACGGTGACGGCGGAGTACTGTACCGCCTCCGGCGGAATCCCTACAGACGCCTGCCGGGAGGCCGGGTGCGTAGCCACCGGCACCTACGTCAAGGGGGACGAGCCGACCACCGCCTGCACGGTACACACCTACCTGACCATCTGCAAGTCCAGCGGGAAAATTGCAGGCAGCAACTGCAAATCCACGAAAAAGGTGGTGGCGCTGGACTACACCCGGACGGGCGCAGCAGCCGAGGCCAACATCAAGGAGAGCCTGAAAACCGTGGAGGAGTACCAGGCGGAAGGCACCTGCGAGGGGGAGAAGTCCTCCGACAGCAAGAAGGATACAAACAGCTCAGATAACTCCGGGCAGTCCGACAGCACCGGCTCCTCTGACAGCTCCGACAATTCTGACACCACTCAGCAGTCAGGCAGCTCCGGCAGCACGGAGAGCTCCGGCGGAAGCGATGCCGGCGGCTCGACGGGAGGCGAAGCATCCACCAACTCCGGCAGTGAGACGGAGAGCTCCGGCGGAAGCGATGCCGGCGGCTCGACGGGAGGCGAAGCATCCACCAACTCCGGCAGTGAGACGGAGAGCCAGGGCAGCGACAGCAGCGGCTCTGACCAGGGCGCCTCCAGCGGAGGAAGCGCCGATAGCGGAGGGTCTGAACAGACTTCGGCGGAAGCCACACCGGAGGGCTGAGGAACGGCTGTAAAAAACAGCTAATTATCCCTTGACAAATGGAACAAGACGATGTAACCTAGAGAAGAAAACTAGAACAGGACGCTGCAGGAGGGTTCGAACCGCAGCGCACCATTGACCTGGAGGGCAGTATGGAAGAAATCGTAATTGTAAGCGCGGCGCGGACGCCGTTCGGCAAGTTTGGCGGCGCATTGGCGAGCTATCAGGCCCCGGAGCTGGGCGGCATGGCCATCAAAGAGGCCCTTTCCCGGGCGCAGATCACCGGCGACATGGTGGACGAGTCCATTATGGGCATTGTAGTGCCCGCAGGGGTGGGGCAGGTGCCCGCCCGGCAGGCAGCCATCAAGGGCGGCATCCCCCACAACGTCCCCTCCTTCACCATCAATAAGGTGTGCGGCAGCGCCCTGAAGGCGGTGGAGCTGGCCGCCCAAATCATCAAGGCCGGGGACGCCCAGACCATCGTGGCGGGGGGCATGGAGTCCATGTCCAACGCCCCCTATCTGCTGCCCTCTGCCCGCTGGGGCCAGCGGATGTTCGACGGCAAGATGGTGGACTCCATGGTGAAGGACGGGCTTTGGTGTCCGGAGAACGACGTCCATATGGCGGTCATCGGCGGCCAGGTGGCTACGGAGTACGGCGTCACCCGGGAGGAGATGGACCGCTGGGCTGTCCGCAGCCAGCAGAAGTGGGCCGAGGGCGAGGAAAAGGGCGCCTTTGACGACGAGCGCTTCCCCGTGGAGGTCCGGCAGCGGAAGGGTACCGTCACCGTCTCCAAAGACGAGGCTCCCCGCCCCGGCACCACCATGGAGGGGCTGGCAAAGCTGAAGCCCCTGTTCGTTCCCGACGGGGCCATCACCGCAGGCAACGCCCCCGGCACCAATGACGGCGCGTCCGCCGTGGTGGTGATGAGCCGGAGCCATGCCGAGGCGCTGGGCGTGCCGGTGCTGGCCACCATCCGGGGCTATGCCCAGGTGTCCCGGGAGTCACGCTATATCTCCACGGTGCCGGGCCTGTCCATCCAGGCCCTGATGGACAAGTACGGCCTGACACTGAACGACTTTGACGTGATGGAAATCAACGAGGCATTCGCCGCCGTCCCCCTGGTCAGCGGCCTGAAAATCCTGGGCATGAGCTGGGATGAGATGGACGAAAAGGTGAACGTCAACGGCGGCGCTGTGGCGGTGGGCCATCCCATCGGGGCCACCGGGGCCAGAGTGCTGATGACCATGATTTGGGAGCTGAAGCGCCGGGGCCAGCACAGCGGCGTGTGCGCCATCTGCTCCGGCATGGGCCAGGGCGACGCCGTCTGGATTACGGTGGAATAACGACCATATCAGGTGGAACAGGAGAACGGACTATGAGAATCATGGTGATCGGCGCAGGACAGATGGGCCAGGGCATCGCCCAGGTGATGGCGGAGGCCGGCCATATTACCCTGCTGAATAATCTGGACCATACCGCCCCGGAGCAGGGCATCCGCAACATTGCCGAGCGGCTGAAACGGGCGGTGGCCAAGGGCCGCCGGACGGAGGAGAGCGTGGCCCATGTGCTGAAGGATGTCCACGCCTCCCACAGCCTCCGGGACGCGGAGCGGTGCGACATGGTGTTTGAGGCTCTGGCCGAGGACGAGGCGCTGAAGGGCTCCGTCTTGAAGGAGCTGGACGACATCTGCCAGGGCAGCTGCATCTTCGCCAGCAACACCTCCTCTTTGCCCATCACGCGGCTGGCCTCCTACACCCACCGGCCGGAGAAGGTGGTGGGGATGCACTTTATGAATCCGGTCCCCGTGATGAAGCTGGTGGAGATCATTCCCGGCCTTGCCACCAGCAAGGACACCATGAAGCAGGTCACCATCCTGGCCCGTGAACTGGGCAAGGTGGCGGTGGAGGTGCGGGACGTGCCCGGCTTCGTCTCCAACCGGGTGCTCCAGGCCCTCATCAACGAGGCCATCTGGTGCCTGTACGACGGCACCGCCACAGTGGAGGGCATCGACAACGTGATGCGCTACGGCATGAACCACCCCATGGGGCCGCTGGAGACGGCGGACCTCATCGGGCTGGATACGGTGCTGTCCATTCAGCAGGTGATTTACGAGGGCTTCGGCCAGGAGAAGTACCATCCCTGCCCCCTGCTCCAGAACTATGTGGACGCAGGCTGGCTGGGGAAGAAGGTCGGCCGGGGCTTCTACCGCTACGAGGGGGGAAAGAAAATTGTTGTTTGACCTGACCCCCGAACAACAGCTGGTGCAGAAGCTGGCCCGTGACTTCGCCCAGAACGAGGTGGCCCCCATCGCGGCGGAGATCGACAGAGACAGCCGCTTTCCCCAGGAGACGGTGGACAAGCTGTTCCGCTACGGCTTCTTCGGCATCTGCTGCCCCAAAGAGTACGGCGGCGCAGGGGGGGACACGGTGAGCTACGTCCTGATGCTGGAGGAGCTGGCGAAGTGCTGCGCCTCCACAGCGGTCATCACCTCCGTCCACGGCGGGCTGTGTATGTACCTCCTGAACCGGTTCGGCACGGAGGCGCAGAAGGCCCAGTGGCTCCCCCGGATGAACCGGGACACCCTCTGTTCCTTCGCCCTGACGGAGCCGGACGCCGGCACCGACGCCGCCACCGTCAGCACCATGGCCGTCCGGGACGGGGCGGACTATGTCCTGAACGGCAGCAAGACCTTCATCACCAACGCGGGCCACGCGGGGCTATATATCATCCTGGCCTCCACCGACCGCTCGAAGGGCACGAAGGGCATCACCGCCTTTTTAGTCAGCGCCGACAACCCCGGCCTCACCGTCGGCCCGCCGGAGGAGAAGATGGGCCTCCACGCCAGCGCCACCTGCGAGGTGATTTTGCAGGACTGCCGGGTGCCCGCCAGCGACCGGCTGGGCCGGGAGGGCGAGGGCATGAAGATTGCCCTGTCCGGGCTGGACTGCGGCCGCATCGGCATCGCCACCCAGTCGGTGGGCATCGCCCAGGGGGCCATTGACCAGACGAAGGAGTACGTCAGCCAGCGGGTGCAGTTCGGCAGGCGCATCTCCCAGTTCCAGAACACCCAGTTCGTGCTGGCCTCCCTGCAAACCAAGACGGACGCCGCCCGGCTGATGGCCTGGCGGGCCGCCGCCCTGCGGGACGGGGGCAAGCCCTTCGGCAAGGAGGCGGCCATGGCGAAGCTGTTCGCCTCGGAGAACGCCAACGAGGTGACCCGGGCCTGCCTCCAGCTCTTTGGCGGCTACGGCTACACCAGGGCCTACCCCATCGAGCGGATGATGCGGGACGCCAAGGTGACGGAGATTTACGAGGGCACCTCGGAGGCCCAGAAAATCGTTATTTCCCGAGCTATGGGGGTGCGGTAAGAGCGTGGGCGGCCCTTGGCCGCCCAGGGGCTGTTGACGTGGCGATTCCCACAACTCCTTGCCGCCCCTGAAAGGGGAGGTGCCTCCGAAGGAGGCGGAGGGGTCGTTCCTTAGACAAGGTTCTTTCAATGAACAACGTTTGTTCCCTCCGGGGGCCCCATTT